>NZ_CP147404.1:472500-825000 GCF_037201805.1 Bacillus sp. FJAT-52991 | reverse complement strand
TTATGAACGAAACGGGCGCGTCTCTTCGAGAAACTGCAAGCACATTTAATATTTCTTCCCCCAGTACTATTCATAAATGGGATCAGTTGCTTAAGACAGAAGGATTGGACGCGCTAAAACCAAAGAAAAAGGGGCGTCCATCTATGAAGAAAGAAACAAATAAATTGCCACCAGCTGAAGGATCAGTAGAAGCGTTACAAGCGAAGATTGAGCGTTTAGAAATGGAGAATGCTTACTTAAAAAAGTTGAATACTTTAGTTCAAATGCAGGAAAAATTACAAACAAAATCAAAGCGCAAGTAATTTTCGAATTAAAGTGTCAGTATGACGTTGTGGATTTAGTTGAAGTCGCAGGTATTCCACGCAGCACTTATTATTATTGGGAAAAAAGATTAAACCGAGTGGATAAATACGCCGATGTAAAAGAGGCAATTAAGAAGATTTATCATGAACACAAAGGTCGATACGGGTATCGTCGCATCACAAAAGAGCTGAAGAAATATGGTTTTACACATGATCCGAAGACCATCAATCGTTTAATGAATGAACTTAGCTTAAAATGCATGGTACGTATGAAGAAGTACCGTTCTTATAAAGGAAACGTAGGTAAAATCGCGCCGAACGTATTACAACGTGATTTTCACGCAAACAAAATGAATCAAAAATGGGTAACAGATGTGACTGAATTCCATCTATTTGGAGAAAAGCGTTATCTATCTCCTGTTCTCGATTTGTGTAATGGCGAAATTATTGCGTACAAAGTTATGAGTAGACCCGTTTATCAACTCGTGGGTGATATGTTAGATGAGGCGATTAAACGTTTGAAACCAGAAGATAAGCTCATTCTTCATTCCGATCAGGGCTGGCATTATCAAATGAAAAAGTATCAGAAAACATTACAAGATCACCAAATTATACAAAGTATGTCCCGTAAGGGCAACTGCCTAGATAATGCCGTAATTGAAAATTTCTTCGGCTTATTAAAGTCTGAGCTACTATACTTACAAGAGTTTGAGAGTATGGAGCATTTTGAAAAAGAGTTGGAAGATTATATTGAGTATTACAATCACAAACGAATGAAGGCAAAATTAAAAGACCTGAGCCCAGTAGAATACCGAACTCAAGTCTTAGAAGCTGCCTAAAATTATTTGTCTAACTTTATTGGGTCAGATCAGTGATGAAATGACACGAGGGGATTTTTATGTGTATAACTTATTCTAGAAAAGAGATTGAGAAAAAGCGAAAGTGCAGTGATTATTGATTCGATCTGTCGAAGGATTTCGTTCCGTTCGCTTTACGTGTAATCAAGTGAAGCCAAACACTGCGTATCGCTAGTTTTTGGGCCTCTCTCCGCAAGAGAGAATTACGGAAGAAAAAGAAGAAAATTTAGCGATCATTATGTGCGCCATGAGAAGAAACTGCTTTGTAAAACACATATAAACATGAAAATGCCAAGAAGGTTCTTGGCATTTTCATTGACATAATCTTTTTTAATGAATTTCTGTTTTTAGCGTACAGTCCGGACAAGTTCCGTAAACTTCCATTCTATGATGACTAACTTTAAATCCTGTGACATGCGATGCTAGTTGTTCTACTTCATCTAAACCCGGATAGTGAAAATCAACAATCTTTCCACATTCTTCACAGATGACGTGATAATGATCTGTCGTTACAAAATCAAAACGGCTCGATGCATCACCATAAGTCAATTCCTTCACTAAGCCAACTTCACGAAACACTCGTAAGTTATTATAAACAGTAGCGACGCTCATGTTAGGGAATCTTCCTTCGAGTGCTTTATAAATATCATCTGCGGTCGGGTGAGTCATAGATTGAGTTAAATATTCAAGTATCGCATGACGTTGAGGCGTAATTCGAACCCCAGTTTCTTTTAACGTATCCAATGCTTCTTTTAAATGATCATGTTCATGGGACACAGTCATGCACCTCATTTCTTTCTAAAAGGTATTATTATATTATAATATTTATAATTAGTGTACTAGTTTCCTACATCATTTGTCAATATGGACAACTTATCTGAACCGCTATGCAATGCCCTCCTATTTGAAGAAAAACCTGAAAAGATGATCTTTTCAGGTTTTTCTTCATCACTTAATATCCTCGATTGATATCTACTCTATTCTTATAAATACCTTGCCCTTGCAAATATTGATCTAAATTGTACTCAAAAATTTCAAAAACCCGAGGCAAATATTGCGGTGTGATACTTGAAATGTGAGGAGTGACCGTAATTTTTTCATGGTTCCAGAAGGCGTGTTCCTCTAGTAAAGGCTCTTGTACGAACACATCCAGATATGCATGAGCAATTTCCTCTTCATTTAACGCATCCATTAACACTTGTTCCTCCAACACATCTCCCCGTCCGATATTAATAAATGCCGCCGTTTTTTTCATCGCTTGAAAATGTTCTTTTTTCAATAGATGTTTCGTCTCGTTCGTACTAGGTAAGATCGAAACGACAAAATCTGCTTCAGGCAAAACCGATAACAGCTGATCTATTTGATAAACATTAGAAAAAGAGTCGGCTATTCGCCCGCTGCGATTTATTCCAATCGTCTTCATTCGAAAAGCAGCCGCTAAGCGCGCAATCTCACTTCCGATGGCTCCAGTGCCTAAGACAAGAAGTGTTTGGTCAGCTAATTCACCGATTGGCAAACGCTTATTCCAAGTCGATTCACCTTGAAGCTTCTGAAGTTCTAGGAACCGTTTGACATGATTCAGCAAATAGCCGAGAGTAAACTCCGCCATCGGAATTTTATGTACACCTCTTGCATTGGTGACTAATATATCTTTTTCGCTTAATGATGCAAGTGGCATTTTTTCTAGTCCCGCGGAAGCGACCATGACCCATTTTAATTGCTTGCATGCTTCAATACGCTGAGGAGTTAAAT
This sequence comes from Bacillus sp. FJAT-52991, assembly GCF_037201805.1. Classification (GTDB taxonomy): domain Bacteria; phylum Bacillota; class Bacilli; order Bacillales; family Domibacillaceae; genus Bacillus_CE; species Bacillus_CE kandeliae. The sequence goes on along the minus strand of NZ_CP147404.1, from coordinate 822,089 downwards.
TCTCGCCAAAGGTAACAATGATTTCCGCATCCGATAACTCCTCTGCTTCTTCCACCGTTTTATAAAACATAAATTCAATCGACGGATATCTTTCTATTAATCGTGCTTGCAAGCTTCGTGGAGGTCGAAAAGTAAAGACCGTTTTCATTGGCTCATCTCATTTTGAATGAATTGAAGCGCTTCTTCTACATGGCCTTTTACCTTTACTTTTCTCCACTCCTTCACAAGCTTGCCTTCCGTATCAATCACAAATGTCGAACGTTCAATCCCCATATACTCTTTTCCAAAGTTCTTCTTCAGTTTCCATACATCATACAGCTCACACACTTTGTGCTCATCATCCGCTAATAACAAGAAAGGTAAATCATATTTTTCAATAAACTTCTGATGACGTTCTACCGGATCTATACTAATTCCTAAAATAACTGTATTTAAATCACTGAAGTTCGCATGCTGATCGCGAAAATCACATGCTTGTGTCGTACAGCCAGGTGTCATATCTTTTGGATAAAAATATAAGACGATATTTTTCCCTTTATAATCGGATAATCGAACGTTTTCTCCACTATTTGCTAGCAATGTAAAATCTGGTGCCATGTCACCTATCATAACTGTCATATATTTCTTCCCCCTTAGCTAAAAATGAATTCAACTTTAGCGTAACGGATCAGAAATCAGATAGCAAATATAAAGTGAAACTTCAATCAGTGGGGGCCTTACAGCCCGTTAATGCGGAATAAACAAGTTATGTTTCTTTTTCTAGCATCGTTCGAACAACAAAGGCCGTTGGAATCGTATAGCCTGTCCACGCTTCTACCAGAGCTACCCAACGTCCTACTCCTTCAGGAACGATATCTCCATATCCGACAGAAAATAAAGTAATCCCACTAAAGTATAAGGAAGTAAAAAAACGCTCCCAAAATGGCAATTGATTAAGGGTGACTTCTGTCCATACGGTATAGCCATTTATATTCAAAATGACATAAATAAGAGCAAAACCAATCATGACCGTTAAATATAGGAGACCAAAGTAAACAAAATAGTAGAGGGAAAGATAGCGATGTTGAGGTTGTCCTTGTACAAAAAACCCCCTTACACTCACCCCTACACATAATACGACCGCACTGAAAATCATAGCAGTCATCCTCACCTCTCCTTTTCGCCTTCTTTCCTTCCACTATACGCAGCATCGATATTTTTTATGAATTGCTTAAACAGGATGGCGGGTCTAAAATGGAAAGGGAGTGAAAAAATAAGGAGGTAGTACAATGAATTTTTCCAAGTCGGAACAATTACATACAGAAGCATTAGAACATATTGTAGGCGGAGTTAACAGTCCTTCTCGTTCTTATAAAGCAGTGGGCGGCGGCTCACCTGTTGCTATGGAAAAAGGACAAGGCGCCTATTTTTGGGATGTGGACGGCAATAAATATATCGATTATTTAGCGGCTTACGGACCAATCATCACGGGACATGCTCACCCTCATATTACAGAAGCAATTAAACAAGCGGCAGAAAACGGGGTGTTATTCGGAACACCCACTCCATATGAAGTCACATTTGCTAAAATGTTAAAAGAAGCAATGCCAGCAATGGAAAAGGTTCGCTTCGTTAACAGTGGAACAGAAGCGGTAATGACAACGATTCGTGTGGCACGCGCCTATACAGGGCGAGATAAAATTATTAAATTTGCTGGCTGTTACCACGGCCATTCTGATTTAGTATTAGTGGCAGCAGGATCTGGTCCTTCGACATTAGGAACACCAGATTCAGCAGGCGTACCAAAAAGCATCGCTCAAGAAGTGATCACCGTACCTTTCAATGAAATTGAGCCATTAAAAGAAGCACTAGATAAATGGGGCGACCAAATTGCTGCTGTTTTAATCGAGCCAATTGTGGGTAATTTTGGGATTGTTGAACCGAAAGAAGGCTTTTTACAACAAGTGAAAGAATTAACTCACGAAGCGGGTTCCCTTCTTATTTTTGATGAAGTTATTACAGGTTTCCGCTTCACTTATGGCGGTGCTCAAGATCTATTAGACATTTATCCAGACTTAACGGCTATTGGCAAAATTATCGGCGGCGGTATGCCAATTGGTGCTTATGGCGGCCGCATCGAAATTATGGAAAAAGTCGCTCCACTCGGTCCAGCGTACCAAGCAGGAACGATGGCTGGAAATCCAGCTTCCATGCTAGCGGGAATTGCTTGCCTCGAAGTCTTACAAAAAGAAGGTGTCTATGAAGAACTGGACCGATTAGGAGCAATTCTTGAAGAAGGAATTTTAGCTTCTGCGAAAAAATATAATACACCAATTACACTCAACCGCTTAAAAGGCGCATTGACGATCTACTTCACGAAGGAAACCGTCGTCAATTACGAGCAAGCGGAAGCAACCGATGGTGAAATGTTCGGTCGTTTCTTCAAATTAATGCTGAACCAAGGCATTCACTTAGCACCATCTAAATACGAAGCTTGGTTCTTAACAACCGAGCATACGGAAGAAGATATTCAAACGACGTTAAAAGCAGTAGATTACGCTTTTTCTCAACTTTAATCATTCAAACAAGCAGCAGACAGCGTTTTGCTGCTTGTTTCATGATCCACATTTCTCCTAGTCTACCCCTTCATTTTGCTTAAATCCTCTATTTTAAAATAAGAAAAAATAGAAATCTTTGTTTATTTCTTGCTATTAGGTTCGGTCCATTGTATAGTACATTATTGGCTTCCTATTTAACGGTTCTTCTAGCCGTTTATTAAGGAAACCATACTTCATTAACGAAAGGAATTACTGAATATATGAAGCTAGGTGCGCGAATTTTCAAAACAGGTATTGCCATTGTGCTTGCTTTGTTTGTTTCAGGTTTGTTAGGCCTTCCTTCTCCAGTGTTTGCAGGGATTGCAGCCGTATTTGCCATCCAGCCCACCATCTATCGTTCATACTTAACAGTTGTTGAACAATTGCAAGCAAACATCATTGGGGCTGTTATCGCCATTTCCTTTGTTCTACTATTAGGTACTCACTCTTTAGTCGTTGGGCTCGCAGCGATTGTGGCGATTATCGTAATTTTGAAGATGGGTTTAGAAAATACCATCGGATTGGCCTTAGTAACGGTGATTGCTATCATGGAAGTCCAAAATGAGGATTTTATTCAGTTTGCCTCTGTTCGTTTCTTAACAATTATGATTGGAGTACTTTCTGCTTTTATCGTTAATTTAATCTTTTTACCTCCTAAATATGAAACGAAATTATTTATGCAAATTAATCAAGTAACTGAAGATACATTAAAGTGGATTCGTTTAAGCATGCGAAACGGTGCAGAATATCATTTACTGAAGAAAGATATTAGCAAGATTCGTGAGCGGCTTATTAAAATTGATCATCTATATTTATTATACAAAGAAGACCGTGGTACATTGAAAAAAAACATCACCGCAAAAAAGCGGAAAATGGTGCTCTATCGCAAGATGATTTCTTCTGCTCGGAGAAGCTTTGATATTTTGCGACGAATGAATCAGTTTGAAAATGAAATTTATCATTTGAAGCCTGCTGTGCAAAAAATGATGCAAGATCACCTCGATTGTTTAATGAGCTACCATGAGCATTTATTATTGCGTTATATCGGGAAGGTAAAGCCGACAACCGATACAGAGGATATATTCGAGCTATGTATTAATCGAGAAGAGTTTTTGATCCTGTTTGCCAATGAATTGAAGGCAGCTCCAACGGAAGAAATAAATACATCCATTCATATGCTTCACGTGCTATCTTCTATCCTTGAATACGGAGAAAACTTAGAACATCTCGATCACTTAATTTCAAGCTATAATAAATTTCACCATGACGATGAAGACCCACCTGAACTTGAAGAAGAAGCATAAAAGCCAGCCGGAATGTCCGGCTGGCTTTTATCATGTATTTGAACTCGAAACTTCGACACTTTCCGACGATTCCCGGGGAGTGACAGGCACCTGGTACAATTTGTAATATCGTCCTTGTTTGTTCATGAGTTGTTCGTGTGTGCCGCTTTCAATGATTTGGCCGTTTTCGATAAGGATAATTCGGTCGGCATGAGTAATCGTTGAAAGGCGATGTGCCACGATAAAGGTGGTTCGATCCTTAGACAGCTTCTCCATCGCTTCCTGAATTAAGTGTTCGCTTTCCAGGTCAAGGGCGGATGTCGCTTCGTCTAATATAATAATTGGAGGATTTTTTAAGAATACGCGAGCAATGGCAATCCGCTGCTTCTGCCCTCCTGACAGCTTTACACCTCTTTCCCCTACTCTTGTATCATATCCTTCAGGTAAATTCATAATAAAATCATGGGCATTGGCCGCTTTTGCTGCTGCGATGATCTCTTCCTCTGTCGCATCAGGCTTGGCTAGCAAAATATTCGTTCGAACGGATTCACTGAATAAAATATTATCTTGCAGCACAATCCCGATATTATCTCGCAAGCTACGTACTTTAAAATTGCGAATATCCGTACCATCAAGTAAAATTCGACCCGCAGTTACATCATAAAATCGTGGAATCAAGCTCACTAATGAAGACTTTCCTCCACCGCTCATTCCGACAAAGGCTACTGTTTCCCCCGCTTTCACATCAAGTTGGATTTGATGAAGAACCTCCTTCTCTTCTTCATCATAAGCAAAATCAACACCATCAAATACAATATGCCCCTTTACATCTTTGCATGTAATCGCATCGTCTTTATCCTTAATATCATACGTTTCATCTAGAAGTTCAAATACGCGATCCATCGAAGCAATCGATTGCGTCATCGTGGTTGAGGAGTTCACTAATCGTCGAAGCGGATTATACAGCTTGTCAATATAGGCAATAAACGCAGCCATGGTTCCCACTGTTAAATTCCCTTGAATGACTTGATACCCTGCATAACCAATCACAAGAAGCGGAGCAATATCTGTAATCGTATTGACAACAGCAAACGCCTTCGCATTCCATCTTGTCTGATCTAAAGCCTTCTCTAAGAAATGACTATTTTGCTTTTGAAATTGTGTTTGTTCATAATCTTCAATCGCAAAGCTTTTGATCACTGACATCCCTTGTACCCGTTCATGTAAATAACTTTGCACCCCAGCAAGCGCTTGAGAACGCGCTCTTGTCAGCTTGCGCAAGTTGCCGAAAAAATACCGAACAGAAACAGCGTAAAAAGGAAACACCAATAGCGAAACAACTGTTAACTTAACATCCATCGTCAACATAATCCCAATCGCAATCACAATCGTTGCCGCATCAAGCCATACATTCATCAGCCCAGTAATGACAAAATTCTTTGTCTGCTCCACATCATTAATCACCCGTGAGATAATCTCTCCAGACCGAGTATTTGAATAATACTTAAAGCTTAACTGTTGAATATGTGAAAATAGCCGATCACGAATGTCATACAATATTTTATTACTTGTCCATTGCGCAAAATATTGGCGATAATACTCAATAGGTGGCCGAAGAAAAGTAAAGACAACTAACATTGAGCCGATAATGAGAAATAGTTGTTCTTGCTTCTCTCCTGCAGTCATCACATCACTGCCAATCACATCATCAATGACATACTTAATTAAAATTGGAATCATCAGCGGCAAAGCGAACTTGATAATCCCAATTACTAGCGTACCGATAATTTGCCAACGATACGGCTTCACAAATTGCATATATCGTCTAATCACACTCATATTCATTCCCCCTTTTAAGAAAAGCGTAAGGCGCTGGTTAACGGCATAGGAGTTAGAATTACTCTTAAAAACATGATCAACGTCGCCTTGTTTTCATTACATTCAAATAAAGCACACGTCCACATTACACCTTCATGCAGCCGATAAAAAAAGAAAAAACCTGTTGAAGATTCAACAGGCGCCGTCCCCCTTTATTGAGGGATATCAACCTCGGTAAGTTAAGTATTTTTCGTACCACTTATCGATAAATTCCTTTGAAAATGGCCCTTTTTGTTGATGAATTAAGTAAATAAGATGGTCAATGTTGCGCTTTAATATTTTATCAATGACGTCTGGATAATTCATTTGCTTGCTGTGCTGCGCATATTCATCCTCATCGAGTAAAATATAAGATCGATCCGGAAACACTTTAATATCAAGATCATAATCAATATATTTAAGCGCTTCATGATCATACACAAAAGGAGAGCTAATATTGCAATAATAATAGATGCCATCCGTTCTCAGCATCCCAATGATATTAAACCATTGCCGAGCATGAAAATAACATATAGCTGGTTCTCTTGTTACCCACGTTCGTCCATCTGACTCAGTTACAATCGTGTGGTCATTCCCACCAATTACAAGGTTGTTGTTCGCTTTTAAGACAATGGTTTCTTCCCAAACACGATGAATATTTCCGTCATGCTTGTAACTATGTATTTGGATGGATTCACCTTCTCTGGGAATCGCCATGATTTTCCCCTACTTTCATTTAAAGCACTTTGACTTTACTTTTTCCTTAATTTATTTAAATCAAACACTCTGTATTACACTATTATAACGATTTAGGCTTCAAATGAAAACTAAAGAGACGATTAAATCAAAGAAAAAGGTTGTCGTCCGTTAATTCGGAGACAACCTTTTTCTTTAGTTTGTCGGCGTGTAAGGTGGATTCCTTACTTGTTTTGAGGAGCTTGATTTTTACGAGCTTCCGCTTGAGCGTTTTGTTGTTTCACCTGGTTAACATCTGTTTCAGCACCAAATTCTGTGCCGAATGCTGCATTTTGTCCTGCAGCAGAAGCAGCGTTTTGTTGTCTCACTTGGTTAGCATCTGTACCTGCAGCTGCTTTCCCTCTGAAATTCGGTTGATTTTTCATTCCTTTTCACCTCCACAAAAATTAATTTGTCCCGGAAGGAAAAGAAATATCCCTAAAAAATTAAAAAATTTTATACAAGTAATGAACGACCGCCATCTACAACGATTGTTTGTCCACGAATCATATAGGCGCCCTCTGAAATTAAAAACATGACGGTATGAACAATATCTTCAATATGAACAATTCGTCCAGCCGGCGTGTTGATTCTAGCGTCTTCTAAAATCTCTTCGCGGTTCGGAAAATGCTTTAGAGCATCTGTATCGATCGCTCCGCCAGATACTGCATTAACGACGATATTTTTCTCAGCAAGCTCAACAGATAAATATCTTGTTAATGCTTCAACTGCCGCTTTTGAAACACCAACAGCTGTATAATTTTTCAAATAACGAATCGCTCCAAGCGAACTGATGCTCACGATGCTTCCTCCGCCACTTTCATCCATTAACTTAGCCGCTTCTTGTGCGCAAAATAATAGCGCTTTACTATTAATATCCATTGTCCAATCCCAATGCTTTTCTTCAAGCTCCATAATTGGACGTTGGACACCAGAAGCTGCATTATTAATAAATGCATCTAGTCGGCCAAATGTTTCCTTTACTTCTGCAAACATCGCTCTAATTTTTTCAATATCCCCTACATTAGCTTTGACGACGAGCACTTCTCGCCCCAATGCTTTGATCTCTTCTGCTGTTTCAAGTGCAGCTGTTTTGCTGCGTGCATAGTTAATGACTAAATTATATCCTTGCTTCGCTAACTCAAGGGCAATCGCCTTACCAACACCACGGCTACTCCCTGTTACAAGTGCTACTTTTTGTTCCATCCTTAATCTCCTTTCATTCTGCTCTTTTGTATTTTACTTTCTCTTTGCATAGTCGACAACCAACATGAGAACCTTAATTAGAAAAGGAGGTCTGTTTATGTATGTTGGTCGTGATTTAACTGAGCTTTCTATGATGTCTGTGAAAGACTGGAAAGAAAATGAACTCATCCATTTTCACCAGTCTTTTCAGCCGATCGTTCCTTATTTAAACGTGGAAGGACAAACCATTCATAAAGATATCGTTGAAGAAATCATGCATCGTGGCAAATTGAATACCCCTAGAACAGAGATTCCTTTTGATTTAGGGGGAAGCTAACTTTAAGATTTAGCCTCCTCCTGTGCTCTTTGCCAAATTTTTTGATGGGAGACAGAGAAAGCAAAATGCTCTACTTCTCCCTTCTTGACCCATTGGCTCTTTTCTTTTGTCACCGGTGATTTTTTGATTTTTCCATAATACACATCAATATCCCATGTTAAATGAGAAAAAACATGCTGGATTTTAGCAATGGATTCTGCTTGCAACTCAACATCAAGACCATATTCTTTACGGAAAAATAGCTCTAGTTCCATTTTCGGATTTCCAGCTCCACTTAACTCGACATTTGGGAATTCCCATAAATTCGCAAGCAAACCGCTCTCAGGCCGCTTTTGAATAAGAACATCCCCTTCGTCTGTTGCAATCACAGCCGCTCCAAGATGCACATGCCTCATGTTTTTCTTTTTTGTTTTAACAGGAAGCTCTTGTTGTACCCCTTCATGGAAAGCATGACAATGATCGCGTACAGGGCAAAGAAGACAAGAAGGTGAGGTTGGCGTACAAATTAACGCACCAAGCTCCATTAATGCTTGATTAAATGAGGAGGGATCTTCTTTTGAAATCAGCTGCCGCACTGCTTCTTCAAAGATTTTTCTAGAGGAAGCTTTAGCAATATCCTCCCAAATTGATAAAATACGTGATATGACCCGCATGACATTTCCATCTACAGCCGGTTCCGGCACACCGTAAGCAATGCTTAAAATAGCTCCACTTGTGTATGGCCCTACTCCTTTTAGTGAAGAAATTTCTTCTTTCGTGTCCGGCACTTTCCCACCGTATTGGTCCTTTACCTCACGCACCGCTGTTTGCAAATTACGCACACGCGAATAATAGCCAAGACCTTCCCATGCCTTTAACACAGCTTCTTCTTCTGCATCTGCAAGCGCCTCAATGGTCGGAAACTTGTCGACGAAATTGTTAAAGTAAGGAATTACCGTATCGACTCGCGTTTGTTGTAGCATAATTTCGGAAACCCATACTTTGTAAGGGTCCTGATCTTTTCTCCACGGTAAATCTCTTTTTTCCTCTTGATACCACGAGATTAAGTCGTGTTGAAATTGTTCAATATTTACATCTTGTAATGATTTCAGTGATGGAAAATTCACAATTAACCTCCGAAAATGTTAAAATAAAGATAAGGAAGGGTTACTTGATTTTCCCCGTTCCTCATTTGCATCCTACTATAAGGAGGGACCCTATTTGGATACTGGAACTCATATTGTCATGGGATTTGCTTTAGGAGGCTTGTCTACCCTTGATCCTGCCGTGGCTGCTGACCCGGCTACAAAATACGCCGTATTAACAGCCGTCGTCATCGGCTCTCAAGTCCCTGATATAGATACAATATTAAAGCTTAGAAATAATGCTGTCTACATTCGAAATCACCGGGGAGCTACTCACTCTATTCCAGCGATGATTCTATGGTCTATACTGATTACAGCTGTTCTCTATTTTTTCATGCCAGAAAGCAATGTATTGCATTTATGGTTATGGACACAAATAGCTGTTTCCCTGCACGTCTTTGTTGATATTTTTAACGCTTATGGCACACAAGCGCTAAGACCGTTTTCATCTAAGTGGATCGCTCTAGGCGTTATTAACACGTTTGATCCTTTTATCTTTTCTATTCACGTCGTTGGTCTTAGTCTGTGGGGTGTTGGATTCAATCCAGGCTACACATTTATCGTGATCTATCTGATTCTAATCGGATACTATATATTGCGCTTCCAAATGCAAGGCGCCATTAGAAATGCCGTACATCGACTTATTCCCGATGCAGAAGAAGTGATTATCGCACCAACGATTCGCTTTAACCTTTGGAGAATTGCTGTTAAAACACCGACGCACTTTTATGTAGCAAGAGGTTACCGGCGCTCCGTCACGATTCTTGATAAGTACAAGCGAGTTCCAATACCGGATAGCCCACTTTTTCAAGCGGCGAAACAAGATCGAAACTTGGATGCATTTCTCCATTTTTCTCCAGTCTATCGCTGGGAAGTCGCTGAATATGACGATTGCTACGAGGTTAAATTTATCGACCTTCGTTATCGAAACAATGGCTACTATCCATTCGTCGCCGTCGTACAGCTTGACCTCGACTATCAAATCGTCGGTTCCTACACCGGCTGGATCTTCAGCGAAGAAAAACTAAGAAAAAAACTGGAGTTCGTCCCTGGATCGCATTAAGAAAAGCCCGCGCAAAATTAAAGTGTACCCTATAGAGTAGACACTAAAAAAGTCTACCTATAGGGTACTTTTTTGTATAATAAAAAACACAACCAGAGAAATTGACATGGAGACGGAGAAATTATGAGTAAAAAGGTTTTTACAGAAAAAGAGATCAAGTTGCTATCAATTAATCCTTACGTTAAATCTGTAAGTTTAAAAGGAATTACCTATACAGATGAATTTAAACATATTTTTATCGCAGAAAAAAAGAAAGGCAAGTTTGCCAGAGATATATTTGAACAACATGGTTTTGACATAGATGTTTTGGGGAAACACCGGATTAAGTCAGCTAGTAGAAGGTGGAATGATGCTTACAATGAGGGAGGGATAAGTGGTTTACGTGATACTAGAACTGGTAACTCAGGGCGTCCTAGAGAAAGAGAATTATCCCTAGAGGAGAAAAATGCTCGCTTAGAAGCACAAATTAACTTGTTAAAGGCGGAAAATGAACTTTTAAAAAAGATTCGATTTGCAGAAAGGGGGATGAAGAAATAGCACTTCCTCCTAGCCGAAAGTATATCCTTATTCGATCAGTTATCGAAAAATATCAATTAAAAAATATAGTGAGCTACCTATGTAAAGCAGCTGGCGTCTCAAGAAGTGGTTATTATAATTATTTCTCAAAAGCGTCGCAAGAACAAAGGAAGCTAAAAGATGAAAAAGATGAGGTAGTAAAGGGGATTGTCTTAAAGGCCTTCCATTTTAAAAGACGGAAAAAAGGGGCACGTCAAATCAAAATGACTTTGGCGGGTCAATTTGGTGTTGTCTACAATTTAAAGCGCATACGGCGAATCATGAAGAAGTATGGGATTATATGCCCTATCAGAAAGGCAAATCCTTATAGACGAATGATGAAAGCCACACAAGAACACCGAGTTGTACCAAATCTATTGAACCGGCAATTTAAGCAAGGTGTCCCTGGAAAGGTACTCCTAACCGATATCACATATTTATATTACGGAAAGGGTCAGAAAGCCTATTTGTCGACAATTAAAGATAGCTCAACCAATGAACTCTTGGCCTATCACGTGTCAGACCGATTAACCATGGATTTAGCTACAGGTACCCTTCTGAAGTTAAAGAAGAATCGAAACTTTAGAAAGACAGAAGATGCCTTGATACACTCTGATCAAGGTACCCACTATACACACCCTGATTTTCAAAAGTTAGTGAAGAAACTTGGATTACGTCAATCCATGTCCAGGCGAGGTAACTGTTGGGATAATGCTCCGCAAGAATCCTTCTTTGGGCATTTTAAGGACGAGGCCTATATTAAACCATGTATAACACTAGAGGAATTAAAACGTGAAATTAAGCAATATATGATTTATTACAATAACTATAGGTATCAATGGAATCTAAAAAAGATGACCCCTGTTCAATACAGAGATCATCTTCTAAAAACTGCCTAGGCTTTTTTAAAATGTCCTTTACAAAGGGTACACTTTAAATTTGCGTGGGCTTTTTTAATGAGTTGCGAAGCAGATTTACTGAATCGCACTCGCTTTTTGCGGAGTGTGTACTTTTTACTGAGTCGCACTCCTCTTTTGATGAATCCGATCACTTTTTTACTGAATTACAAAGTCGATTTACTGAGCCACACTCATTTTTTGCTGAGTGCACACTTTTTTACTGAGTCGCACTCCTCTTTTGATGAATCCGCTCGCTTTTTTACTGAATTACAAAGCCGATTTACTGAACCTCACTCGTTTTTTGCTGAGTGCACACTTTTTTACTTAGTCACAACCAGATTTTGATGAATCCGATCACTTTTTTACTGAATTACAAAGCCGATTTACTGAACCTCACTCGTTTTTTGCGGAGTGCGCACTTTTACGTTCCACCTTTCAAAAAGCAAAAAAACCTGCCGCAGCAGGTTTTTTAATGTTTCACATCATGTTCTTCATTGAGTAGATGTTTGTATTTTTCGTAGCGGCCGGCAAATTCGTGGAGGCGGCTGCCGTAGTTTTCTATCCATTGACGGACAACTTTCTCGGTCATTTCTTTTCCTTGATAGTCATGTCCTGCCTTGGCATAGGTAACTTCAAAGTCTTCCCACAGCAACTCGACCCAAGTTCTCGCTCGGGCATGGGACAGACTATCATTTTTACTTAATAATATAGTCGTCAATCTTTCAAATATCTCTTCCATTGCTTTCACCTCAATTTTCTAACCTTTTCGTTTCCTTGAGCATTGAGATTGGCAAACCTTCTTCTTGGCCGTTTCCACCCAAGCGGTACCCCCAGGCGAAAACGCCATTCATATAATCAATTTTAAAATAGCTTCCGGGTGCTCCAATAATTTCATAAATTTTTCCTGGTTCAAAATCATCAGGATTCAGCAAATAAGCTTCCGCCATGACCGCTTTTCTCTCAAGAACAGCAAATTCATTGACGATACCCAGTTGCTCCGCTTTTCTCGCTTTTTCTTTTAAACGTGAAATTTCTTGCTTTAACTCGAATTCTGTCATCTCACTGTAACGTTTTTCTGTTTCCAACTAGTTGCAACCCCTTTTTTCCTTAAGTATATTAAAAGAACAGGATATAAGAAAGTCTGAAAGGATGAAACCATTGAAAAACTGTGTAATTACTGGCGGCGGCTCCGGCCTTGGGAAGGAATTAGCATTAATTTATAGTCAAAAAGGGTATCATGTTCATATTATTGGCCGCTATGCAGAGAAATTAGCAGCAGTCAAAAAAGAAATAGAAGCTACAGAGGGACTAGCTTCTGTTTATCAACTTGATTTGCGAAACCCTGCAGAAATTGAACGTTTGGCGCGACGTTTTCAAATGAATGAAGAAAAAGTCGAAATCCTCATCAATAATGCAGGCATCGGAATTTTTGGACCGTTTGAGCAAATTGACATAGACGATCTTGAAACCACTTTTGAAACAAATGTATATGCCCCGATTATGATGACGAAAGCCTTTTTGCCGTTAATGAGCGAAAGCGGACGAGTAATCAATATTATTTCGACAGCTGGGCTACGCGGGAAGAAAAACGAAGCGATTTACAGTGCCAGTAAATTTGCCTTGCGTGGATTTACCGAAAGCATGCAACAAGAATTTGCGGACAGCAATCTTCAATTCGTTGCCGCTTATATGGGTGGCATGAATACACCGTTTTGGGAGCACTCCACTCATATTGTGGACTCGTCTCGTTTGAAAATAGCAGCCGAAGTCGCAAAAAAAATTGTCGTTGAAGCAGAAGAAAAAAATGAAATCATCATTGAATCTAATTAATCTTGTTCTAACTGCTCCAGCGCCTTTTCAATGTCACTGATTGAAAAACCTTTTCTATAAAGTGACTGCTTCATCTTTTGTCTATACTCACCGCCTGTGTATTTACTATACTTGCGGTGAGCTTTTTCTACTTGGTACATTAATGCCTCCTGCTGCTCTTCATTATCACCCGCCTGCTCTGCAACAACCGCCTCTTGAATGACATCCCAGCCATAACCTTTTCTTATTAAAGCTTGTTCTATTTTTTGCTTCTGGACAACAAATGATTCTTTTTTATATTTTTTTCGATACTTATCAGCAAGAGCTGTCGCTTTTTCAAGTTGGTTACTAAAATCAAACGATGAAAGCACCTCTTCAATCCATTTGTCTTTAATGCCCTTCTCCTTTAGCTCGCGACGGATCACAATCGGACCTTTATCTGTTGTATTGATTTGTGTATTCATATACGCTTTAGCAAACTGAGCATCATCTAAGTAACTGAGCCGATCAAGCGAACGAATAGTTTCTTCAATTGCTTCAGGCTCGATTTCTTTTTTCTGTAAATAATCGCGAACCTCCTTCTCCGATCTCATCCGAATCGATAGAAAATGAATCGCTGTATTTAACCCTTTTTGAACCCCATCTTGATGAGCAATCGCATCGATGTCTTCCTTACTTATGTCCATACCCTTTTTCAAATGAAAGCGAATCAATACCGCTTCATCGACACTAAAGGCATACTCTTCATTTAAAAAAATATTGTAACGATCTTTTCGTTTCTCTTGTTGGGATATTTTCGTAATAATTGCCATATAATCACCTCTTCCTACACTTTAACACACTCAAAATGTTTTATAATGTAGCTAACACGGTAAAAAAAGAAAATGGAGGAAACAATATGAAGGTAGCCATTGCTGGAGGAACCGGGTTTGTCGGCAGAGCGGTAACGGTTGAATTGTTAAAAAACGGATATGACGTCTATATCTTAACACGTCATACAAACGGTAAAACAAACACAGAGCATAAAAAATATGTCAAATGGATGACCGCTGATGCTATACCAGAACAGGACCTTCAAGACGTGGAAGTGTTCATTAACTTAGCGGGTGAATCATTAAATAGCGGGCGCTGGACAGAGGAAAGAAAGCAGCGAATTTTAGATAGCCGGATTTCTTCAACGAAAGAAATAATCCGGATTATAGAGCAGCTTCCCAATAAGCCGGAAGTGTTTGTTAATGCAAGTGCTATTGGCTATTACCCTATTTCTAACACAGAAGCTTTTACCGAGTCATCAACAGCGGTTGGTAGTAGCTTTCTTGCTCATACAGTGAAACTTTGGGAAGAGGTCGCTCAACAAGCGGAAGCTTTAGGAATTCGTACCGTCCTCACCCGCTTCGGTGTCATCCTTGGAAAAGAAGATGGGGCCCTTCCGCGAATGGCCTTGCCTTATCAGCTATTCGCTGGAGGAAAAATTGGTTCGGGTAAGCAATGGATGTCATGGATTCATATGACAGACGTAGCCAGAGCGATTTTATTTACAATAGAAAACAAAGACATTCGCGGACCTGTCAATGTGACGGCTCCCTCGCCAGAAACAATGGATCAGCTAGGAAAAGCACTCGCAAAAACACTTCATCGCCCACATTGGCTATTCGTTCCAAGTATCGTCTTAAAAATCGTCCTCGGTGAAATGAGCACACTAGTGCTAGATGGTCAAAAAGTTCTCCCTGAAAAGTTACTTTCTCACCAGTTTACTTTTCGATTTCCTGACATTGAATCCGCACTTCAAGATATTTACGTATAAAGTGAAACTTCAATCAGTGGGGGTTTTCTTCATCCCCTACTGATTGTTAGTTGAACGGATCGGGCATTTACGGGCTGTTGATCCCCATCCCCACCTACCATACCTGTGCTTCTTCTGCCATATTGAGATGGGGGTCTTACAGCCCGTTAATGCGGGATAAAAGGGCTGACACATAAAGGTCAGCCCTAGTTTATACTTTGTCCCAACGCACAAATAACTCTAATCCAATTGATAACAACACACCTACCATTAGTCCGTTTGAAATTAACGGCTGCAAAAATATCGGAAGAGTGCTGAAAACGACCGGATCAAGCGTCATTAAACTAATCCCTACTAATATAGGAACGGCAATTCGAAAAATGGTATTCGAATTAAATTGCGTCCCTTGCAAAGACTGTAAAGCCGTTCCAAATAACTGTAAATAAGCAATAAACAAAACAGCATTCCCTACCGTAATCGGTAACGTAGCAAAAAAATTACTAGCCGCTGGAATTAATCCAAGCACGCTGAAAAGTAAACCGCCAATGATAAACGGACGTCGATCAAAAATCCGCGTGCTTTCAAGAAAGCCAAGTGAAGAGGCAAATGGAGCGTACGGAACAAGCCCTAAAGGAGCCGTCAAAACCGTATAAATACCCGTTAAAGAAAAAGAACGATTAAATTGTTTATTGGTCGGCTGTTCTTTATAAAACGAGCTCGCCGCCTGAACAGCAGCAATCGTATTGCTCATATTCAGCATACACGCGATAAATGTCGTCGCAATGATGCCCCATTCTAAATTAGGCTTCCCTAAAGGAAACAATGAAAAGGACGCCGTACCACCAGTAGCCAACTCGTCAGCAGGAAATAGCAAACGGTATAATATCCAGCCTGTCACAATTCCAATTAAAATGGAGAAGTTGCTAACCGCTCCCTTTCCTTTGATTTTTAACACCGCGACTAGTAAAGCAATCGCCATAGAAAATAAACTAACCGGAATATCCAAACCACCACTAGGAGTGAACTTTAACATCCCACTAAAGAAAATGATCACTAACTGAATCGCTAACAAAAATAAATACACACTCATGACCATAGGGGTGAAGATTTTCTGGAGCCAAGGGACTAATCCTAGCCCTCCCATCACAACCATGACCAGCCCCGAAACCATCACTCCAGTCGCCATCGCTCCACCAATCGTTTGCAGATCCATACCAAGAGCGGAAGCCGAAGCACTAATATTTAAAAACAACCCCCACATCAGCCCTGAATGCCCTTCCATTAATGGATAACGATGTCCCCATAGTCCTTGGAGCACACAGGCCACACCAGTCACAATCAGCGAACTCTTTAATGTCATCGCAATTTCCGCCGATGATAAATCAAACGCCGTTCCAATCGAAACCGGAACAACAATCGTATTCACAAAAATAAAAAAGAACCATTGCAAAGACGCGACTCCAGTTTTCAAATGCCCATTCATTTCCCTACCAACCTCTTTCTTGAGACAACCATATAAAACAGCTGAAACTATTTTAGCATGGATTCATGTATGAAGCTGTTCTCCATTCAAATCTTTCCATCTAACTATACATAACTTTCCTTACTAAATATGAAGGAATACACATAGATTATCAAGTCCATTTGATTTTATTCCCATTCAAGCAACAATAACTACCATTCATTTGTTTATTTTTGACGAATAGCAAAAAGACTCTTTGATTGAAAAGCTCAAAGAGTCTTAAAAATAGATCTTCTTTTATTTAAAAGCTTATTGAATCTCACAAGAAAAACATGTAATCTCTTTTACGAAATCCTCATCGACTTCAATGCCAAGGCCCGGTTGATTACTGAATTGAAGGATATCACCGTCAAAAGTTACACTTGCCACATCTTTTAAAAACATTTGTGGGCCGACCATTTCATTTGTTTTAATAATAGACTTAGCGATAGCGAGATGAGCACCGGCCATTGTCCCAATTGCTGACTCTACCATCGAGCCGATTTGACATGGCATATCAGCGGCCTCTGCTAAGTTAGCCAAGGCTAAGGCAGGATAAATGCCGCCAGATTTCATCAGCTTAATATTTAACATATCCGCCGCTCTCATCTCGATCACATCTACTAGATCATGAATGTTGTGTACTCCTTCATCTATCATAATGCTGGCATGAGAAACAGATCTAATTTCTTTCATCGATTTTAAATCATGCGCTTTGACAGGTTGTTCATACCAATCGACGTTACAGTCAGCCGTTTCATGAATAACTTTTAACGCTTCAATTCGACTCCATCCTTGGTTCGCATCGACTCGCAGTTGAACGTCCTTACCAATAGCTTCTCTAACGGCTTGAATCCGTTTAATATCGTCCGCAGCATTCGTTCCTACTTTAATTTTAATATTGCGGCAACCTGCGGCTACATAGTTGCTCGCATCTTCTGCCATTACCTCTGGCTCTTTGATACTAATCACTTTAGGAACTTGCAATTCTTCATGGGCTTTACCACCAATTAATTGATAAACAGGTTGTCCAGTGATTTTTCCCATTAAATCATATAAGGCGATATCTAAAGCCGCCTTGGCTGATGGCACTTCAGAAACTGTTTCGTTAAACTTTTTATGGATGCGATCAATAGAGAATGGACTTTCATCGATCAATAATGGAGCTAATTCATTTCGAATGATTTGATACGTACTTTCCCACGTTTCTCCTGTCACGATTGGATCCGGTACTGCCTCTCCCCAGCCAACTAGACCGCTTTCTGTTTCTACCCGTGTAAGAATGGTTGGCATATCGTCTAACCGAAGATAAGAAATAATAAAGGGCTCTTTTAATGGCAGACGAGCAGCAAACACATCCACTTTTTTAATTTTCATGTGATAAACGGACTCCTTTACTAATTATAATTTTTGACGAGATCAATAAATAACTTAATGGCATCTGGGATCACTTCTTCATCGATATCGAATCTAGGATGATGATGCGGATAAGCGCTTTTTTCTCCACCCATCCCGACGAAAATAAACGCCCCTGGCTTTTGCTGCAAATAATAGGAGAAATCTTCCCCTCCCATCACCGGTTCAATTAACTCAAATACTTCCTCACCGAATGACTTACGAATGACAGATTCAGCAAAACGAGATTCTTTCGGGTCGTTCACAAGCGGTGGCGTTCCAATGATAAAATCAACCGTCGCCTTTCCACCAAACGCCTGACAAATCCCTTCTGTCAGTTGAACCGTTTGCTGTTGAATCGTCTCCACTGCTCGTGGTGTTAACGCCCGGATCGTTCCAATTAATTTGGCGGTGTTTGGAATAATGTTATAAGTCGATCCCGCTTCAATTTTCCCAACGGTAATCACACCTGCATCAATTGGATTTAATTTACGACTCACAATACTTTGTAAAGATTGAATCACGTGAGTGGCCACATAAATCGGATCGACCGTCTCATGTGGCATCGATCCGTGACCGCCAGATCCTTCGATTGTAATTTCAAAATCATCAATCGACGCCATCATCGGTCCATGAGTAAGCCCGATTTTTCCTTTTTCAAGCCCTTGCCATAAATGAAGACCAAAGATAGCATCAATATTTTCTAAAACACCTTGTTTAACGAGGGCATCTGCTCCACTAGGTGTAATCTCCTCAGCCGATTGAAAAACAAGCACAACATTCGGCTCAATTTCTTCTCTATGGTTCGATAACCATTCTGCCACTGCCAGTAACACGGATGTATGCCCATCGTGCCCGCACATATGAGCTACACCAGGGCGCTTTGAAATATAAGGTTGATCCCCTTCTTCTGTGATCGCTAAAGCGTCAATATCTGCTCTCAAAGCAATCGTTTTATCGCCTTTTATCCCTTTTATGAAACCAACCACACTAGGTGGCTGGTAATTTAATAGTTCAATATTTAAGGCTTCTAATCTCCTACGAATGAATGCACTTGTTTCATATTCTTCTCCTGATAATTCAGGGTATTGATGAAGATAGCGTCGATCTTCAATCGCTTGCTTAATTAAATGCTTATCGACAATAGTCGCTTGCATGAAAAAACCTCCTCTTTATTAAAACGGTCCGTATTGAATTAGCTGGGCAATAATAAGAGCAATGACCGCAATCGCAATTTGGATCAGGAAGAATGGCAAAAACCACCTGACCCATTTTCCCCATGGAATACCGGCCACTGCAAGGGCAGCCATGAAATAGCCACTTGTTGGGAAAATAATATTTGAAATTCCATCTCCGAATTGATAAGCAAGAACGGCTGTTTGTCTTGTAACACCAATCATATCCGACAAAGGAGCCAATATTGGCATCGTTAAAGCCGCTTGTCCACTTCCGGATGGAACAAGGAAGTTTAACGCTAATTGAAAGAAGAACATCCCAACGGCTGATAATACAGCAGGAAATGCATCAAGCGCATTCGCTGAATAATACAGGATCGTGTCCATAATTCCCGTTGTATTAAAAATAACTAAAATAGCCTGTGCCAAACCAATAATTAATGCGCCACCAATTAAATCTCCTGCTCCTTTAATAAAGCGATCAGCAATCTTTGAAGGTGATAACTTTCCAATTAAACCCATTATTATCCCGAACAATAAGAACAAACCAGCAATTTCAGGGATATACCAACCAAATTTAACAACTCCATAAATGAGAATAATAAAGTTAAATAAAAACGTAATCATCACCCATTTATGGCGGGTTTCCATCTTTCCATAAGCACTTAATAATTCTTCTTTATTTACATGCTGATATTTTCCGTAAAAGCCTAAGGATGGATCTTTTTTCACTTTTCCTGCATAACGATACACATAAATAACTGCTGCTACATATAAGACGACAAATAAAATAAGACGAAAACCTAATCCTGAGAATGTTGGTAGTCCTGCTATACCTTGAGCGATTCCAACCGTAAATGGATTCATAACAGCAGATGTAAAACCAACGGACGCTCCGATAATAACAATCGCAAAACCAGTAATAGCATCAAATCCTAGCGCAATCGCTAACGGAACAAGAACACCCACATATACAATGGTCTCATCTGACATGCCCATTAACGAGCCGCCCGCCGCAAAGAACAGCATCAATACAGGAATAATTAATTTTTCTCGATTTCCCATTTTGCGTGATATCATCGCTATAAACGCATCTAATGCTCCCGTCGCAGATAAAATCCCAAACGAGCCACCGACAATTAATACGAAGAAAATTGTGTTTGCTCCTTGTACCATTCCACCATGAATACTGCTGAATATGTCCAAAAACCCGAGCGGATTTGCATCTATAAATTGAAAAGTGTCAGGTTGAACAACACTTCGGCCATCAACCTCTACTCTTTCAAACTGTCCCGCTGGAATAAAATGCGTTAAAACAGCTGATAAAACAATTAAACAAAATATTAAGACGTATACATTAAGACTTTTTGACTTTTTTTCTTTATACACACTCAATTTTCTCTCCCCCTTATTATTATTTAACCGCCTTTAAGTTGTCGTTATATAGTCGTTAACTGGTTAGATTATACCCGACCGGATCAATTGCGGTCAATATTATTTTTTAAATATTAAATTAATTTATTCTTATACAAAAAAGCGGATTTTCTTGCATCCATCATACAATAGAAATGCAAAACAATCCACTTGAATTATTGATTATGATATTGGAAAGGCAAATCTAAGCGATAAATCGAGCGAGGGCGACCATTTTGAAATGGCTGTTCTTCCCCAACCACATGCAAATAACCACCATCGGCAAATTTCTTTAACAAGCGCTCCGCTGACCGTTTGCTCACCTCAAAATAATCCGAAACATCGTTTGCTGTAAAATGATTCATTGGACGAGAAGCAAGAAACTGAACCATTTTCATTACATTCATCACACTAATTTTTAACGATTTCGCTAGTTGAATAACATCCTCATTTTCGCTTTTTAATACCGATACAGTGTGTGACTCTTTTTTCGGATTGATGACCGTTTGTTCTTCTGTCACAATATGAATAGCGTTTTCATTTGCCTGCTTCTCAGAATAAGTTAGAGCAATATGAGCGTTCCGTTCTGCTTCAACAATTGTTAACCCAAACCCCACCCCGATACTAACTACTTTTCCTTGTTGTTCTACTCGGGCATAAACCGGATTTAATAAGTTGATATTTTTCACCAAAAATTCCATGCTGCCCTTCGTCCCATACAAAACAAAGAAATCACTGCTCGATTGTTGCAACGTACAATTAATTTTCTTAGCCAAGCCCATTAATCCTTGATAAATATGTGAGTTCGCTTTATTGTCAGTTTCATTCGATGGTTCTAGTTTCACTAAACCAAGGGCCACTTGTGCTTGTTGACTTTGCTGTAATTCACCAAGCATTTTTGCTTCTTTTAATGAATCAATAATATTTCGTTCCGGCTCAAGCATGCGAACACATGGAATTTTCTCCTGCTTTAAACGATCAGAAACCGCATGGATACTTGTAATGATCACATCCACTTGGCCTTGATTCCAAAGATCTCGATGCATTGATAAAATATCATTCACTTGGAAATCCTTATCATACTTTTCCTTCATCCAAGGGTAGTCTTGAACATATAAGACCTCTGGCTTCATTTCTAATTGTTTCATCACACTATCTACATACTTTCGATCAGGTAAATCAATAGAGAGACGATTGAAACCGACTTGATGGTGATAGAAAAGAGATAACAGTGTTAACGAAACACTTAATTCATTATCTGGAATATAAATGGCTGGTCGATCAAACATATGAAAAAATCTCTTCGAATAATAGTAGGGAATAATACCAGAAAACAGATAAATATCACAATCAAATGCCTTCTGTATTAACTGCTCAGTTTCACGGGGGGTTTGATATACATAAGGAATAATCTCTATCCCTTCTACTGTACTCTCTAACTCTTTCACTAGCTTAACCATTTCTTCTGGACCAAATAAAGCAACCTTGATAGACATATGGATTTCCCCCTTAACACGATAAGGAACGTTCTATTTTATTGACTCTCATTATACCACGCCATTCTCAATATTTCCCACACCATATGATAAACAAACTGCTATAGAAAACCTTCCCCTCTAAAAAATGGGTACCCCTACCCTTTTTCTTTGGAATATATTTTCTACTATTGTATAATATTAGTGAAATCACCAAAGGAGGATGTTCATAATGAGAAAAATGGATGGAAAAGTAGCAATTGTGACAGGTGCAGCTATGGGAAATGGACAAGGCATCGCAAAGGTTCTTGCTCAGCATGGTGCAAAGACGATCCTAGCTGATATTTCTGATCAAGTATTTGAAACAGCCGAACAAATGAAACAAGATGGCCTTGATGTACACGCCGTCCAAATGGATGTAACGAATAATGACAGTGTCAAACAAGCCATTGCTACAATCGTTGACAAGTTTGGTAAAATTGATGCGTTAGTGAATAATGCTGGGGTTGTACGCTTAGCTAACTTCCTTGATATGAGTGATGAAACACGTGATTTTCAATTTAAAGTGAATATCGAAGGCGTTTGGAATGTCACAAAAGCCGTCCTTCCATTTATGAAAGAGAAAAAATACGGTCGAATTGTCAACCTATCATCTGTAACCGGTACAATGGTGGCTGACGAGGGGGAAACAGCTTACGCGACAACAAAAGCTGCTCTTTTAGGCTTTACCAAATCATTGGCTCGCGAAGCCGCGAATGATCATATAACCGTAAATGCCATCTTACCAGGCTATATTTTAACACCAATGGCTGAACAAATTGCGCAAGAATCCAATCCATCCAATCCTCAACAAGTGATTGACGGCATCTCCAGCGGTGTTCCTTTAGGTCGCCTTGGAAAAATCGAAGAAGTCGGCGAACTAGCCGCGTTTCTGGCATCTGATGAATCCAGTTACATAACAGGCACACAAATTGTCATCGATGGTGGCAGTACGTTGCCTGAAACTGTATCTGTTGGTGTATGAATAGATTAAAAGAGTCTGTTCCTGTCTATTAGTAGACAAGAGCGGACTCTTTTTATTTTAATTCCCCTACAAACCAAATTTCACTTTCATATTTTCCTCCGTCTTCCTCGATTATTTCTTCTCTAACTCCCAAAATATCCATAGAACGTGCACCTTATTTTATACTCTTTTAATTACACAGTGACCTTCTTATGTAAAACGTTGAACAATCTCTTCTCGAGAGTATTCATCAATCCATTCGCCGTATTTTTCATATAAAGAATAGATAGTTTCTTTCTTATTCGCGATGACTTCACAGCCTCTATCATCGTAAATGAAGAAAATAACGTTTTTAGTAACATTAATGAAAAACACATCTGGATAGTATGAAGTAGTATTTCCACCTAACTTAGGTTTCAAAGGAAAATCCTCATGGCAGGTTGCTTGAATAAGCAGCGGATATTTAACATCTCGTTTGCGGCACTTTAAGGAAAAGCGAGATGTTGAATAATCGTCAGCATCTTCATCATCAAATACATATGGCAAAGTTTCTTGTCTTACATGGAACTTTAAATCCTTCTTACGGATATAGCGATCATAAACCTTTATTCGCTTTTTCTTACTTCTTCCCCACCTGTACTGATAAACATTCGTCACAAGAAAAATTTCATCCGAATCAGAAAAAAGTTCGTTAAAAATAGCTAATGCTTGACTGTACGCACACTCAAACCTTTCGCGATTCAAACTGCCATCCTCTTTAAATTGATAAATCCCAGCTCCCAATTCAAAGTGAATACCTATATTCCATTGATGATAAAGGCTGGGTGCCAACATAAGCCCTGGAAAAGTATTGTTTAAGTATTGATTTAATTCTATTGTTGTTCCCTCTATTCGATATTCTTATTTTTTTAACTTAGCCCCTCATTCATAGAGCTTTTGCTTAAAAAGTTTCATAACACCAAAAGCAGCAACTAATGCAAGCAAAGAAATCATCAATGGTGAAATCAAACTTGTAGAACCAAACTCCACTTCAGATGGTAAAGATGAAGTAGAGCTTGGTGTGTGAAGTACAGTTAACGCTAAACCAGAAACTATTTCAAATGCGCCATAAGCTAAAATAAAACTACCTGTAAACACCAAATATTTTTTCAAGCTAATTCCTCCCCTTCGAGACACCTTCATTTCCATTAATTTACCATATCAATACCATTTTTACAACTCACAAATCCTCACTTTCACATATGCGCCACCAATTTCTCGGTTATTGACGGTAATATCGCCCCCATGCTTTTTTACAATCTCCTTCGCAATATAAAGCCCTAAACCTGAAAGTCCACTTTCTTCTGGCTCTTTACTTTTTTCCTGATAATATTTATTGAAAACATTTTGTTTCCTTTCAGTTGAAAAACCGGGGCCGCTATCAAAGATTTCAAATGAAACTCTTCCATCTGTCTCCAAAGCTGTAATCCATTCGATCTTCCCATGATTAGGTGTGTAGCGAATACTATTCGTCATAATATTATCAAGCACTTGAGAAATTCGATCTTGATCGATCATTCGCAAGCATTTTTCATCTTCGTCGATCATTCGATATTGAAAATCGATACATTTCTCAGCACATAGATTTTGATATTCCTGGCTTTTTCTTTGCACAAATTGAGTGATTTGCGTTTGTTTTGGGTTAAGGGTGAAAGTAGGCTTCTCGACAAGCGCCATTTCATTTAAGTCAGCTATTAAGTGACTGGCATAATTTGTGTTTCTAATAATCGTTTGCAAATACGAATCTAATCGTTCTTTTTGTTTTTCTCCACTTTCTAATAGACCTTCAGCATGACCTTGAATAATAGTTAAAGGATTTCTCAAATCATGAGAAATGGCAGCCATCATATCTTTTCGTTCTTGCTCTAGTTGAAGCTGACGATTCAGCGAATCCCTTAATGCTGATCTCATTTCTTCAAAAGCTTGCGTTAGTTGCTCCAATTCAACAGAATAACTAATCGTCGGCAATGTAAAGTCTAAGTCCTGTTCTTTTATCTTTTTCGTGCTTTCAATAATTTCATTAAATGGTCGTTCAAACTCCTGACTTAACCTTTTTCCAGCAAAATAAGAAAAAAGATAAAAAAACACAAATGGTGCGACAACAAAAAGAAGCATGATCCCAAAAAAGATGATCACCCATTTATTATCAGGATTTGAAGTGATTAAGCTAAGATCATACTTTAAACTAACAGCCCCTTGAACCGTTCCTAGCTCATCCTTAACTGGGTAATATTTTACGAAACCACCATCCTTTTTTGTTACACCTGCTGTGATGTTTCGCTTTAACTCCTCCGCATTGCCAACCGATTTCGTTCGATAAGTACCGTAGACGGGCACACCATTTAAATCAATGACTTGATAATCAATCCCCTCTATAGGAATGACGGATTCTAATTGTTTTTGACTACTAATAGAAAGTAAAGACGTCCCAACATCATCAATATAGTTTTCAATGGCAGGAAGCTGCTGTTCATAATAATTGGCGGGTTTTAGTTTATTCGTCGAAAACAACAGATTCATACAAACGAATAACAATAACCAGATTGTTATCGTAGCTATAATACTCTTGAATAACACAAGGTAAAAGGAGGAAATAAATTTTGTTCTTAATGTCTGATTTTTTCGATTCACTTTTCCCATCGGTATCCTCTTCCCCAAACTGTTGAAATTCTGTGAGCTTGTTCACCAGCCTTTTGCAGCTTCGCACGAATATTTTTGATGTGCTCATTAATGGTAATCGAATCGCCCGTCGCTTCTAATCCCCATACTTTCTCATAAATTTGCTCACGAGTAAGTACTTGTCCACAATTGACAGCAAGATATTGAATAATTTCAAACTCTCTCATAGTCAGTGGAATTTCTTGAGAATCATAGAACAATTGGCCGCTCTTAAGATCAATGATGAGCCTTCCAAAAAATAAACATTGTTGCTGACTACTGCTCTTTCTTTCTTCACGACGCAAATGAGCGTATACTCGCATCTTTAATTCTCTTAAGCTAAATGGCTTAACTAAATAATCATCTCCACCAACAAGCAACCCTTGAACACGATCATTTTCTGTTTGTTTAGCACTTAAGAATAAAATAGGCACATTCACACTTTGTCTTATTCGTTCACACAACTCAAACCCGTTCATCCCTGGCATCATCACATCAAGAATCAACAAATCAGGACCATGCTTTAACTGTGCTAACGCTTCCTCGCCATTAGCAGCTTTAAACACTTGATAGCCTTCATCTTCTAATGCATCGTGCAAGAAAGTAAGTATTTCTACTTCATCGTCAATAATTAAGATTTTCTCGTTCATTATCAATCATCCTATTCATCTCTTTCTCTCTTAAAGTTTACTGTATAATTATCAAGAAAAGATCAAGGACAGTGCCCTTTTCAAAAAAATGATTTCTCTTTATAAAATCTTGATGATTTCAAATTAAAGTTTCATTATCAAATGTTTTTCAGCTGAAAAGCAGTATATCAATCAAAGGATGGATGATTATGAAACAAAAGCTTTCACCTATTTCAGTAAAAGATCGGCTAGCAACGATCGATATGTTAAGAGGTTTTGCGCTCCTCGGCATCATTATAGCAAATATTGTCTGGTTTCTTTATCCCGTCTACTTGCAACAAGACCCCACTTTCAAAAATGAATGGACATCCTTTTGGGATCAATCTGATTACACAGCCCAATCACTCCTCTCGATGTTTGTTGATGGAAAATTTATTATGCTTTTTTCTATGCTGTTCGGTTTTGGGATGGTTATTATGCAGGAAAGAACGGCCGCAAAACAGTTAAACTTCTGGGGAATTTATTCTCGTCGACTGATCGCTTTATTTATTTTCGGTTGTATCCATGCATACTTTATCTGGTTCGGTGATATTTTAACAGACTATGCGATCCTAGGATTATTTCTCCTATTTATCCATAAGTTAAAGCCGAAAACAATGCTAATTATTAGCATAACTTTATACAGCTTATTATTTATCCTTACAACGGTAGGCTCTCTGTCAGTTGATCCCGCTGCTATGACAATAAAAATATCAGAAGAAGATCAAAAGCTCATCCAATCAACGATAGAAGTACATCAAAATGGAAGCATACAAGAATTAGTTGAAGCAAATATAGAGGAAAGAACATATTATACAATGAGAAATGGGTTATACGCTCTGTACTCTGGTAACCCACTTATCTATTTATTGGCGAATCTTCATTTCTTACTCATATTCATGTTTGGGGCAGCTGTCGCGAAGAAAAAGTGGGTGCACCATTTTCAACAGCACAGAAAAGGATTTTTCATTACTTGGCTAATCACTCTAATAGCTGGAGGTACTTTAAACTGGGTTTTACCATTTGTAGTAGAGAATCAACAAGCCGTTCAAACAATCCAATATGTTAGCTCACCGCTTATAACAATCTTTTACGCAATTAGCCTGATCTTCATTTATCACACAGTAAAAGGGAAAAAAGTATTGCACTGGCTCACATTCCCTGGAAGAATGGCATTTACAAACTACATTAGCCAGTCCATCATCTGTACATTCTTGTTTGGCCCTTTCGCATTTGGAGTGTACGGAAAGCTTCACTTAACAACAGGCATTATGATTGCCATTGCCATCTATGTTTTCCAAGTGTTCTTTAGTAAATGGTGGTTATCTAAATTCCGCTATGGACCGCTAGAGTATGTTTGGAGATCGATTACTTATTTAGGAATTAAATGATAAAGTAAACAACCAGTGAGGGCTTCATCCCCACTGGTTGTTTGTTGCAAAAACATTTATTTTTTCTTAGCTTCCTCTTTTAATACAATGCTACTTACAATGCTTAATCCTCCTAAAATAGCTGTCCATTTTTGAGCAGATAAAACACCAAACAAAATTAATCCTACACCAACTACGCCATTAACAACCGAACTTGTGCGCAAAGTATTTTTGCTTGGGTTTGGTAGCTTAACAGATACACCAAAGAAATCATTGACCTTTTCGCATTTTGCATTAAGTTTTTCAATCATATTTTTTCCTCCTAAAATACTCTAAATAATAGTTGTATGCCATGATTAATAATAAGTAGTACTCCTATCCCTATACATACCCATGCCGCTCTGTTTGTTTTCTGTTTCCCTTTTTGCAGTATCACTCCTAAAATAACTAGGAATAATCCAATAACCACAATGATGATTGAAATAGTCATCATTGTTTCCGAACTTGGTATTGGTATAAATGAGGGAACTTGAAAATTAACTTCTATAGAATTCATAAAGTGTCACCCTCTTTTTATATATAAAGATCAGTCGCTTTTCCGTTATTATTCAAACCCATCCGTTGATCGGATCTTCCTTTATTCAAATAATTTATCCATAGTACTATCTAATATAAAATCAAATATTTCCAAATGATCATACATCAAGCTATCTTTTATACTAACGGTGTATAGCAGTGTGTTCATAACGGCATATGCTTTTTCTTTGTCAATTTTCAAAGTGAGATTGGCACAATGAATGGCTTCATCAAAAAATGATAAACTATCAAATTTCAATCCTTCCACTTTATCTTTTGGTAGCTTATTTAGAAAAGCTAGAAAGTCTGGGTTGCCAAAATCATAGAGAAAAGGCGAATGGTCATATTCCCTAAAAAGCCATTTTATAGCTTCTGCAAAACCATTCTTGCCAGGGTTACTGGCAACAATCTCTTTCCAGCCATTTTTTAATCTGTCCTGTACTCGTTCCAATGTTTCACAAAATAAATCTTCTTTGGATGAATACAATAAATAAAATGCGCCTGTCGATATTCCTATTTTCGTTACCAATTCTCCAACACTAGTTTTTTTATACCCATGTAACGCCCAGCTACGCTCGCATTCTATGCAGAGTTTATTTCTTAGTTGTTGTTTTTCTTCATCGGAAAAACCCTTTGGTCCTTTTGCCATGTTAACCTCCTCTTTATACTATGAATATTTTTATGATTTTATTCATAATTTAAATATACAACCTTTGGTATTTTTTGTCTAGGATAAATTGAAGTGAGTTTTAGACGGATGATGCTAGAAGCCTGCCAATCGTTGCATGAAACTACGCCATGTAATCAAAGAATATGGCCATATTCCAGATGATAAGAACTTGCAAAAGCAAAACTATATTCTTTTTTCATCAAGAGGGATATCTAAGTAAAAAAATATAATAATTTTAATCATAAAAATAATTAAACTGTGGATATTTGGTAAAAAGTGATATATTGGTACTAATGTTAACTATTTGGATTTCAAAGGGGATAGGTATATGAGGAGTTCCATACGTTATGCACTTTTTTCTATCATTTTAATAGGTTCATCAGCAGTTTTGACAGGTCCAGAAATGACAGTTGCTCACGAAATCAATCATCTAGGCGACAACGCTCATTTATCTTATGTAGATCAAGCCCCGCAAACAACAGCGACCATTAAACAAAGATTAGCAGATGTAGAGACATACAAATATTATTTGGATAAAGGAACTGACACTATTGGTGAACAAATGAAGCAAATGGACTTAGTCATTGTTGAGCCAATTGAAATGCAACAAAAGTATATTGATGCTGCGAGGAGTAATGGTACATTAATTTATGGTTACATTAATGCAATGGAAGCGGATAAGTGGAATGAAGAGTTTTATAGCCAATTAACCGAAGAAGATTTTTATAAAGACGAGCACGGCGAAAAAATGTATTTTGAAGAATGGGATTCTTATATGATGGATATGACCTCACCACATTATCAAGAAATTTTACTAGAGGAAATTCAAAAACAAGTGGTGCAAAAGGGATTAGACGGTGTATTTTTAGATACAGTCGGCAATATTGATTCCTATTTACCTGAACAAGAACAGGCAGAACAAAATGAAGCAATGAAAGCATTTATGCAAAAAATTAAACAGCAATATAATGGTTTATCTATTGCTCAAAATTGGGGCTTCCATACATTAGCAAACTATACAGCTCCTTATATCGATTTTATTATGTGGGAAGACTTCTCATATAATGTAGTTGGCGAAGATGAGTGGGCATTACACATGATTGAGCAATTGAAACAAGTAAGAAATGAGTACGGCACACAGGTTATGGCGGTTGGTTTTGATGATGAAGAACAAAGTCGTGAACTAGCTCTAAAACATCAATTCAAATTTTTATACAATCCTGAAGGCTCCTATTATAACAACTGGTAATAAACAAAAGCAGTGAGGTGTTATTGTAACACGATTATGCTACCTTGAGATTTAAATAAAAAAACACGTAAGGAGGAACAAAGAATTCAATTTTGTTCCTCCCATTTTTTACCCTACTTTTTTCACACCTTAATCACGAGCTGCCTACACCTTTAAAACCAGTTTCGCCACTGCTTCCACATGCGCAGTCATCGGAAACATATCCACAGGTTGAATATATTCAACGTTGTACAGCCCACTCAGTTGATTAATATCTTTGGCCAATGTCGATGGATTACATGAGACATAAATAAAACGTTTAGGTTTGATTTTTTTCAATGTGTCTAGAAACTTCTGGTCGCAGCCTGTACGTGGCGGATCGACGATGATCACATCGGGTTTCCATCCTTGCTTAAGCCATTTCGGCAGCCACTCTTCCGCTGTGCCCACTTCATATATGGCGTTCATATTGTACGTTTTCGCATTTTTTCTGGCATCATTAATCGATTCAGCGATGACATCCATGCCACGAATTTCCGCTGCCTCTTTGCCCACCCAAAGTCCGATCGTTCCGGAACCGCAATAAGCGTCAACAATTTTCTCTGTTCCAGTTAAAGCCGCTGCTTGTTTCACTTCATTGTAGAGTTTTGTTGTTTGCACAGGGTTCAATTGAAAAAAGGCTCTCGCAGATAGTTCGTATGTGTAATCTTCTAGCTGTTCTTCAATCGTTTCTTTGCCAGCTAATGTGACCGTTTTATCACCAAAAATTAAGGACGTTTTCTTCGGATTAATGTTGTGCATAATGGATGTGACTTCTGGTAGACGCTTTTGAATTTCATCCACAATCAATGCTTTTTTCGGCAATTCGTTCGTTGCGGTCACAAGCACGACTTGGATTTGCCCAGTCGAAATCCCTGCTCTTGTAACGATCGTTTTCACCGCACCTTGTTTTTTCTTTTCGTCATAAATAGAGACGTTCACATCTTGCAAAATGTTTTTTATGGTTATTAATACGTGATTGATGGCTGGCTGTTGGACATGGCAGTCAGGAATATCAATTAATTTATGCGAGTTTAAGCTATATAAACCTGCGACTACTTTTCCATCTTTGTTTCCCACTTGGAATTGGCTTTTGTTTCGGTAATTCCATGGATTGTCCATACCGATTGTTTCGCGAATATGAAGTGATTCAATCTCTAACTTCGTGTGCCGCTCAAGTGATTGGATTAAAATATCTCGTTTCTCTTTTAGCTGCTGATCGTACGATAAATGTTGCAGCTGACACCCTCCGCATTGCTCGTACACAGGGCATGGAGGAGTTGTCCGGTGCGGAGACGCTTGACGAATTTTTTTGATCCGACCTTCTGCAAATTTCGGATGAACCTTTGTTGCTTCGACGACAACTTCTTCCCCTGGTAAAGCACCTGGAACAAAGACAACTTGCCGTTTAAAATAACCAACACCTTCCCCATTAATGCCGATGCGTTTAATCGTTAACGGAAAGGTTTGTTTCAATTTAATTTTCATTTGATTTTGTTGCTTCATTATCATTAATCCTCATTTCACGAGTTTGCTTTTTATGTTTAGTATAACAAAAAATAGTCCCCTATAAGAAAGAGGGAATGGATTTGAGTAAAAAACAAAAAATCATATTAAGCAGTTCTTTGCTAGTCAGTGGTATTTTACTTGTTATTGTAATTATGCAGCACTTACATTTGAATTTGGTACATGAAGAACTGTTTTATTCAGAGGTGCAAGATCAACTAGTAGTGCTCGACGGATTGATTGAACACCAAAAAAAGAACAATTGGTCTGATCCTAACTTAGTGACAGTTCAGCTTGGGGACGTTTTAAATGGAATGGACGTTGCCATTAGCAGTGGAATATATACAAATTGGCTTGAGGAAGATGATCTGAGAGTGCTACGTCGCATAGAGATTGCGCTGCGCGAGTTTCCTCATGACGAATCATATGCGTTCAGTACAGTATCTCCAAAGGATCAAGAACGCTTTGAAGACTTGCGAAAGAAGCTCCGAAAAGCAGGGTTTGGCATGAGAATGACGCTTGATAACGATTGGGAGATGTTTATGGCTAGGTCTGAGGAACTAGCCAACTTGCTTACAAACCCTTCTTAAAAACGTTTGACTCCCACTACTATGTGGGAGTCAGACCTTTTATGATTTTTCTCGAGATTTCATATAATGATCTAAGCTCTCAAAGCGATAGCCTTTCTTTTTTAAATCTTTAATCACTTTTGGCAGCGCTTCGGCATTATCTTTTGAAACAGAATGCAATAGTAGCACGGCCCCTGGATGAATTTGTGCCATAATGTTGTCGTACGCATATTGCCATCCTCGTTGGTTATTTGTCTCCCAGTCCTTAAAGGCAAGCGACCACATTGCATGGGTGTAGCCTTCCTCTTTTGCCAACTTTAATGTTCGCTCACTCAAGATCCCTCTCGGCGGTCGCAAATATGGCATGTTTTTCTGTTTAGTTAGTCGGGCTGTTTCTTCTTTGACTAACCGAAGCTCTTCTCTTAACTTCTCATCAGTTACTTGTGTTAAATCAGGGTGGGTCCAAGAATGGTTGCCGATGATATGGCCCTCTTTATGCATTCTTTTGACTAGGTCTGGAGCACTTTTTAAATAATGGCCTGTGACGAAAAAAGCACCAGGCACCTTTTCTTTTTTCAACGTATCAAGAACGCTTTCTGTATAGCCATTTTCATAACCATTATCAAAGGTTAAATAGATGATTTTTTCATTCGGGCTCGCTTTATAAAATCCGCCGTATTTTTCAAGGAGCTCATCGTATTGTTTGCCCGCTTGTGCCGGTTGCTCGTCCTTTCCTTTTTGAAAGCCCCAATGGATCACTTGATTAGACATCGAAAAGGCGGTAGAGGCGAAGGTCATTAGGAACAGTGATACAAAGACGCCATATTTCAACCATTTCATACTCATCTTCCTTTACTCTTTTTCCTTAGTTTCAATCGAAAGTAGGAAAATATCCGTTCATTGCCGAGAAAGATTTGGTAAAGCGAAAAAGCAGTCGAAGTATATTCGACCGCTTTTTCATTTCAAACTTATTTAAATACTGGCTCTTTAAATTGAGCTAATTTTTCTAAAGAGGATTTATCAACGGATTCGTGAAGGCTGTTGCCATGTGAGTCCATTGTAACAACCGCTGTGAACCCTTCTACTTGTAGGTGCCACATTGCTTCTGGAATACCGAATTCCATTAAGTCAACACCTTCAACTGATTTAATACAATCTGCATAGTATTGAGCTGCACCACCGATGGCATTTAAGTAGACGCCACCATGTTCGTTAAGGGCTGCTAATGTTTTTGGTCCCATTCCACCTTTACCGATGACGGCACGGATACCAAATTTCTTCATGATATCTCCTTGATAAGGCTCCTCACGAATAGAAGTTGTTGGGCCAGCTGCTTTTACATGCCATTTTCCTTCTTCATCTTTCAACATAACCGGACCGCAATGGTAAATAACCTGACCGTTTAAATCTACAGGAGCATCGTGATCAGTTAAGTATTTATGGATCGCGTCACGACCTGTGTACATCATACCGTTAATTTGAACAACGTCCCCTACTTTTAACTCACGAATTTGCTCTTCTGTAATTGGTGCTTGTAAAGTGACTGTGCGGCTTTCAGATGGAGTTTCTTCTGCTGCTTCAGCTTGTTGATCAAATGTAATCTTTTCGCCATCTTGATATAACCACTCTTGAATTTCGCCTGTTTCAGGGTTGATTTGAACGCCTAAGCGACGGAATGCCCAACAGTTATAAGCAACAGAAACGAAGAAGCTAGCTGGCAAACGGTTGATGACACCAACTTTACAGCCAAGCAATGTCGTTTCACCACCAAAGCCCATTGTACCGATGCCAAGCTCATTCGCATGTTTCATGACATACTCTTCTAGTTTGCGAAGATCTTCATTTGGATTCACATCTTCTACATCACGGAAAAGCTGTTCTTTCGCTAATTCGTAACCAGTTGTGCGATCACCACCGACACCAACGCCGATGAAACCAGCGCTACAACCTTGTCCTTGTGCTTGATAAACAGAATGCATAATACATTTACGAATTCCATCAAGGTCGCGGCCTGCTTTGCCTAACCCTTCTAATTCACAAGGTAAGCTGTATTGAATGTTTTTATTTTCACAGCCACCACCTTTTAAAATAAGGCGTGCATCAATATAATCTTTTTCCCATTGTTCAAATTTAATAACCGGTGTTCCAGCACCTAAGTTATTCCCACTATTTTCCCCTGTTAATGAGTCAACGGAGTTTGGACGAAGTTTTCCATCTTTTGTTGCGCGAATCATCGCCTCATAAATCGCTTCTTTAATGACAAGCTGATTTACTCCCACTGGCGTTTTCACTTTAAACGTCGGCATACCCGTATCTTGGCAAATTGGAGAAATGTTTTCATCTGCCATTTGGATATTGTTTGTAATCGTGTCGAGACTCATCGCTGCACGCGTACCTGCGTTTTCACGAAGTTTCGCAGCCTTGACCGCGCGGCGAACGTCCTTTGGTAAATTAGTGGATGTTTCTACAACTAACTGGTACATGCTTTCCTGAAATTGCTCAAGATTCATTATTATTCCCCTTCCCACT
Source organism: Bacillus sp. FJAT-52991 (assembly GCF_037201805.1). Lineage (GTDB taxonomy): Bacteria > Bacillota > Bacilli > Bacillales > Domibacillaceae > Bacillus_CE > Bacillus_CE kandeliae. The sequence goes on along the minus strand of NZ_CP147404.1, from coordinate 787,069 downwards.
TACCTTTATGTATAAGACTCAATATTTCTATTATAACGCTGAACAATTTCGTTTGAAAGAGATTAAATTTAACAAAAAAAAGTGCCAGAATGATTCCCGGCACTTTCTTGCATAAGCTTTATCCCGCATTAACGGGCTGTAAGATCCCTACCTCAACAAAGCAGAAAGAGCACCGACGTATAGGTAAGGAAACGCCCGATCTGTTTAACTAACAATCAGTAGGGATGAAGAACCTCCCCTCTACTGATTGAAGTTCCACTTTATCTGCTTTTAAATTGTTCGCATTTCACTTCAATATCATCGATCATTTCTAGGAGGCGATCGACATCTTCTAATTCTGTTTCAGCGGGATCAATGGAATCCAACACTTCTAAAAATATATTTAATCGCTCCTTTAAATAGGTGATTTGCGATTCTTTATCATTAATTGGTTTCACGAGCAATGGCCCCTTTCTTTTTTCCACAGTTAAATGGTAGCCGATCACGAAGTCAATTTCAACGATTTTCGGATATTAACGAACGGATTGATAGCTAAATGAAAGATGGTTTTTGATCGGAATCCAAGCGGTCACTCTTTTCGATGTAACATTTTTAACAACAATCGCTCGATTCCATCCCGATATGACTAAATACACTTCCCCGAACGTCACTACCCCTTTTTCATGGATCGCAGGAGCAAAAGAATGTAAGTACCCAGCCGTTTTCGGTGCGACGTTGTAAATATCATTTTGTTTCGTGCCATTTCCAACAACAGTTGAGTAGGCCAGCGGGAGCTTTGTTTTCTGTATAGCTGATTTTAGCACCATCTCTTGTACCTCATCTGCTCGCGGTACTTTGGCCGATAACCCTCCTTTGATGATTTTATACGCTTCTTGCACATAATGCATTTGGTAAGTATTTTTCCCGCCACGGTTATCATAAAAATTGGTATTAATTTTTTGATATTCCCAATTTGGATTTGTTTCTTCTGAATGGTAGGAAAGCGGCCACTCTCCAAGATAAACTGTCGCTCTCACTCCGAAAGCGAAAGGCGATTTATTCACATCCGTTTCATTGAGCATACGAATAAACTTAGGATTCGTAATCTTTGCCTTAGATGTGCTAAGTAATTCCTTCGTTAGCTCTGTAGGCTGTAGGTCAGATATTTCCTGTTCCTCATTTAAAAACGTGTTCTCCTTCGTAATATCTTTTACCGAAGAAGGAATTTGAAAAGGTTGTTTTGCCGAAGCGGAATGGATCCCACTAAGCATAAGAACAATTACTATAGATAAAAGCAAACGGATGAATTTCATGATGTCATTTCCTCCAAGCCTTCTTTTTCTATAGTTTGTACCCGCGGGTTCTCTTTATCCATTGAAATGAAGGACTGTACCGGGTGATTTTTTGGCAAAACCTAAAGCTAGTTGGCTGTTTTTTTGTATTATAGAAACTTCTTCGATCTTGTGTGCAGTTTATACTTGTGACTGATTGTTGACTCAGAGCGACTGATTTTTTCTCTTTCCCGACTAATTATAAGCAAATGGCGACTGATTACACTGCAGAACCGACTAATTAGGCCATCACTACGACTGATCGTGCTCCTGGGCGGCGTATTCGATTTTCAGCAAACCAATAAAAAAAGCTGCACCAGGCAGATGGGATAATCCGCTCGATGCAGCTTTTTATTCATTTATAGTAAGTAAAATCCAATGCCCATGATAAAGTAGGCAGCCAGTAAAGTGAGGCCTTCAAACCAGTTCGTTTCTCCGTCGTTTGAGATGACAATCGCTAAAAAGACAGCTGTGACCATGGAGACAAGCTCTGGAATTGTGAATACTAATGGCATTGGTTCAACAAATAATAAAGACAATAACACGAGCAGTGGGGCGACAAACATAGCAATTTGCAAAGTGGAGCCGATAGCAATTTCAACGGCAACGTCCATTTTATTTTTCATCGCCATTAAAATAGCTGAAGCGTGTTCTGCAGCGTTACCAACGATGGCAACAATAATGACCCCAATAAACAATTCAGACCATCCAAAGCTTTCGCCGACTGCTTCAAATGTATGTACGAGACCTTCAGATACGTAAGCAACCGCAATAGTAGCAGCAAACAAAATGCCAATTGCCTTCTTTCTTGACCATTCCGGTTCCTCATGGTCAGCCTCCACATTTTCATCTTGTGAAACATATACCCCGCGATGAGTCACTAATTTAAAGAACAAGGCCGCTAAATATAACACAATTAATATAATTGAGACCCCAATACTTAATGAAATGGTCTTTGTATCATTCATATTCATAGCAAAGATCTCTGGAATGACAAAAGCTACAATGACGGCAAACATTAATAATCCTGAGTTATGGCGAGCGTCGTGAACATTGAATGTTTGGCGCTTATATTTCACTCCACCTAAAAAGAAAGAGAGTCCAGCAACTAATAATAAGTTTCCTAAAACAGAGCCTGTCAATGAAGCAAGTACCACTTCAACTAAGCCTTCTTTCAACGCAAAAATTGAAATGATCAGCTCCACCGCATTTCCAAAAGTAGCATTTAACAATCCACCAATTCGCGGACCGGCGACAATAGCTAAACTTTCTGTTGCTCTTCCCATATAACTAGATAAGGCAATAATCGTCAAACAGTAAATCCCAAACATCAAAATGCTTGACCAATGTAGTACAGATCCTGCTACAGACAATGGTACCCCAAGTAAGACCATGATTCCAAATATTTTACCCATTCGCGGACCTCTCTTCCGTTATAAATTAGTGACAATTACAACTCTGCTCTACTCTCTTTCTGTGAAAAATATATTTCCCTCCCCCTCGCTATTGTATTCTTTTTCATTTTAACTGATGAAATGAAACTTCAATCAGTGGGGAGGTCTTACAGCCCGTTAATGCGGGATAAAAAAGCGACTTGAAAACACATGATTTATCCTTTCTTTTTCAATTGCCCTATGTTAAGATGTTCTTAATTATAATAATTTTAAAATGAAAATCAGTTGTTTATTTCAAAAAAATGCTTGTACTAAAGGTTTTGATAACGATTTTCACTATCTTTTATGATGAAGAATGTGATTATTATTATCATTTAATTAAACAAATTATCATTTAAGGAGGTTTTAATATGGATGCACAAGTAAAAGCTTTGTCTAATTCAACAGAACAAGCGATTTGGCTTAAGAAAATACTGCCACATGCAGAATTAATTGCCGCCCTATTTAGCGGCGTACTGATTTTAACTGGGTGGCTGTTCGATCATAACGAGATTCACACCGCAGCAATTGTCAGCTATGTAGCAGCCTTTATTATCGGCGGTTTTTCCAAAGCAAAAGAAGGCATTGAAGCAACCATTGAAGAGAAAGAATTAAACGTTGAGATGCTAATGATTTTTGCCGCAGTCGGTTCGGCCATCATCGGCTATTGGACAGAAGGTGCCATCCTTATTTTTATTTTTGCCGTAAGTGGCGCACTTGAAACGTATACGATGAATAAAAGTCAGAAAGAAATTTCCGCGTTAATGGAGATTCAGCCTGAAGAAGCTTTACGAGTAATCGATGGATCAGAAGAGCGTGTTCATATATCGGAGCTAGCCCTTGATGATATCATTCTTGTTAAACCAGGTGAGCGAATTCCAGCTGATGGCATGATCACAAAAGGGCGAACTTCAATCGATGAAGCAGCCATTACGGGTGAATCGATCCCTGTATCAAAAGAAGTAGATGGTGAGGTATTTGCAGGAACGGTCAATATTACTGGCTCCATTTACATTAAAGTGACAAAGAAATCGACGGAAAGCTTGTTCCAAAAGATCATTCAACTCGTGCAATCTGCTCAAAGTGAAAAACCACCTTCTCAACAATTTATCGAAAAATTTGAAGGTACGTATGTAAAAGTGGTGCTAGCCGTCGTCTTCTTAATGATGTTTGTCCCTCATTATGCGCTTGGCTGGAGTTGGAATGAAACATTTTACCGGGCGATGGTTCTACTGGTAGTCGCTTCACCATGTGCCCTCGTCTCCTCCATTATGCCGGCGACGTTATCAGCCATTTCAAATGGAGCCCGTCACGGCATTCTATTCAAAGGTGGCGTACACTTAGAAAACTTAAGCCATTTAAAGGCTATTGCCTTTGATAAAACAGGTACGTTAACGAGAGGAAAACCAGAAGTAACTGATGTGATTGTTCGCGAGGATCTCGATCAAACGGAGCTATTAACAGTAGCCGCTTCAATCGAAAGTCAATCGAATCATCCACTTGCTCAAGCCGTCGTTCGCTACGCTCAAAAGCAGCAAATTGCTTTTTCTTCCCCTGATCATTTAGAGGATGTTGCTGGCTGGGGCGTGAAAGGACAAGTGAACGGCAAGGAATGGAAAATTGGAAAAGCGGACTTTGTTGGACGTGAAGAAGCCTTTGCTTTTGCTTCTGGTCAAGCGAAAGAGCTGGCTGCTACAGGAAAAACCACGGTGTTTATGGCAGATGAACATGGGGTCGCAGCTGTCATTGCTTTAAAGGATTTAATCCGAGAAGAAACGAAGCTCGCATTAGATCTGCTTCGTCAAGAAGGCATTTATACGATTATGCTTACGGGCGACAACGAAAAAACGGCGAAAGCCATTGCAGAAGAAGCTCACTTAGATAGTTTTATCGCCGAATGTTTACCAGAGCATAAAGTAGAACACTTGAAAAAGCTCATCGAAAAACATGGAACCGTTGCTATGGTTGGAGACGGAATTAACGATGCACCAGCCCTCGCTACAGCTAATATCGGCATCGCGATGGGCGAAGGCTCAGACGTTGCCTTAGAAACAGCCGATATCGTGTTAATGAAAAATGACTTACCTAAAATCGCTGAAGCCATTCGTCTTTCCAAAAAAATGAAACGAATCGTCAAGCAAAATGTGATCTTTTCCATTTCCGTGATCACGCTACTCATTATCTCGAATTTCTTCCAAGTACTTGACTTGCCATACGGCGTGATCGGTCACGAAGGAAGTACGATCCTTGTCATTCTAAACGGATTGCGATTGTTGAAATAACAAACTCAAATAAGGAAAGCACCATTTTATCTTTTTTAAACGGTGCTTTCCTTATATTATTTTTTAATTCATTATCAAAGTTATTATTATTAGTGATGCTTGTCTTTATAATTGGGAACGTTCTAACTAAATGGATCGCTTTTTAAGTTATCATATTCAAACATTCATTTAATATGAGAGGGAGTAATATGCTCTAACCATAGAATTCCATCGTATTGTTGATTTGGAATCATGATTTCATCTACAAACCCCCAATACTTCCCTTTAATTGGTGAAAACATCCAAGACGTTCCTGGGTGATTCTTCTCACCTTTTAAATTGACGAAAACCTGTGGATGCTGACCAGCTTTCAATATCTCCTCAATACTATTTGCTTCATGCTTCTCACTCACAGGGAAAACACTTTGATTATCACTACCTAAACTACTTCCACTATACGCAAACACACCAATTGAGTACATCTGATCTTTTATAAAGTCTGGAATGAAGTCTATCATATTAGGTCCTGCATACCCATCAGTATTTGTAAAATCTTGAATCATTTTAGAATTCTGTTTTCGAATATGATAATTATGGCCCCACACTATTATTTTTTCGTTTTTAAATTGTTCTTCACTGAGCCATAATAAATTTTCTGCCATTTTTTGATCTCGTAAATAAAATGGAATATCAGTAACATTTTCAGGTGGAATTCCACTCATAATTTTTTTATCATTTTCAATATATGTGTTAATCGTATCAATTCGAATATTTATTGTTTGTTCTAAGAGATTCACATCATATGACTTTGAAGGGGCAACTTGAAGTAATTCTGCCTTGTGATGCTGAACAAACTCTTTTACTCTTTCATATTTATCCAATACAGGTTGTTTTTTTTCTTTAAATACTTCATAGGAAGGGGCATCCCGCAATTCAACTATTTCGCTTTCTGCTTCTTGAATGACATTGGCGATTTCAGGATTCACTTTTCCTATCCATTCTTTTGCAAAAGACGCAAAAGGTGCAGTAGAAGAGTTCCACGGTACTTGCATGTCAAATCCCGTTAAAATGAGAGGATCCCCTTTTTCTTTTTGTTCTTTCATATACTGAAACAATTCTTCTACTTCTTCTGTGAACCATACACCATAAATGGCTTGTTTCATCGCTTGCTCTGCCGTCAAATTATCAAGATTTTGATAGACTGCATTTGTTTCAGCAAAACCTGCCTCGAAAGCCAGAACATCATAATCGAGCTCTTCATGTAAATATTTAATCATACGAATCTTAGATTGATTCATTTCAGTTGAACCATGAGTTGACTCACCAAGCAGTACAATTCGATTATCCTTTAACGTCTGTTGTAAGAATGTTAAATCCTCTGTTGACGTGTCGGTCGGAGCATTTAATCTTTTGGCATGTTCTCCTACCCACTCTTGCCAATTTTGACGAGCCAGCTTTTCATGTAAATATTTAATCCTATTATCTTTAGATTGATGCATGGTTGTCATACCACTTAGTACAGTTTGTTTATCCTTTAACGTCTGTTGTAAAAATAGTAACTCCTCTGCGGATGTGTCGATCGGAGCATTTAATTTTTTGGCTTGTTCTTCTACCGACTCTTGCCAATTTTGATGAGCCACCGATGGTTCTTCAGCGGATGTTGTAGTTGCAAAAGTAGTAAGTGCAAACAAAGATGTAACCATACCTATTTTCCATTTTGAAAACATATGTACCCTCCTCTTTTTTAACCAGCATTATATAATGTAAGTAAAAACCATATTAGTATCATTTTACTATATTGATATGTTATGAGTACAGTAAATTCTGATAAATCAACCGATGAAATTAAAAGAAGATGACTCTGTTCATACAGAAATCATCTTCTTAGCCTTTTTTAAATATTCTTTATATAGAAGACACTTTAGAAAAAAACGTTGCTTTTTTACTTCGTTGATTGGATCTTGCTATTTCTGAATGCGTTAATTTCACCGCCAATTAAAATGACAAAGGCCGTTAAATAGAACCAAATCATCATAATGATGATCCCCCCGATACTTCCATAAGTAGCGGAGTAATTACCAAAATTATTCACATAAAAAGAAAAGCCAAAAGAGGCGACAATCCAACCTAACGTGGCAAAAGCAGCTCCAGGAATCACCGACCGCAGCTTCACTTTTAAGCTTGGAGCAAAATAATACAGCCCTACAAATACACTAAATATGAGAATTGGGGAAACAGACCATCTCACCCAATCCCATAGAACAACTAATTCTTCAGGGACGTTTAAATATCCAGACGCCAACAAACCAAGCTGCCGGCCAAAGACTTGCAATACTAAAGCGACAGTTACAATTAAAATAAAACCGAATGTTAATAAAACAGAGATTCCCCGATTGGTATAAAAAGGTCTAGTCTCTTCCACACTATATGCTTGGTTTAGCCCTTTAATAATTGCGTTCATCCCATTAGAGGCGGACCAAATCGTCCCAATAATCCCAAATGACAAAAGGCCGCCACTGCGAGTCTCTAGCACTCCCTCTACTATTTCTTGGATCATGCTTATTGTCTGCTCTGGGGCAAAATCTTCAATTAGCGCGAATACATCATCAGTTGTGATCGGCAAAAAAGCAAGTAATGTTGTAGTAAAAATCATCAACGGAAAAATAGACAACAAAAAAAAGTAGGCCATTTGAGCAGCGGTGCCAGCGATATCCGACTCTTTAAAGCGCCCAATCAGATAGGTCACGATTGGTTTCTGTTTCTCTATAATGACCCTCAATCCATCACCCCCATTTATTTTGAAGTAGATGAATCAGATGCAGATAACGGCTCCTCTTCATCAGGAAGAAATGTCGTTTTTGTCTCTCCCACTAATTCTTTTACTTGGGGTGTTAATTCTTTCAAACTGCTTACCTTATCACGAATAAACCCGATATCTTCATTAACCTGTTCATATGTTTCTTTCGCGAGATTGATGATATCCTTTGAAGAATCGACAAGTTGTTCTCGATTTTTCACTAATTCACATACACGCTTGCCACATGCATTCATTTCCTCTCTCGTCTTTCGATCGGTGAGACTAATCGCTCCTCCGACTACGGCACCGATCACTACTCCAGCAACAAATTTCATTTTCCCCATGTTAATCATCCCTTCTCGACAATATATGTACTTTATTTATTTTCATTATAAATGTTGCTCTTGTTTAATTAATTGTAAAAGGGCTAGATTTCCCTTTTCGATTAGCTCGTAAACCTCTTCAAAGTTCCCAGTAAAATAAGGATCTGGCACATCTTTCATCTTCACTTCTTTGACTAAGTCAGGAAGTTGAATGACTGGACCTTTCCTCTTTGAAGCTATTTTTCTATAAATATTTTTGACATTTTCACTATCCATAGCCACAATATAATGAAAATGGTCACTATCTTCAACCTGTAACTGTCTAGCTTTTAACCCTTCACTACTCACTTTATACTTTTTTAAAATCGCTAGCGTGCCTTCATGTGGAGATTCTCCGATATGCCAATGACTTGTTCCAGCAGAGTCTACTTCAATGACATCGTCTAATTTTTCCCGTAGTACTAAATCTCGAAACATCGCTTCAGCCATAGGTGAACGGCAAATGTTTCCGAGACAGACAAATAACACTCGAATCATTTTCCCACCTTCTTATATAAGAATAACATATACATATTCTCCATCTTATAACAAATCCCCCTTCATTTCACCTAATAAAATCTATTTTTGACAAAGCAAAAACAAGCTGATTCTCGATTTCCATTTGTTTTTTTAACAAAAATTACATGTTTTCTTATTTTTCTTCACATAATATCTAGTTTTTTCAGAATATTCTTATATAATAAAAAAAAAGGGGGGAGAAAGCATGAATCAAGAAAAGCTTCTTGAAGTGTTGAAAGATATTAGCGACATGATTTGGGGGCCGCCACTTCTTATATTATTAGTAGGTACAGGTATTTATTTAACGATTCGTCTCGGATTTTTACAATTGAAATTGCTCCCATATTCACTGAAGCTAGCTTTCAGTAAAAGTCAGGATCATCAATCTGAAGGGGATATTTCCCATTTCCAAGCACTAATGACCGCACTTGCTGCTACTGTTGGTACCGGTAACATTGTCGGGGTCGCCACTGCTGTGTTAATTGGTGGACCCGGAGCGATTTTTTGGATGTGGATGAGTGCCTTCTTTGGTATGGCTACGAAATATGCCGAAGCCGTTTTAGCGGTTAAATATCGTGTACAAGATGAAGACGGCGAAATGTCCGGTGGCCCAATGTATTATTTAGAACGAGGGTTAAATCAAAAATGGCTTGGTGTCATGTTTGCTGCATTCGGTGCCATGGCTGCCTTTGGAATTGGTAACCTTGTGCAGGCAAATTCCGTCGCAGGTGTTGTAGATTCCACTTTTAACATTCCGACGTGGGTCACAGGTGTAGCCCTTACTGTTTTCACTGCCTTAGTTCTTTTAGGCGGAATCAAAAGTATCGGAAAAGTGACTGCGTTTTTCGTACCCATTATGGCTCTATTTTATCTTGTGGCAGGTCTGATCGTCTTATTTATGAATATTAGTGAAATTCCAGCAGCCCTTGCTCTTATTTTCTCAGATGCCTTTACTGGGAATGCTGTGGCTGGTGGTGCGGTTGGTGCGGTCATTCGTTACGGGGTGGCACGAGGTGTTTTCTCGAATGAAGCTGGTCTCGGTTCTGCACCAATTGCGGCAGCAGCGGCAAAAACGGATATGCCAGCTCGACAAGCCCTTGTCTCTATGACACAAGTATTTATTGATACAATTTTAATTTGTTCCATTACAGGATTAACGATCGTTCTTGCAGGAAAATATGACACTGGTCTTGAAGGCAGCGAGCTGACAACGGCTTCCTTTGAAATGTTCCTTGGTTCAGCTGGTGCATATGTCGTTGCACTTGGCCTATTATTCTTTGCTTCATCTACGATCATTGGTTGGTCTTATTATGGAGAGAAATGTTTCTCTTATTTATTCAGCAAAAAGGTCGTTAAATACTATCGCATTGCTTTCGTTATAGCTGTCTTTGTGGGAGCAATTGCCAAACTGGATGTCGTTTGGGCATTTTCTGATATAATGAACGGCTTAATGGCCTTCCCTAACTTGATTGGAATTGTTGGCCTATCAGGCGTCGTCATTCACGAAACAAAGAACGTACTAAAAGCCATTAACGAAGAAAAAACCAAAAAACTAAGTGCCTAACTCGAAAAGCGGAAGGTGCCGTTTAGCGACGTATGAACTGGAATGATCCGCACGAGATAAAGGAAACACGATGAACACCAGTGAATCGATGTTGACTTATCGCAAGGAGGATCATGGAAGTTCACTAGTCGTTGGCGCCTGAAGCTAGACAAGAAAAGCGGAAGGTGCCGTTTAGCGACGTATGAACTGGAATGATCCGCACGAGATAAAGACCACGTTGACAAGAAGCTAAAATAATGAAATGATATGAACAAATGATTCGAGAGGATGAAGAGAACGGTGGATCTTTCTGTAAAGTCGTCTGAGAATATTGAGTTTATGATTGAGCAAATTACGACTAAGCTACGAATGGTAAATGTAGGGGCTATTAAGCCAGATCATTTTGGCGAAGCTTCTTATGAAGATTTAAGAGATCTTTATGAAATGGTTCAGCGAAAAAGTCATTTCAGTCCAAGTGAAATGCAAGCTATCGCAGAAGAGCTTGGAAATTTAAGAAAATAGACTGTTTAAAACACGCGTAATCACTATGTCGTTTATAAAAGTTTATTGGGCCTAATTCTTTGATTAGGTCCTTTTTCTATAAAACCATTAGACTAGATGAAAAACAATTCAAAAGTCTACACATTTTTTTAAAGTTTTTTCGAGACTTTTTATTTAATTTATGGTAGAGTAATATACGTAATTTACTTGTAACATTTTTGTAAAATTTGAAATGGGGGTTTTTTCAAATGAAGAAACAGTTTTTCGCTTTTGGATTGGCTACAATGATGATGTTCTCTGCAGGTACTAGCGCATTGGCAGCAGCTCCAACTACTAAGGCACCAACTACTAAGGCACCAACACAAAAAGTAACAAAAGATCAACAAATTAAAAACATCGTTACTTATGCAAAAAAGCTGAAAGGTACACCTTATAAAGAGGGCGGTACAACAACAAAAGGCTTTGATGCTTCTGGTTATGTTCAACATGTATTTGCTAAAAACAACGTGAAAATAGCTCGCAATTCAGCTGACATCCAAAAGCAAGGCACAAATGTAGCACTAGGAAAACTTAAAGAAGGAGACCTAGTATTCTACAACACAACTGGTAAACCTAGTAAAAAAGCTAGCTTTGTAGGTATTTATATTGGAAAAAATCAATTTATGGGCGTAACAACTAAAAATGGTGTGTCTGTCATTGATATGAACAATAAGTACTGGAAATCTAAATACTTAGGTGCTAAACGCATCATTAAATAAGAAATAAAAAAACTGAACCCATAGGGTTCAGTTTTTTGTATTGTTTTCTTTTTCTCCTTGGGGCAAGATTAATATTTCAACTCGGCGATTTTGGGCACGCCCTTCGGCTGTTTCATTAGATGCAATGGGTTGGTATTCTCCATATCCTTTCGCACTAAAAAGACGTGGATCGAGATTTTTATTATCTAATATCACTTTCATAAAATTAACAGCACGCATCGCACTTAATTCCCAGTTCGATTCAAATTGATCGTTTTTAATTGGAACATTATCTGTATGACCGCTAATGATAACATTACGAGGAACTTCCATTTCAAGCAGTTTAGAAATCTCTTGAGCCGCTTTGCGATCTTCCTCTCTTACTTCAGCAACTCCGGAATTAAATAAGACATTCTCACGAATACTCAAGAGTAGCCCTTCACCGTTCAAAGTGGTCTTTACTTTATCCTGTAAATTGTTCTCCTCGATATATTCATCCATTTTCTCCTGCATCTCGGACAATTCTTTTTGGTCTTTCTTACCTAATCCACTTAATTGTTCTTCTGTTGATTGATTGTCGGCGTCATCCATCGTCTCTGAAGGCATTGTATTTGGATAGTCCATTACCCCGTTGCCTCCTTTAAAGACATCATTGAAAGCTTGGGACACTTGTTGAAATTTCTGCGCATCTACAGAACTCATTGCAAATAAAACGATAAAGAGAGCAACGAGTAAAGTTAATAAATCAGAATAAGGTAGCAACCATGACTCATCTATATGATCGCTTTCCGGTTTCTTTCTCCTTTTTTTAGCCATTTGCTTCAACGCCTTCTTCTAAGAATTTTTTCTTTTCATCAGTTGGCAAATAAGAAGCTAATTTCTGCTCTAATACACGCGGAGCTTCTCCTTCTAAAATCGATAGTACACCTTCAATCATCATTTCTTTTACTTTGACTTCTTGTTTTGATTTTCGTTTTAACTTATTGGCAAATGGATGCCATAGTACATACCCTGTAAAAATCCCCATTAACGTTGCAACGAATGCTGCTGAAATCGCATGACCTAACGCATCTGTATCACTCATGTCGGACAATGCTGCAATCAGCCCAATAACTGCTCCAAGTACTCCAAGCGTTGGAGCATATGTACCAGCTTGAGTAAAGATCCCTGCTCCTACTTGGTGGCGCTCTTCCATTGCTGACAACTCTTCACTTAACACATCACGAATATAATCAGCTGTTTGACCATCGATTGCCAAACTTAGCCCGTTCTTTAAAAACGGTTCCTCAATTTCATTCGTTTTTGATTCAAGTGCTAACAAACCTTCTTTACGTGCTAACTCAGCCCAACCTGTAAACAGGGTGATGACCTCTTGTGGTGTCATCATTTGCTGTTCTTTAAATAAAATACCGAATAGCTTTGGCACTTGTTTTAATTCGCTTCCAGGAAAGGCAATGACGACAGACGCTATCGTTCCTAATATAATAATTAACAATGCCGCTGGATTCAAAAGAACCATCGGACTCACACCTTTAAACACCATCCCTACACCAACGGCAATAATCGCCAATATAATTCCAATAATTGAACTCTTATCCATATGCATTCACCCTGTAATTTTTATTTATAGTTCTTTTATCGGATACAAATTAAAAATTTACATAGATGTTCGCATAAAATCCAAAACTTTCGTTTCATTTACCCTAAACAAAACGATGAAAAAGGAATACCCGAATGGATATCCCTTTTCTGAAATAAATCATGCTTGCAAAGTCATTGCTGGTCCAAAGAATTCATATCGAATATGCTCATCACTTATACCATTCGCTTTTAAATGGCGGATGATCACCTCCATAAACGGTGCAGGTCCGCATACATAGCAAATGCTGTCTTGGCGCACAACATCTTTTAAAAACTCTTCGCTAATATAGCCATCTATATGTTCATATTTAACGTAACCCCGTCCATCTTGCAACTGTTCAATAAATTGCTTCGTGTCTTCTTTAAAGGCATGAACTTCTTCCTTGCGAGAAGCATGAATGAAGACAACTGGACGATCACTTTTCTCTACAGCTAGTGTTTCAAGCATACTCATCATTGGTGTAATACCTACTCCCCCACTGATCAAAGCAATAGGAGCTTTGCTTTCCATATCTAAGTGGAAATCGCCGGCTGGTGCACTTACTTCAACGGTATCACCGATGCTCACATGTTCATGTAAATAATTAGACATCTTACCTTCAGGTTTTTGCTCCATTTCCTTTTTCACAGAAATGCGGTAATAATCATGAGCTGGCGCAGCAGATAAGCTATATTGACGATTTAAAATATATTCCTCTCCAGGGATTTGAAGCTTAATGGTAATGTATTGTCCTGGTAAATAAGATGGAAGTTTGACGCCATCTTTTGGTTTTAAGTAAAAAGATGTAATGATGGAGCTTTCCTCTTTTTTATCAACGACTTCAAACTCCTTAAAATCCAACCATCCTCCTGATTGTTCACTTGCTTCTTTATACATTTCCGCTTCTACATCAATAAATACTTTGGCAATCACGCCATATGCTTCGGCCCATGCGTTAATAATATCATCCGTTGCTGCCTCACCAAGCACTTCCTTAATGGCTTTTAATAAATATTCTCCTACAATTGGATAATGCTCTGGCTTAACCGCTAAACTGCGATGCTTATGGCCAATTTGCTTCACCGCTGGAATGAGCACTTCTAGCTGATCAATATATTTCGCTGCCGCATACACTGTATTCGCTAAAGCTGTTTGTTGGCGTCCCTTCTCTTGATTGGCATGGTTGAAAATATTTAATAATTCGGGATGATCCGCGAACATCGTTTTATAAAAATAAGTTGTGATTTCTTTTCCTTTTACTTCAAGTACTGGAGCAGTTGCTTTGACAATTTCAATTGTTTTTTCTGATAACATATTGTGCCTCCATTAAAGTAGTATTTATAATACATCTTATTTATATATTATGCCGAGAATAAAAGCAATATATTAAATACATCTTTAAAGAAATGTTCACATTTCTTTGAGATGATCAGATTTGCAGTATATAATGGAAATATTAAACGATTCGTGGTGATTGTTAATGAGACTAACGCTTTACACAGATTATTCTTTACGAGTACTCATTTATTTAGCCTCTAAAGAGCAAAATGAGCTAGCTAATATTAAAGACATAGCAGAAGCCTACAAAATATCTAAAAATCATTTAATGAAAGTAACGTATGAACTTGGCAAGATAGGCTTGATTGAAACCATTCGAGGTCGCGGCGGTGGCATCCGACTCGCCATGTCTCCAAAGGACATTAACATCGGGCAAGTGGTGCGGCAAACAGAAGATGATTTTCATTTAGTGGAATGCTTTAATAAGGAAACGAATCAATGCCTTATTACCTCTGTTTGCGGATTGAAGCACGTTCTTTTCCAAGCACTGCAAGCCTATCTTGCTGTTCTTGATCAATACACGTTACAAGATATTGCGGATGAACCAAACATGCTAAAAGTCTTATTCCAAAAAAATCCCGAAGAGTCATAAACTCTCCGGGATTTTTTTAATCTTCTTTACTGTATTTAAATGCCACAAACACAAATAATAAAAAGCTAATTAATAAGATGGTGCCTCCCACAATATAAAAGACCATCGTAAATGTCTGTGGCAAATCAAAAGGTTTCACCGTATAAAGCCACATTCCAACCGTCAAGCCGATTGTCCCAATGATCGCACTCCACACATGGGCACCTGCCAGCTTTGATCCTTTTGGTACTTTATACATCCGATAAAACGCTGAAAAAGCAAATAAGCTTAACCACCCAACCACTAAAATGTGGGCGTGAATCGGACGAACAGCATAAGATCCAGCTCCTGCCATATGTGAACCTAATACTGCACCAATGAAACCAAAAATAGCTGCAAACCGAACTAACAATACATGATAAGCCACGCTTTTCCCCTCTTTCTATTCTTCATCTCATGTATGATTATAGCGAAAATCAACATGATAAGTATAATCATTTGCTATCGATCTGTTTATTGATACAATTATGAAAACTGCTATTGTGAGGAGAATGTATATGACAAGTTTCCAACAAACTTTAGAAAAATATGCGGAGTTAGCTGTTAAAGTTGGTGTCAATATTCAAACAGGACAAACTTTGGTCATCAATGCCTCCACCGACTCCGTACAATTTGTTCGCTTAATTGTGAAAAAAGCATATGAAGTTGGCGCGAAGCACGTCAATGTAGAATGGAGCGATGACACTGTTACTCGGTTAAAATATGACCTTGCTCCTGATGAAGCTTTTACCGAGTTCCCTAAATGGCGAGCACAAATGCTTGAAGAATTAGCCGAAGAAGGGGCTGCCTTTATGTCAGTCATCTCTTCTAGCCCCGACTTGTTAAAAGGTGTCCATTCTGAACGAATTGCAAACTTCCAAAAAGCGACTGGGCAAGCATTGAATAAATACCGTCAATTTATTCAGTCTGACAAAGTGAGCTGGTGTGTCATTGCTGCTCCATCCGAAGCTTGGGCACAAAAGGTATTCCCGGATCTCCCTCAAGAAGAGCAGGTTCCTGCTTTATGGGACGCAATTTTTAAAGCGGTACGCGCGGACGCCGATCAGCCAGTTGAAGCTTGGAAACAGCATGATCAAACCCTGCATACAAAGGTTGATTATTTAAATAACAAACGCTACAAATCGCTTCACTACACAGCTTCAGGCACTGACTTAACAATTGATTTGCCTGAAGGTCACTTATGGGTCGGAGCTGGCAGCATCAATGAAAAAGGCGATGAATTTATGGCCAATATGCCAACTGAAGAGGTCTTTACTGTTCCTCACAAAACCGGTGTGAATGGTCGCGTGTCTAGCACAAAGCCATTAAGCTATGGCGGTAACATCATCGATGAATTCACTATCACGTTTGAAAATGGCCGCATTACAGAAGTGACGGCAAAAGAAGGCGAAGAAGTGTTGAAGAAGCTCGTAGAAACGGATGAAGGTTCACATTACCTTGGAGAAATCGCGCTTGTCCCGCACCATTCGCCAATCTCTGAGTCAAACATTCTTTTTTACAACACCTTATTTGATGAAAATGCCTCTAATCACTTAGCAATCGGCAGTGCCTATGCCTTCTGTATTGAAGGAGGTAAAACGATGTCTCAAGAAGAACTCGAAAAAAATGGGTTAAACACAAGTATCACACACGTTGACTTTATGATTGGTTCGGAACAAATGAACATCGACGGTATCACAGCTGATGGACAAAAAGAAGCAATTTTCCGCAACGGCAACTGGGCGGAAGGAATTTAACATAGAAAGAAGCTGTCTCATAAGCAAGCGAGACAGCTTCTTTTCTTGAACGATAAGGTGTTCAGCCTTCCCGCCCCCCATCACACTACAAACTAAATTGATTCAATCGCTTGTAGTAGTCGATCAAAAAGTGATAAAACATTTTTTCTGATGGCGGCAGCTCTCTTACTGTTGTGATGATGACGCCAACAGTTCGAGCAATCATTGGTATACTAATGGGCAGGCTCACAGTCCCATGTGGTGTTTGGTCTACAAGCAATGTTTCCGGCAACAATGTCACACCGAGGCCCGCTTCGACAAGCCCTTTAATCGTATAAATATCTTCACTTTCAAAGCCGACGTGCGGTTCAAAATTGACTTGTTGGCACGCTTCAAGGACGAGCTTTCTCATATCATACCCGGTGCGAAAAAGAACAAATTGATCATCTTTCAGCTCTCTTAAATTGACTGTTTCCTGTTTAGCTAATGGATGTTGGCTTGGTAGAAGCACTCGCATTCGTTCCGAAAAAAACACATGTGTATCGATGTCGGCTGCTTTTTCTGGCACTGGTGATACGAAGGCAATATCGATCTCGCCTTCTTGGACTAGATCTCTTAATTCTTTGTTGGAACCTTGATGAAAGTCAAAGCCGATATCTGAATATTGCTTTCGAAAAGCAGAAATCACTCGCGGTAATGTCTTTGTCGCTAACGAATTCGGAAAACCGAGACGGATTTTTCCTGTTGCAGGATTTAAATAATCATTGACTGCGGCCACTGCTTTATCGATCTCATTCATCGCCGATTCGATATGCTGTAAAAATATTTTCCCAGCATAGGTTAGTTTGACATTTCGGCCCTCACGTAAAAACAAATCGACACCAAGTTCATCCTCTAGCTTGGCAATTTGCCGGCTGACGGCTGACTGAGCAACATGCAGCCGATAAGCCGCTTCTGTTACATGCTCTTCTTTCGCCACTTCCATAAAATATTTGATTTGACGAAGTTCCATGTCTTCACCTCTTACAGTGCTCACTAATTTTATCCCGCATTAACGGGCTGTAAGGCCCCACCTCAACATGGCAGAAGAAGCGCAGACATGTAGGTGGGAGATCAACAGCCCGTAAATGCCCGATCCGTTCAACTAACAATCATTGGGGGATGAAGAAAACCCCCAATGATTGAAGTTTCACTTTATTTTCTATTGTACCACCAAAACGAAAAAGACCGGACATGTGACTGCCCGGCCATTGGCTATTATTTTTTCATTAAGCTATAAAGTACCGCTTTTTGTGCGTGCATCCGATTCTCCGCTTGCTGGAACACAACGGACTTCTCTCCATCCATCACACTTGCTGATACTTCTTCTCCGCGATGAGCAGGAAGGCAATGCATAAATTTACAATCTGGATTCGCAACTGCCATTAGTTGGTCGTTCACTTGATAAGGAGCAAACACTTGTAAGCGCTCCTTCGCTTCCTCCTCCTGTCCCATACTCGTCCATACATCCGTGTAAATGAAGTCGGCCCCTTTCACCGCTTCTAACGGATCTTCCGTAAATGTCAATTTCGCCCCTGTTTGCTCGCTAATTTTTTGTGCTATTTCTACTACTTGAGGAGCGGCTTCATAACCTACTGGTGCCGTTAACGCGAAATCCATTCCCACCATCACCGAAGCAATCATAAGCGAATGAGCAACGTTATTTCCATCTCCTATATACACCATTTTATTTCCTTTAAAGCTACCTTTTAATTCATAAACAGTTAATAAATCGGCCAACGCCTGGCAAGGATGATATAAATCCGTTAAGCCATTAATGACGGGAATACTCGCCGCCTCAGCCAATGCTTCAATTCTTGAATGGCTATGGGTACGAATCATAATTCCATCTAAATAACCGGATAATACTTTTCCTGTATCTTCAATCGTTTCGCCGCGTCCCACTTGAAGATCATTAGAACTTAAAAACATCGCATGCCCGCCAAGTTGAAGCATCGCCGCTTCGAAAGAAACACGCGTACGAGTCGAATGCTTTTCAAAAATCATCCCAAGAATTTGTCCCTTTAAGCTATCAAGGTATTTTTCTTTATTTTTTTTCATATCATCTGCTAATTCAATAAGTGCTGCTATCTCTTCCGAAGAAAAATCGATTAACTTTAAAAAGTCTAGTCCATGCATATTATCTGTCTTCATTGTTTGAGTCCCCATTCTTCTCTCACCTTTCTATTTAAACGTTATCCACGTCGTTCCTGTATTTGAGCTTATTAATATTTATACATTAAAAAGAATTAAAATACAACCTTAAATTCTGAATTCTTTCACTTTTTCTGAAAGTGATAGATTTTTGCTCATTTCATGTATACTAATCCGTAGACACAATTGAAGAGGTGACAACAATGAGGGAAAAAAGATTAATGAAAGACACATTATCTATAAAAACAAGCTACGTGCTCCCACCCGATACAAACCATCATGGTACGCTATTCGGTGGAAAATTAATGGCCTATATTGATGATATCGCTTCAATCACAGCGACGAAACTAGCGAGAAAGCCTGTTGTAACTGCTTCTACCGATTCCGTAGACTTTTTGAAGCCAATTCGTGTCGGTGATGCTGTCACACTAGAAGCGATGGTTTCTTACACAGGGACCACAAGTATGGAAGTATTTGTAAAGGTTTTATCAGAAAACTTATTAACAGGAGAATCATCAGTTGCTGCTCTCTCCTTCCTAACATTCGTTGCATTAGACGAAAACGGAAAACCTGTCACAGTTCCTGAAGTAGTACCGGAATCAAAAGAGGAAAAATGGTTAAATGAGACAGCTGTGAACCGTGCTGGGCATCGGAAAGCCCGTAAAAAATATAGCAAAGAACTAGCCGACTTCTTCGCTAACTCAGAAGAATAAGCTATTTGTTCTAACAACCGCCTGAAAGATCACCTTTCAAGCGGTTGTTTTTTGAATGAAAGCCACACTTTTTCCCTAAGAACTTATCCTCTTGTTATAAAATAAACACAACACTTCAAACGGCAAATACGACAATATTCGGTTACAAATATTAATTTTCGATAACAGTAATCATGGTATTTATATCCATAATAGCTTAGACCTTTGACCTGACTAAAGCGAAGAACTGTTATAATTCTCATGAATTTGTAATATAGATTTTTCCATATATTGTCCCCTATACAGTAATCTTGAACCGACTCTATACTTAGAGGAGTTGATATTAGAGGACAATAAAAGTTGACGTGAATTTATAAATATCTACAGAATTTCAAGTGGCTCAACGACGTTTCCAACAATGTGGCTAAACAAGCGGTAAAGGACGCCTGTGACGCTTATAAGAAATTCTTCAAAGATCAAAGCAAGTTCCCGAAATTTAAGTCTCGAAAGAAATCTCGTCCTAGCTTTTATAACGATAACGTGAAGTTAAAAGTAGAAGGTAGCTATGTAAGGCTTGAAAAAGCAGGCTGGGTTCAGACAGCAAAACCTCTTCCCATCGGTGTGAAATATACCAATCCCCGAATCACTTTTGATAAAAAGTATTGGTATTTAGCTGTCGGGATCGAACAAGAACAGCCTAAACAAGAGTTAACCGATACGGTCATCGGCATTGATTTAGGAACCAAAGACTTAGCCGTTTGTTCAGACGGACAAGTGTTTAAAAATATGAACAAAACACAAGCTGTACGTAAGACCGAGAAGCGTTTACGCCGGTTGCAACGCAAAGTTTCTCGCAAATATGAAAGGAATAAGGAGGGGAAATCGTTTGTCAAAACGAGCAACATTATAAAAATCGAAAAGCACATTCAACGCCTGCACAGACGATTAACGAATACTCGCATGAATCATCTCCATCAAAACCAAGCCATGTAAGGTTTTGATGGAGGATTTAAACATTAAAGGAATGATGAAAAATCGTCACTTAGCGAAAGCAGTAGCCAATCAAAAGCTGTATGAGTTTATCCGACAAATGAAGTACAAATGCGAGAAATACGGGATTGAGTTCATACAGGCGGATCGTTTTTATCCCTCTTCTAAGACCTGTTCCTCTTGTGGGAAGATCAAGAAAGATTTAAAATTTTCTGATCGCACTTACAAATATGAGTGCGGAAACGAAATGGATCGAGACTTAAACGCGGCAGTGAATTTAGCTAACTATGGAAAATTAGCCATCGGTCACTAACAAGACGTGGCCCATGTGTAGGGTTCCTTGTGCCCGAATTTACGCTTGTGGAGTGTCCTATCAAATGTGAGTAGCAAGCAACATCCGCAAAAGCAGGCACGTTTGAAGCAAGAAGTAAACAAGGCTTTATAGATTTTTATAAGGTTTTGGCAACGGTATGTATGATGTTTGGACAAGCAGAACTTGGGATTGATTTAGGAACCGCCAATTTATTGGTTTATAGTAAAGATAAAGGGATTATTGTTAATGAACCATCTGTTGTTGCCATTGATCAACAGACAAGAAAGGTGTTAGCGGTTGGCTCTGATGCAAAGGAGATGATTGGGAAAACACCTGGTCGCATTGTTGCTACTCGCCCAATGAAGGATGGCGTCATTGCCGACTTTGATATCACATCAGAGATGCTGAAAGGTTTGATGCGAAAAGCGGGTAAAGAGTTGGGGTTAAATTTGCGAAAACCGACTGTTGTCGTTTGTGTACCTTCAGGAGCCACTTCTGTTGAAAAAAGAGCGATTGAAGATGCCATTAAAAGTAGTGGGGCCAAGGAAGTGCATTTAATTGAAGAGCCTGTCGCTGCTGCTATTGGAGCCGACTTGCCAGTAGAAGAACCCATTGCTAATTTAATTGTAGATATTGGTGGCGGTACGACAGAAGTCGCCATCATTTCTTATGGAGGAATTGTGACTTGTAATTCCATCCGCCTTGCAGGTGATAAACTTGATGAAGATATTGTCCTATACATCAAAAAAACTTACAACTTACTCATTGGTGAACGGACTGCTGAAAATATTAAAATGGAGATTGGCTATGCCTTGATTGAGCATGAGGAACAAAAGATGGCTGTTCGCGGTCGTGATCTTTTGACGGGATTGCCAAAAACCATCGAAGTGAGTTCGTATGAAATCCAAAAGGCGATAAAAGAGGCATTGCTTACCATTTTAGAAACCATTCGGACGACATTAGAAACCTGTCCACCAGAGCTTAGTGGAGATATTGTTGACAGAGGTGTGGTCTTAAGTGGAGGCGGCGCCTTAATAAAAGGAATGCAGGAATGGATTAGCAGAGAAATTATCATCCCTGTTCACCTCGCACCTAATCCGTTAGAATCGGTGGCTATTGGGACCGGTCGCTCTTTACATGTGTTGAAAGCTCTACAAAAAGCGAAAAGCTAATGAGAAATCTAGAGACTGTCTCACTAGAGGTCTGACTCCGAAAATTGCTCGGGATCAGATCTCTTTTCTTTTGAGATCCTCTCTCTTGCACACTCCATCGACCTTGTTCATCCCTTGTCACCCGAGTTTCTCTCTCATTAAACGTACATCCCCATGTAAAGACATCACCTTATTTACTCTTCCATCCTTCTATTTTTTATCATGACATTCACTAAAAAGAGGCCTTCCATGATGGTTAGCCTCCCTGTAAATTAATACGGTTTGTCTTGATAAAAGTAATTCGGTGTTTGAATGGTATCATGATATTCCTGGTGAAAAATATGAGTCGCAGCTGGCGAAATCGGTGGAATTAACCATGTCCAATCTCCCGTTAATGCTCGTCCTGCTTGCTCCTCATTTTGTTCGAAAACTTTAAACTGCTGAGCCGCTGTATGATGATCGACAATACTGACACCCGCTTCTTTAAAAGAATGCAACACAGCCACATTTAATTCAATAAGCGCTCGATCCTTCCAAAGTGCCGATGCCTTGCTTGTATTTAACTCCATTCGTTCAGCAATGACCGGAAGCAAATTATATCGAAACTCATCTGCTAAATTACGCGCACCAATTTCTGTTCCCATATACCAGCCATTAAATGGAGCAGACTTGTATTCTAAACCACCAATTTCCAACTTCATATCAGAAATGATCGGTACTGCATACCATTTCAGACCAAGCTCACGAAACCACGGGAATTCCGGATGAACAAGTTCAACTTCCTTCATCAACGCCTTTGGTGTTTCCTTCCACTCGGGAGACTTACTGCCAATTTGTACCACCCATGGCAGCAAATCAAAATTCGTGCCTTTTCCCTGCCATCCTAGTTTTTCACATTGCCTCGTAAAGTCCACTGACGAAGGATCACCAATGCTCCCTGCCTCTGTTTCATAGCCGGCATAACGCATTAATTGATGATTCCAAATCCGCACATCTTCTCGATTTGGCACAGATGGTGGAAATATAGTAATAACAGGGCGAATTTTGCCGTCATTTGTAGCATACTCAACATGCTTCTCAAGTGCTTGGAATACGTCCTCTTCTGTACGTGCCTCCCTTTCATCAAACACATGAAGCGTTTGCCAAAACAAGCGACCAATGCAACGATTACTATTGCGCCAAGCCATTCGCGCACCATGTACTAACTCTTCATATGTGTGAGCATAACTTCCGGTCGTTTCGATTTCCTTTTTAATCTCTTGCAAACGCTTTGTTCGTTCAACTTCCGACTTATTTAATTCTTGGTAACATTGTTCAATGAAAAACCTCGCATCGTTCCAAAGTTGCATATTCATTCGTGGTCCACCTTAAATAGATTGCTTTTACTGAAAGTATATCATTTTTTCCCGCATCTATCCTTCGACAATTTGTTGAAAAAATGTTACTTTTCTCGAATGATCTTAAATGTCCCTGTTGCTTTCCCAAGTAGCCGTCCGTCCGTATCTGTTATTTCCCCTTCAAGAAAAGCAAGTTTGTATCCTAGCTGAAGAATCATTGCTTCAGCAAATATTTCGCCCGAGGATACACTACCAAGAAAATGAGTCGTTAAATTAGTCGTCACGCATCTTTCCTTTGTTACCGCCCGAAGCAGCATTCCTTGAATAAAATCAAGCATCGTCGCATAAACGCCTCCATGTAGAGTACCATTCGTATTCAATAACACTTCTTTAATATCTAGCTTGATCTTCACCCGATCCTCCTCAAACTCGACAATTTCAAATCCAATATACTGAAAAAATGAGTTATTTTTAAAATCCTCTTTTATCAATTCTAATGTTGTAGCCACTGCTCGATCATCCTTTCATTGTTCCTACCTTTTTAATTCTTTAATCGCACTAAAAACCCTGCAAAAATAAGGGCATTTACGATCGCTAAAAAAAGAGGTTGAGCGTGGCCTCAATCAGCGGGCGACTGATTGGAGGCGATTCGCGACTGATTTTTCAAGATCTCCGCCCAATTCGGAGTGATTTGCGACTGATTGTCTCACAATTCCGACCAATAAAGACGCTTTACCGACTAATCCCCCCCATCCAATAAAAAAACGAGGCTGTCTTATAAGACAGCCTCCTCAATTCATATACACTTTCTTCGGATGCGTTGCTTTTTTTGAACGCCACTGTGGAACGACAATTCCAATTAAAATCAATAACACACCAGTTGCCTGCTCCGGAGTAATCTGTTCACCAAGAATAAGCATAGCTGATAAAATGGCAGCTGGTAATTCTGCTGCTCCAACAATCGTTGCCGTTCCAGAATCAATATGCGGTGTCCCAATCGCAAACAAAATCACTGGTAAGACTACACCGAACAGCCCAACGAGCAAGCCATATTTCCATAGACCACCAGTAAGCGTTCCATCCACAATAAATGTAGGCGGTACAAATAATAATACGGTCAAAAATCCGCCGGCCGTAATGATTAAACTTCTTTGAATCGTCGGTACCCCTTTCCCTGCTTTTCCACTAAAGAAAATAAATAAAGCAAACGTAACAGCCGCTAAAAAGCCAAACACGAGTCCTTTTGTCTCGCTCATCCAATCCATATGACCGGATACAAGGCCTCCAGCTAACAATGTGCCTCCCCATAGAAAAACAATCGAAATTAACTTTAAATTCGATGGGAATGTTCTTAAATAAATAGACTCAATGACAATACCGATCCAAGTAAATTGAAAGAGTAAAACAATTGCCATAGAAGCTGATAATTGTTCGATACTAGTCGCATAAAACACACCTGTTAAGCTTAGTAAAATCCCAAGACCCAACAATGAGCCAATCTGTTTCATATTTAATTTCACTCGTTTCGTAAACAACACAACCACTAATAATAAAAGCAATCCAAAAAAATATTGAGCACCAGTCGCCTGTTCCGCCTGATAGCCTGCATTTGTCGTCAGTTTAACTAACGATGAATGCAAGCCATAGCTACAAGCTCCTAATAAGACGAATAAAGAATAACGAAGCTGATTCAACTTAGTTTCCTCCTTAAATCTATCACTAGCTCCGCACCATTCATTATGCTTTCAGGCATAATAATGGCTCCGAACGTTTGAAGTTTGGAGCTTGATCATTACGTAATTTTTGATTTATCAAGATGCTAAATTAATGCAAGTATAGTCCTCTAAATCATGTTCAGCAATGGCATTTCTGAAAGTTCCAAAACTCAGAAACTTCCCATTTCACACGCTATTTTTACAATAGAAAATAAATCAAAATTCTAAATATTCTCTTGACTCTTCTTTGTGCAACAGCTATGATGTCTTTATCAATTAAATAACGTATTTCTTATCAAGAGAAGCTGAGGGTACTGGCCCTAGGACGCTTCAGCAACCAGCCGACTGCCGGCCCGGTGCTAACTCCAGCAAACGACTTTGTTCGTTTGAAAGATAAGAAGGAATAGCTATCGACGACTATAAAGCCTTCTTATTTTTTAAGAAGGCTTTTTTATTTTTTAGGGAGGGTGAATGAAATGAGCATTTTAGATCGGTTGAAACATGAAGTATTAACCGCAGACGGAGCGATGGGAACGCTGCTTTATTCATATGGAATTGATTTTTGCTATGAAGAATTAAATGTGGAAAAACGAGAAGTGATTGAACAAATTCACCTTGATTATATAAAAGCAGGGGCCGATGTCATTCAAACGAATTCCTATGGGGCCAATGCCTATAAACTAGCTCGTTATGGCTTAGAGCATCGCGTGCGAGAATTGAATAAAGCTTCCATGCAAATTGCCAAAAAAGCGGTAGCCCCAAATGGTCGCTTTGTGCTAGGAACAATTGGCGGCATACGTGGCATGCGTAAAAGCAGCGTGACGTTAACAGAAATTGAAGCAGCGATTCGTGAACAAGCGGACAGTCTTTTATCAGAACAACCGGACGGCCTCCTCTTTGAAACGTATTATGACTTTGATGAGTTAACGACCGTGTTGAAAATGATTCGCCCCCTTACCGATCTTCCGCTCATTGCCCAAGTATCGATGCATGAGCCGGGTGTACTTCAAAACGGTATGGCACTAAATAAGGCGCTTCATCATCTCGAAGGATTAGGAGCGGATATCGTTGGAGTAAACTGCCGGCTCGGTCCTCATCATACGATTCAAGCGTTAGAAGAAGTGGCACTGCCAGAGAAAGCCTTTCTATCTGCTTATCCAAATGCCAGTCTACTAGATGTAGAGGACGGGCGAATTGTTTATGAATCAGAAGCAGACTACTTCGGGCAAGCGGCGGTAAAACTTCGCAATGAAGGAGTTCGGTTAATCGGCGGGTGTTGCGGGACGACGCCAAAACATATCGAAGCGACGAAAAAGGCGCTCGCTGGTCTCCCTCCCATCACCGAAAAAAAAGTGAAAGCGGAACAACCAATTATCATTAAAGAAACAGCCGCTCCGTCACTTCCACGCCTACATGAAAAAGTGAAAACGGAACGAACGATTATTGTTGAACTAGACACACCAAAACAATTGGATACAAATGCATATATTGAAGGGGCTAAAGCTCTTCACGAAACAGGCATCGCAGCTGTGACGATGGCAGATAATTCACTGGCTTCCCCGCGAGTAAGCAACCTCGCCATCGCGTCCCTATTGAAAATGAACCATCATATTCGCCCGCTTGTCCACATAACATGCCGCGATCGCAATTTGATCGGACTGCAATCTCATTTAATGGGATTGCATGCACTAGGCTTGCATGATGTGCTAGCAATCACTGGCGACCCGACAAAAATTGGCGACTTCCCAGGGGCGACTTCTGTTTATGACGTATCAAGCTTAGAACTCATTCAATTGATTAAACAAATGAATGAAGGCATATCTTTTTCCGGAAAACCATTTAAACAAAAAGCAAATTTTTCCGTCGCCGCTGCCTTCAATCCAAATGTGCGTGTGCTCGACCGAGCGGTGAAGCGACTGGAGAAAAAAATCGAATGCGGGGCCGATTATTTTATTACCCAACCTGTATTTACAAAGGAAAAAATCATCGAAGTGTACGAAGCAACGAAGCATTTGCCGACACCTATTTTTATCGGCATCATGCCTTTAACAAACTCAAGAAATGCCGAGTTCCTTCATCATGAAGTGCCTGGCATTAAACTGGCGGATGAAACACTCCAACGAATGAAGGCATGCGAAGGAGATCGAGAAGCTTCCGCTCGTGAAGGAGTCAACATTGCTAAAGAACTCATCGACACAGCCGCTAAGCTGTTTAACGGCATTTATTTGATCACACCTTTTTTACGCTATGAAATGTCTATTCAATTAATCAACTACATTGAACAACTTGATGGAAAAATAAAGGAAAGAGGGATCGCTCATGTCCAATCCACATCCAATTGAAAAAGAACTAGAAAAACGCATACTCATCATTGACGGGGCGATGGGAACGATGCTTCAGCAAGCCAATTTAACGGCTGATGACTTCGGTGGCGAAGAATATGAAGGCTGCAATGAATACTTAAATATCACCGCCCCCGATGTGATTGATCGCATTCACCGGGCCTACCTTGAAGCCGGCACCGATATTATCGAAACAAACTCATTTGGTGGTACCGAGCTTGTTTTAAATGAATACGGCCTTGGAAAGCATACCTATGAAATTAATCGACGCGCCGCTGAAATTGCTCGCCAATGCGTGGATGATTTTTCCACACCAGAGCACCCACGCTATGTAGCTGGGGCAATAGGTCCAACGACAAAAACATTATCTGTCACAGGCGGCATCGACTTTGAAACACTTAGCAAAGACTTTGAACTGCAAGCCGTTGCGTTAATTGATGGCGGCGCTGACTTACTATTAATGGAAACGAGTCAAGATATGCTCAATGTCAAAGCTGGCACCCTTGGCATTCAACGGGCATTTGAACAAACTGGAAAAACACTCCCTGTGATGATTTCCGGCACGATTGAACCGATGGGGACAACGCTTGCGGGGCAAAATATTGAAGCCTTCTATATTTCGATTGAGCATATCCAACCGCTCTCTGTCGGCTTAAACTGTGCGACAGGACCGGAATTTATGACTGATCATATCCGCTCCCTTTCCGCTTTGTCCAACAGCTTTGTTAGCTGTTATCCAAATGCCGGCCTTCCCGATGAAGACGGCTGCTATCATGAATCACCCGACTCTTTAGCTCAAAAACTAAAAGGCTTTGCAGAAAAAGGCTGGATCAATATTGTTGGCGGCTGTTGCGGCACGACACCCGAGCATATTCGGGCAATGAAAGAAGCGGTGAAGGACCTCCCTCCTCGTCCGCGGCCAAAGCATCCGCATGACCATGCCGTATCCGGGATTGAACCCCTTTTATACGACGACACGATGAGACCTTTATTTATCGGAGAACGAACGAATGTCATCGGCTCACGAAAATTTAAGCGGCTGATCATCGAAGGGAAATTTGAAGAAGCGGCAGAAATCGCTCGCGCCCAAGTTAAGGGGGGCGCTCATGTTATTGACATCTGTCTCGCCAATCCGGATCGAGATGAACTGGAAGACATGGAAAACTTCATGCAAGAAGTGGTGAAAAAAGTAAAAGTACCACTCGTCATCGATTCAACAGATGAAACCGTCATTGAAAAAGCGCTGAAATATTCACAAGGGAAGGCCATCATTAACTCGATTAACTTAGAAGACGGTGAAGAACGATTTGAAGCTGTTCTTCCACTCGTTAAAAAATACGGAGCAGCCATTGTTGTTGGTACAATTGACGAAACTGGCATGGCCGTATCTCGCGAGCGCAAACTGGAAGTGGCGATCCGCTCTTATGATCTGCTTGTGAATAAATGGGGAGTCGCTCCAGAGGATATTATTTTTGACCCGCTCGTCTTCCCTGTCGGCACAGGTGATGAGCAATATATCGGTTCCGCCGAAGAAACGATTGAAGGCATTCGCCTCATTAAAGAAAAGTTACCCAAAGCATTAACTGTACTCGGTGTCAGCAATGTATCATTCGGCCTCCCTCCTGTCGGCCGTGAAGTGTTAAATGCCGTCTATTTATATCACTGTACGCAGGCCGGTCTCGATTACGCGATCGTTAACACTGAAAAACTGGAGCGTTTCGCCTCGATCCCAAAAGAAGAGATTGAACTGGCAGAAAAGCTGTTATTCGATACGAATGATGACACTTTAGCAGCTTTTACCGACTTTTACCGAGATAAAAAGAAGGAAAAAAAAGAAGAAGACATTCCGAAAACGGTACCGGAACGCCTCGCCTATTACGTTGTTGAAGGAACGAAAGAAGGGTTACTTCCTGACTTAGAAGCGGCACTTACAATGTATGACACACCGCTTGATATTATTAACGGCCCACTGATGAAAGGAATGGCCGAGGTTGGACGGCTATTTAACGACAACCAACTAATCGTGGCCGAAGTATTGCAAAGTGCCGAAGTAATGAAAGCGGCTGTCGCCTTTTTAGAGCCATATATGGAGAAAAAAGAAAATGACAACGGCAAAGGAAAAGTCGTCCTCGCTACTGTTAAAGGCGATGTGCATGACATCGGAAAAAACCTTGTCGATATTATTTTAAGCAATAACGGCTTTAAAGTCGTTGACCTTGGGATTAAAGTGACACCATCCGAATTAATTGAAGCGATTAAAAAGGAAAATCCTGATATGGTCGGCCTGTCTGGATTGCTTGTCAAATCCGCTCAACAAATGGTGCTTACCGCTCAGGATATGAAAGCAGCCAGCATTGATGTGCCAATTTTAGTCGGTGGGGCCGCCTTATCTCGCCGCTTCACTGAAACAAAAATTTCGCCTGAGTACACAGGTCCGGTTTTATACGCCAAAGATGCGATGGATGGATTATCGATTGCAAGTCGCCTGCAAAATGAAACGGAAAAATCACAGCTATTGAATGAACTGGCAGAAAAGCAGGAAAAACGCAAAGAAATTGAAGCCTATCGTGAAACGTCGAAACCAGCTGTTGCTGTTTTAGAAAAACCGATAAAAACAGTGCGACAAGATGTCCCTGTGTTTGAGCCGCGTGACTTGCGGAAGCATATTCAGCGAGACTATCCTGTTGCTCATTTAAAACCATATATCAATATGCAAACATTGATCGGTCACCACCTCGGTTTAAAAGGCAAAGTGGAAAAATTACTGGCGGAAAAAGATGAACGTGCCATCCTGTTAAAAGAAACAGTCGATGGATTTTTACAAGAAGGTCTGTTAAAAACAGCAAGCGTGTATCAATTTTTTCCGGCTCAATCCAATGGGGATGATGTGATCATTTACGACCCAGCGGATGCTAAAACCGAAATCGAACGCTTCACCTTCCCGCGTCAGCAAAAAGAGCCCTTCCTTTGCTTAGCCGATTATTTAAAATCGGTCGACAGCGGTGAAATGGATTATGTTGGTCTGTTTGTCGTCACCGCTGGCTTCGGTGTTCGTGACCAAGCCGCCAAATTCAAAGAAAAAGGTGAATTCTTGCAAAGCCATGCCATCCAATCCACTGCGTTAGAACTTGCGGAAGGCTTTGCTGAACGCATTCACCAAGAAATACGTGACCAATGGGGCTTCCCGGACCCTGTCGACTTCACCATGAGAGAACGCTTCGCCGCCAAATACCAAGGCCAGCGCTTCTCCTTCGGCTACCCGGCTTGTCCGAATCTAGAAGACCAAGAAAAACTATTTAAATTATTGCAGCCAGAAGACATCGGCGTCCACCTCACCGAAGGCTACATGATGGAACCCGAAGCCTCAGTATCAGCAATTGTCTTCGCACATCCAGATGCAAGGTACTTTAATGTGGAATAACGAAAAGCGAAAGGTGCCGTTTAGCGATGTATGAACTGGAACGCTCCGCACAAGATAAAGGAAACACGATGAACGCTAGTGAATCGATGTTGACTTATCGCAAGGAGGAGCGAGGAAGTTCACTAGTCGCTGGCACCTGGAGCTAGACAATAAAGAAAAGCGGAGCCGACTGTTTTGGAGCGACAAAGAAAAAAGCGAAAGGCGCTCGTTCATCGGCGACAAGCAAAAGACGAGCTGGCTGAAAGGTTGCTCTTTAACCTTTTGGTCGGATTGGCTTTTGACCTCGGGCCGATAGCACCTGAAGCTGGACAAGAAAAGCGGAAGGCATCAAAAAAGCAGACAACAAGCGTCTGCTTTTTTTTTTGCATAATTACAACGCTTCAGCTCACACTACCATTAAGGAGATGATGAGATGAAGAAAAAAATGAAACTAACTGAACCAATTTCACATGATCCACAAATCACGATTCATTCTGACGTCAAACAAGCTCGCGGCAACTCTGTAGATAAATATGAAAACTTAAAGGATGCCAATGAAATCATCGCCAGTAAAGAGATCGGTCAACAAAATGAAAATTTATAAAACAGTGAAGTAGCTTTTTTAGGGGTAGCTTGGCGTTCTTTGACCTTATGAGCACTTTCTTTGGCTTTCTACTCGTTTCTTTGACCTTGCGAGCACTTTCTTCGACTTTCTGCTCGTTTCTTTGACCTTACCAGCACTTTCTTCGACTTTACACTCGTTTCTTTGACCTTACGAGCACTTTCTTCGACTTTCTGCTCGTTTCTTTGACCTTACGAGCACTTTCTTCGACTTTACACTCGTTTCTTTGACCTTACGAGCACTTTCAGACTATTCTTTGATATTCAAGCCTAATAATCGAGAAAAAGCGATGGCCTGTTCTTCAGACACGGTGCATCCTGCTAATTTTTCTGCTGAAACCTTAAGCTCGTGAAATTCACAGCTACTAAGGTCGATTCCATTAAGTGACGTGCCTTCAAAGTTGGCTTCATCTAAATTGCATTGATTAAATTGCACTTTATCCAACTGACATTCATAAAAATCTCCGCTTTGAATGGCACATTGCAGAAACTTCACCTGCTTCAATTCAGCATAGCTAAACGAAGCAAAGTTCGCTTGACACTCTTCTAACACCACATTACGCAACGTCGCATCAGCCAAATTCAAACCTAACATTTTAGAGTGTTTAAACTCTACTCGATGAACACTCCCGTTACAAAATTCAGTATTGGACAAATCACATTTATTAAAAACAACATCGACCAATTCAACAAATCGAAAATTCACATCAACAAAAGAAACATTCTCAAAAACGACTTGATCAAACTTCAGCCGCTCAATCTCTTCCCCTATAATGGCACAATCTTTAATGGCACAATCTTTAATGATACATTTATTAAAATAACGATCCTCTTTCCACTCTTCAAAACTAGCTGAAATTAAATTTTGTGGAATCTTCGGTTGTTGGATTTTAAATAGATTAGTCATTCGATCACCTTCTTTTTATACTAGGATACCACAGCTGATTATATACCCTCGATGAATTTTGAAATCTCTATATCTAAACGCTGTTACTTATTCGGCTGCAAACGCCATCAGCATCCTGAATTTTTAGAATAACCATATTTTGTTTATTCTTGTATTGTATAACATTGTGTGTTATGTTTAAGTAGAATTATTTTTGTTCAGTAATAATTGGTAAGTGTTACAACTTTCCGTCTGGAAGGTTTGAGAGCAAGGATAGTAACAGAATGTGTGTACAGCACACGAGGAGGAAACAATAATGGAACAAGGTAAAGTGAAATGGTTTAATGCAGAAAAAGGTTTTGGATTTATCGAACGTGAAGGCGGAGACGATGTATTCGTTCACTTCTCAGCTATCCAAGGTGAAGGCTACAAATCTTTAGACGAAGGTCAAGCTGTAACATTTGATACTGAACAAGGTCAACGTGGATTACAAGCGACTAACGTTCAAAAAGCATAATTGCTGCCATATATAAACAGACTCTACACGTAGAGTCTGTTTTTTTTCTTTTAATAGAACCTAAAAACCCCCTACTCACGAATGAATAGGGGAATATCGAAACAAGTAATAGTAAATGGTAAGGTTAGTATAGCATAGCATAGTAGCCTTGTCATCACTAATCATTTCTATCGATTATCAATTTTCTCCGGATACAAATCATGATTCATCATGCGGTACTCCGCCATTTGCTCATATTTTGTTCCAGGACGACCCCAGTTTGTGTATGGGTCAATGGAAATACCACCACGTGGCGTGAATTTGCCCCAAACTTCGATGTAGCGTGGGTTCATTAGTTCAATGAGATCATTCATGATGATATTCATGCAGTCCTCATGAAAATCACCGTGATTACGGAAACTAAATAAATATAGCTTTAACGCTTTACTTTCGACCATTTTTACATCTGGAATGTAGCTGATGTAGATCGTCGCAAAATCAGGTTGTCCGGTCATTGGGCATAGACTTGTGAACTCTGGACAGTTGAATTTCACGAAGTAATCACGATTTTGGTGCTTGTTGTCGAATGTTTCGAGAATCGACGGGTCGTACGCAAATTTATATGTTGTCCCTTGATTGCCTAAAAGGGTGATGTCTTGTAATTCGTCTTCTTTTCTTCCTGCCATATTAACTCCTCCTTGTCTATTGGTATTATAAAGCCATTGCTCTTGCTCTAACATACCCCCTATAGTATAATAAAATAAAAAAGGAGGTCATCCTCTTGGAAAAGATCGCATCCCTCTCTACCCTTCATGAGAAATTAAATGAACATACAGTCGCTTTACTTTATATTTCACGACCCAATTGCTCGGTTTGTCATGCTGTTTTACCACAAGTGGAGGAACTGTTAACGAACTATCCACAAGTGAAAATGTTACATGTCAATGCCGATGATGTGCCTGAAATTGCCGGAGAATACGCCATTTTCACGATTCCAGTTATTATTTTCTTCGTTGAAGGCAAAGAAATGTTCCGTAAAGCTCGCTTCATTCCAATGGGAGAACTCGAGCATTCCATAAAAAAAATTGTTGAATTAATGTAAAAAATAAATTAAAAATTCTCACTTTCGTCCATTTGATGTAAAATAGTAGTTGTACGAAAGGGGAATGACAAAATGACATTATTAGAAGAAATCTTAACTTATAATGAGAAATTTGTGGCAAGTAAGCAATATGAAGAATTTGCAACGGATAAATTTCCGGATAAGCGTGTCGTGCTTTTAACTTGTATGGATACTCGTCTTGTTGAGCTTGTGACGAAGGCAATGAACTTCAAAAATGGGGACGTCAAAATTGTCCGCAATGCAGGTGCCATCGTCAATCATCCATTCGGGAGTATTATGCGTAGTTTACTTGTAGCCGTTTACCAACTACAAGCAGATGAAGTGATCATCGTGGGTCATCACGATTGCGGCATGAGCTCGCTAAAGAGCGAAAACATTTTAGCCGCAATGGCCGAGCGTGGCGTGAAGCAAGAAACAATCGATACATTAAGACATGCGGGCATTGATGTGGACTCTTGGCTTGAAGGATTTAGTAGTGTAGAAGAAAGCGTATCTCATAGTGTTAGTATGGTCAAAAACCATCCATTGATGCAAAATGATATTCCTGTCCATGGGCTTGTTATTGATCCAGCGAGCGGAAAATTAGATTTAATTGTAGATGGATATAAAAACTAAATACAACTAGCCCGGGAGCAATCCCGGGCTTTTTCTATTAATCATCTTCCATTGTCGATAAGTCTCCTGTTGGCAAACCAAGCTCCCACGCTTTTAACACGCGGCGCATAATTTTACCTGAGCGAGTTTTTGGCATTGTATCGCGGACTTCAAACTGTCTCGGTGCTGCATGAGCGGCTAGACGAGTTTTGACGAACTGACGAATCTCTTCCAGTAATTCTGGGCTTTCTGTGTAGCCCGGTCGCAAGGTGATAAAAGCTTTGATCACTTCCCCACGAAGCGGATCAGGAATACCGATGACTCCAGCTTCAGCTACAGCTGGATGCTCCACTAGCTTACTTTCAACTTCAAATGGTCCCACGCGCTCACCAGATGTATTGATGACATCATCGACACGCCCTTCAAACCAAAAGTAACCATCTTCATCCTTATAAGCAGAGTCTCCCGTAACAAACCAGCCTTTCAAGAAATAACTTTCGTATTTTTCTTTATTGTTCCATACTTGACGCATCATCGCTGGCCATTGTGGTTTAATCGCCAAGTTCCCCATTCGATTTGGAGGTAATTCTTGACCATTATCATCAATAATTGTCATTTCAATGCCAGGCAGCGGTTTTCCCATTGAACCAGGACGGATCGTGTTACAACGGAAGTTCGCACAAATCGATGAACCTGTTTCCGTCATCCACCAGTTGTCATGAATGCGAAGATTCAATGTTTCAAGCCCCCAACGAATGACTTCTGGATTGAGCGGCTCACCAGCTGATAAAATATGACGCAGCTTTGATAAATCATAGTTCTTCGGCATTTTATTTCCGCTTGCCATCAATAATCGGAAAGCAGTTGGTGCACTAAACCAGACCGTTACCCCGTATTTTTCAAGTGTCGCAAACCAATCCTCCGCTTTAAAGCGGCCACCACGCAACACATTGGTGACGCCATTTAACCATGGAGACCAAATGCCAGCGGATGTCCCTGTCACCCAGCCTGGGTCTGCCGTGCACCAAAAAATATCATCCTCATGAAGATCATACACCCATTTTCCCGCAACATATTGATGCAGCATCGCGTCATGAACTTGTAATACCCCTTTTGGCTTTCCAGTCGAACCAGATGTGTAATGCAAAAGCATGCCATCCTCTCGTTCCACCCACTCGATCATGTACTCATCTGACACGCTCATCAGCTCATTAAAAGGGACAATGTAATCCGCTGTTTTTTCATCTGATCCTACTAAAATCACTTTCTCTAAATTCGGCAATTGATCGACAGGAATACGCTCTAATAGTTGAGGTGTCGTTACAACCACCTTCGCCCCGCTATCCTCCAAACGATCCTTAACGGCTTCCTCCATAAACGCCTCAAACAACGGCCCCGCAATGGCTCCGACTCTGACAATGCCTAGTAAGGAAAAATATAACTCCGGACTACGCGGCATAAAGATAAACACACGATCGCCTTTCTCAACACCAAGCGACTTTAATCCATTTGCAAAGCGGCAAGACTGCTCTTGAATATGTTGATAAGTATACTGTTCTTCCCGATCTCCATCAGTAAAAAACAAAGCTGTTTTTTCCGCCTTCCCTTCTTTCACATGGCGATCAATGGCTTCGTACACCATATTCACTTGCCCCGTTTGAAACCAAGTGAAATGCTCAGCCACCTTCCCCCAATCAGCTTGGCGAACCGCTTCCTCATAATCTTGCAAATTTATATTCTCTAAAACAGGCGCTAACTCTTTCGAAAAAGTCGTTCCTTCCATAACGTACCCCTCCTATGTTATATAACAGAATTATGTATGTTAATTTATTATACAACAAATACGTTTGAATTTTCAAAATAATTTTTACATTTTTGAAAAAGATCAAAAAAATGACAGGATGAAAGAGAAGGTTCTTTCATCCTGTCGTTTCTTATCATTTCATATATCGATCTACGAGCTCATAGCATCGTTCTTTCGTCAAATCAGCTTGCGTACTAACATATTGAACAGACGCCCATGATCCGCCTTCAAAACTAGCAGCAGCACTCTCTGCTGACTCATCTCGATACGTGATCCATTTGCGCTGTGCCGTCCGTAATTGTTCCATTTCATTGGATGGAAGCTGCTGCTTCAGTACACCGTATATTTCATTCAATGCGTCATCCCAACGTTTATACCGCTCTGATTCCGCCTCTCTCACTTCGACTGTCGTGCCTTGTTCATATATATATTCTAAATCTGCCATCCCCGTTTCAATCTGCTCTAGCTTTGAATAGTACTCTACTTTTCTACTTTCATTGGTAGCCTTTTGTTTGACGGCTTCAGCTTCTTGAATAGCTACTTCCTTTTCTGCTTCTGCCTGATGCTGAATGCCTGACTGAATTTCTGATGACAGCCGATCCACTTCACCGGAGAACTGTTGATAAGCCACTTTCAACTGTTCATTCTGTTTGATTTCATCGATTAATTTTTGCGCTGCTTCGTAGTTCTTTTCACTTACTAATCCCTTAATATCTTCTACTTTTTCGGAAACAATGCGCTCATTTTCCTTCCCAGCTTCCGCCGTTTTCACTAGTTCATCTAATGATTGCTTTAAGTTTTTTTCGATATTCTTTGCCTTCTTTAAGCCCTCTACTTTCGTTAAAGCCTCATCCCATTGACCATTTTCAATCGCCTTTTGGACACTTTCATAAACGACTAGTTGCTCGTATACTCCTGAGGCTTCAGGATCATCCGGCTTTTCTTCTAGCGCCAGCTCAAATGACGCTTTCGCCTTGTCAAACTCCCCATTCGCCATTGCCAACTTCGCCTGCTTCATTGACTCATCATAAAGGCTATTGCCACAACCGGCTAATAGCATCACAGCCAATACCATAAATGATAACCTTTTCATCTACACTCCCCACCCTTACACTGGTAACTTAACCATTTGAAAATTCTATATGTATTTTATCATTTCCTACTTTTTAAAGACATTTCTATTTCGTTCAAAATAAGACGAAAAATCTCATTTTGCTCATTTAATGAGAAGAAAATACCCTTACTTATGATATAGTTAATATAAAAAAGGTAAAAAATAAAGTAATTTTTTTGTAAAGGTAGTGTTGTTTTTTTGTAAAAATGATGTTATCCAACTATAAATAAAGAACCAAGTAGAACTATAGGAGGAAACAAAATGATTGACAGTAATATTAATAATCTAAGCTCTGAAAATGAATTGTTTAAAAAGATGAAAAAAGAGCTGATCGATATACAATATGCGCTTGATCAGTCCTCGATTGTTGCTATGACAGATAAAAAAGGAAAAATTTTTTATGTAAATGATCAATTTTGTCATATTTCTAAATACAGTCGAGAAGAATTGATCGGGCAAAATCATAATATTTTAAATTCGTGCTTTCATCCTCCAGCATTTTTCAAAACGATGTGGAAAACCATTGGCTCAGGCCAAATATGGCAGGGGGAAATTCGAAACAAAGCCAAAGATGGCTCGTTATATTGGGTAGATACGACAATTGTCCCATTTCTAGATGAAAAAGGGGTTCCTTATCAATATGTTTCTATCCGCAACGATATAACAGCCCGTAAGGCAATGGAAGAGAAATATCGACTTATTACTGAATACTCATCCGATCTCATCGCAATCATCGATGTGGAGGGACGTTTTCACTACTTATCCCCTTCACACGAAAATTTACTCGGATATGATTTGGCTAATTTACAGTCACACCGCTTCTCAGACTTGATTCATCACGAGGATAAAGAGAAAGTCTTAACAGAACTCAAAAAAGTCGCCCAAAAAAAACAAACATCAGCGAAACTAGAATTTCGGTTCAAAAAAGCCAATGGATCGTACATGGATGGGGAAACAAACTTAAATCCCATTTATGAAAATGCTGATTCAATCCAGCATTTTGTACTTGTCACACGTAATATAACTGATCGAAAAAAGTCAGATGAGCTGATCCATCATCTCGCTTATCATGACTCATTAACAAATCTGCCTAATAGAAGATATTTCATGAACTTGCTCTACGATGAAATAGAAATGGTGAAAAAAAACGGAACGTCACTTGCGGTGTTGATCATCGACCTCGATCATTTTAAGAACGTCAACGATTCAGGGGGACACGATAAGGGCGATTTTGTCTTAGTCGAAGCTGCTATGCGAATTAAAAATAGCATTCGCCAAGGTGATGTCGTCGCGCGACATGGTGGCGATGAATTTACGATTTTATTGAAAAATATCGTAAGTCAAGACGAAGTTCAACAAGTGGCTGAACGAATTCGATCGAATTTGAATCAACCAATCAAAGTAATGGACCAATACTATACCATCTCTTGTAGCATTGGAGCTGCTATATTCCCAGAAAGCGGAAAAGAAGCGGGTGCCCTGCTCTCTCACGCAGACATGGCACTATATAAAGTAAAGAACCTAAACCGAAACGATTACGCACTTTTTGATAAAGAGATGGAGCGGCAGTCCATCGAACGAATCTTGAAAGAAAATGCCTTAAAAAAAGCCTTAACAGATAACCAATTCCATCTTGATTATCAACCAAAACTAGACTTAGCAACCAAACAAACCATCGGCATGGAGGCTCTCGTTCGCTGGAATCATCCAGAACTCGGTAGAATCTCTCCAGCAGAATTCATTCCACTTGCGGAAGAATCAGGCATCATTTTGCCGCTCGGTGAATGGGTGATGCGCCAAGGCTGCCAACAAGCCAAAAAATGGAACGATCTAGGCTTTTCTCTACAACTATCAGTCAATGTATCACCTCATCAGTTAGAACAACCTGATTTTGTGCAAAGCGTTCAAGCCATCCTAGAAGAAACTGGCCTTGAAGCATCGTCCTTTGAAATCGAAGTCACCGAAAGCATATTCGTCAATATGGATCACGCCATGTTCGTCTTACAAGAACTACAAGACTTAGGCATATCCGTATCCATCGATGATTTCGGCACTGGCTACAGCTCTTTCAGCTACCTTAAAGAACTGCCAATCAACACATTAAAAATCGACGCATCCTTTATTCGAGACATTCATGAAAATGAAGAAAGCCGCGCCATCGTCAAAGCCATGCTCACCCTTGTCCACGCACTCGGCCTAAACGTCGTCGCAGAAGGAGTGGAAACCACCGACCAACTCCAAATCTTAATCGAAGACGGCTGTATTCAAGGCCAAGGCTACCTATTTAGCAAACCGCTATGTAGCAAAGATTTTGAAGCTTACTTACAGCGGGAAAAGTGTGGGAGTATTGTTGAGTGAGTGGGGGTTGAATTTATAAAAGATTATTATTTTAGCAAAAAAAGAGATAGCGGGTCGGCTATCTCTTTTTTGTTGGGCTATAAAGACTTTAAGTAACATCGACAATCTATTCACACCTCTATGACATTAACCACAAAAACCAATCCCCCACAAACCTCCCACAACACTCGCTCAACCTCCGCTTCAAACCCAACCACAAAACAAGTACTAGGCCCTGCGGTTTTCTCCACATCCAAAGCACAAGCTAGATTTTCTGCCATAAGTTCCTCTCTGCCTGTCATGTTCTTAATCTCATGCAAAATACCTTTCGATCCTACAGGCAAAACAGCATGGACACCAT
The DNA here is from genome assembly GCF_037201805.1 of Bacillus sp. FJAT-52991. Classification (GTDB taxonomy): domain Bacteria; phylum Bacillota; class Bacilli; order Bacillales; family Domibacillaceae; genus Bacillus_CE; species Bacillus_CE kandeliae. The sequence goes on along the minus strand of NZ_CP147404.1, from coordinate 746,832 downwards.
CCATCTGCAACACTTTTCTAAAAAGTGCGAGCGGTGCTACTTGGCTTGCTTCCGCTAACACTTCTGGCCCGACAAGCGGTTTGCCGATGACGGCGTATTGAAGGTTGGCAGGCAGTGGCCGCTCAGCTTCCTTTTTCTTTTTACCCATTACAACAATTCCGGTGGCAGATTGCATCATTTGAAAGTTGGTTTCGGTGCTGCCGGTGATGGCTAAATCAGGAATATCAGCTTCCTTAGCGGTTTTTTTTACTCCGCTTAGCAAGCCATGCCACGCCTCATCACCAGAAAAATTATGTATCACCACAGCAAATGGCTCACCTCCTGCCGCTAAGCATTCCATAAGGGCGACGCGGAAGCTGTAGTAGCTGACCGTTTCGTATGGGACTTGAACGACATCAGCTTGTTTGTTTCCGATTGCTCCGCTATTATCGGAGGAGATAACAAGATCGTGGATTGTATCAAACGGAATCACTAAAACATCGCGCTTCATGCTTTCGCTTCTCCCCTATAGATGATTTTATTCATAATTGACTGTAAGCGCGGCAAGGCCACAATGGCTAATCCAACGTTTATGATCGATGCGATCAATAAGGATGGCAGCACTCCAACGTAAAAGCCCCAGCCCATAATGAAAATAAACGGCGCAGGTGAAACGATGCTATTGAGAAAAACAAATGTGATAACCGCCGATACTTTTTTACCTGATTGGTACATCTTTGCAAAGATCCAAACAACGGCGGCCATCTCAAGGGCGATAAGTATGTGAAACGGGCCAAGGGGCAATCCGCCAATGACGGCGGATGTGAGATGACCAAAGGCAGCGACCAAGGCACTTGGCCCTGCCCCAAGGAGCCCCGCTGCTAAGAGAGCAGGAAAGGAATCAAGAGCCACACTAGCAACAACGGCTGGTACTTTGATCATTCCGCCCACAACAGACATGGCGATGAATAGCGCGAGCCATGTAAGTTTTTTGATGCTCACTCTTTGTTCTCCATTCGTTTGCCTTCGCGGAATACTTTCGCACTTCTTACATATTCCACGTCTTTAACGCTAAGGCGAGCATTGATCACGCGAGCGATCGCAAAGAAGTAATCCGATAAACGGTTTAAGTATTGCAGTGTGACTGGATGGATATCTTGTTCTACTTTCATTAAACTCACGACTTGCCGCTCAGCCCGGCGCACCACGGTTCTAGCGACATGAATGATGCTCGCTGCTTTCGAGCCGCCTGGTAAAATAAAACGCTCAAGTGCCGGTGCTTCTTGAATGTATTGGTCGATTTTCTTTTCTAGTTCTTCAACGGCTTCTGGTTGCAGTTTCCACCCTCTAGCACCTGAAACGGTTGCTAAGTCGCCACCGCAATCAAATAGTTCGTGTTGAATCGTTTCAAGATCTTCTAAAATGTCTTTAAAGATTTCCGGATCAAGCTCTGTCATCGCTTGACCGACGAAGCAGTTCGTTTCATCAACCGTACCGTACGCTTCTACGCGCAAATCATCTTTGTCCACTCGTCCGCCAATAATGCTTGTTTTTCCTTTATCCCCAGTTCGAGTATATAGTCTCATCTTTTTTCCTCCTTATTTTTTCAAAAATTGTGGAATGCCATACCAAATAACGGTTACTTGTTGTGCTTGTTTCGCCGCTTCTTGAAAACACCAACCGGCTGCATCACGCCACATTCGGTCTAATGCCTCCATTGGGACAATGCCTTTTGTAATATCAGAGCCGATTAAAAGCAGCTTTCCATCAGGATTAGCTTTTTCCCAATCGAGCCAAGCTTGTAGCTCTTGTTTCCATTGTTTTCGTGCGAGCTCGGCATCTTCTGTTTGTTCAACGAGCTGCTTTACATAACACTCGATTCCTTCAAATACCATGATGTTTTCTGTCCATACTGGCTGATCCGCTTTATAACACGATACCCACTGATGCTGAGTCTTTTCCAACTCGTATGCTTCCATTACCCATTGCTTTTTTCCGTTGAAGGCACCGCCTGTAATGAGATGCATCGCTCACCCCTCCTTAATGAAGAAAGAGAGGCAGTCAGTTCGAAACCGCGGCCATTGTTTACTTCCCACTCCCAAAACTGCTTTTTCACTGGAGCAAGTTCCGTTAGTAAATGGCGAATCACCCCTCCATGCGTGACAATGGCTCCTCGTTTCATTTCCTTTTGCTCCATTACATCGAGCCAGTTGTTCCAGGCGGAGCGAATACGGTCGCCAAACTCATGAAAATACTCTCCCTCCGGCAAAAAGCTTGTAAACGGATCGTTCATCCAAGTGACGTATTCTTCGAGATGTTCAAGTTCTTGATGCTGCTTGCCTTCTAACATTCCGAAGTTCATTTCGCGAAACTCCGGCCAAAGATCAACGTTCGCCGCCGGAAAAAGGATGCCTGCTGTATCGACACATCGCTGTAGATCGCTAGCAATCACTTTTTCATAATCAGGGATAAGCGGCTGAATCGCATGCAAATCTTGTATTCCCCGTTCACTTAAGGCAGAGTTGGTCCAGCCGCTAAATGCCTTTCGTTCATTGTCCGTCGTTATCCCATGCCGATAGAGACCAATAACCACAATGTCATCCATAATATCGATTCCACTCCTTCTAGACTGGCACCGAGCAAATCCCCGGTAATGCCACCAAAATGTTTCATCGTGCTTCGGCGCACAAAATTGAAAAATACAGCTGTGACAGCCGTAAATATAAGAAAGGGAAGCAACGCATGACTCATCAATACAATAGCCGCTCCAATGACTATGAGCCAAACACTATAACGAATCAAAAGCGCCGAATCTTTTCCCTTTTGAAAATAATAAGCAAGCCCCTCTTCTTTCGCTGGGGGAGTGCTATTTAATAATAACCCCATCGTCATCTGGCTGTAAAAAGGGATCAAGCATACAACGAACGCGAGCTGACTGTTACCGAATGCGATGATTTCATAGAAAAAGAGAAAGCGTGCCGCCAGCAAGATAATGAGCGATAGCACCCCAAAAGCTCCCACTCTCGAATCCTTTAAAATTTCCAATCGCCGCTCGCGATCACGATACGAGAAAAAGGCATCGCTTGTGTCAATCCAGCCGTCTAAATGCAAGCCTCCTGTCCAAATAATCGGCAACAGCCACAATAAAAAAGCGTTCCCAAGGTCAGATAATGGCGACCATTCAATAAGTGCCCAAAATACCCCTCCGTACAGAAGTCCTCTAATGAGTCCGAACAATGGAAACATCCGCAACACCGCCCGTAAATGAGCAGCGTCCATCGGCAGCTCACGGTGAATCGGGACAATCGTAAAAAATTGAAAGCTTAATAATAATCCATTACTATAAGTTTTCCACTTCATTACTTCATTTCCCTTTCTTCCTCGCCGATAATCGCCATAAATTTCTCCCAATCGAGATACTTCTCTAAATGTTGAGCCAGTTCATCATACGCTTGCTGTTTCTCTTTCATCATATTCAATTGCGAAAGAGGAAGTCCTTTTTTGCTTCGTAAACGATTTAACCACTCAGAACGCCAAGCATCGTTATGAAATAAATGATGCATATACGTGCCGATGACTCGACCATCCGCGGAGCAATAGCCCTCTTCACTCCCATCCTCTCGAATCACAAATGGGGATGGCTCTTCAATCACCGTTTGTCCGATATGAATTTCATACCCGCTCAAATCAATTGCTGGAAACTGTGCCACTTTCCCATGAATACGTACCGTTGTTTTTTCGTTAAAAAAAGTGGTTTTTCCCGGAATTAAACTAAGTCCTATTTCTGAATGTCCACTTACGCCGGAGTCATGGCCATCCGGGTCGATTAATTGTTCACAAAGAATTTGATAGCCGCCGCATAAACCAGCTACGGTTCCTCCTTCTTTTGCAAACTGAACGATTCGATCGGCTAATCTACTTGTTTTTAAAAACTGTAAATCATGTAATGTGCTTTTCGTGCCAGGGAGCACAACGGCGTCTGGCTGACCGAATGCTTCTACTGAGTCCACCCAGCGAACGGTCGTATCTTTTTCTAGTAAAAAAGGTTCCATATCACTGTAATTCGATAAGTAGGGTAGCTTGATGGCGACGATGTCTAAAGCTTTCTTCGTTTGTGAAGAGAAGCGAGCGCTGAGCGACAGCGAATCTTCCCCTTCAAGCCGATGATTCGGCAAATATGGTAAAACGGCTAGTACCGGAAGTCCCGTTCGTTCCTCAAGCCATTGCTTCCCATCTGCGAACAAAGCTGGATCGCCATAAAATTTATTGATGATGATCCCTTTCACTCGTTCCCGCTCATGTGGTTCAAACAGCTCTAACGTTCCGATGACGCTTGCAAATAGTCCTCCACGATGAATGTCCGCAATTAAAATGACCGGTACATCGGCCATTTCTGCGACCTTCATATTGACGACTTCTTTTTTCTTTAAGTTCATTTCAACTGGACTGCCCGCTCCTTCGATGACAAGAAAATCAGCGAGGTCGGTTAATTCATAAAATGATTCCTCAATCACTTGCAAGGCGGTTTCATAATAGGCTTCTCGGTATGCCATCCCAGAAATCGTGCTTTGTCGTTCCCCACGCAGCACAATTTCAGAACGACCGGAACCGGATGGCTTTAATAAAATGGGATTCATCGCCGGGATCGCTTCTAATTGACAGGCTTCCGCTTGCAAGCCTTGTGCACGGCCAATTTCTTTTCCGGAAGCGGTGACATACGAATTATTCGAGACGTTTTGTGATTTAAACGGAATCGGTTTGAGCCCTTTTTGCCAAAGCAAGCGGCACAGGGCCGTTGCCACTAAGCTTTTTCCGACATCTGAGGCCGTTCCTTGAAGCATCACACCTTTCATCTCGCTTCCCCTCCTTTCTGTATAAGCGGCAGCCCATGCTCAACAAGCACAGCTTCATCCGCCTCTGACACAAAATATTGATGTAGTTCACCTAATGTTTTCGCATAATAGAACACAAGCGGAGACGAAAGCGGCTCAAAGGCAAGTTCATTGGACACGATAATCACAGCGGCGGCCGCTTGCCGAAGACGGTTAACCTCTGTGATCACTCGCTGTTTGATCTCCGCATGAAACAGCGGTTGCTTCCATTCGCTTTCATCCTCACTAGCTAAAAACCATTCATTTGTTACTAATGTCGTTAAACAATCGAGTAAAATCACATCTTGTTTCGTAAACTGATTAGCGAGTTGCTCTAATTGAGTCGGTTGTTCCCACGTTGTCCATGTGACGGTGGATTGTTGCCGCTGTTGTTGATGGAGCCTGACTCGCTCGGCCATTTCTCCATCCGTTACTTTTCCACAGGCAATATAATGAAGCCCTCCACCACGCTTTTTCGCTTCTGCTACTGCTTTTTCTTCCGCCAAACGGCTTTTCCCGCTCCTCACACCGCCAAGAATAATCGTTAATTGTGCTGTTTCCATGCCAGTAACGCCTCTTTCAATTGATCATTTTCCTCCTTCGTTTTCACGGCCGCACGAAGCCATCGACCGTTTAACGTCGGATAATTGTATGTATGGCGGAGAACGAAGCCTTTTTTCAGTAAAAACTCAAGCAAAGGCCGTTGATCAGATAAGTTCGGATCACGGAGCAAATAGAAGTTCACTGACGATCGCGTAAAGTGAAACCCTGTTTTTTCTAAAAATTCAAACATCTGCTCACGTTCTTCTTGAATCCATTGACGTGACGTTTGCACAAAGGTGGAATCTAGTAAAGCCGTTTCGGCCGCAAGTAAGGCAAGTGCATTGACATTCCATTGTGGACGAAAACGAGCGAGACGCTTAATAATTGTTTCGGAAGCGAGAGCATAGCCGATTCGCAACCCAGCAATAGCATACATTTTCGTTAATGACCGCAAAATCACAAGCTGTGGATAGTTTGATAAATAAGTAGCGTATGTAAACGAACCAGCGAAATCATAAAACGCTTCATCGATAATCACTAAGCATGAGCTTCCTTGCAATTGATCAAGGATGTGTAGCAGATCGTCCGACTGAAACAGAAGCCCCGTCGGATTATTCGGTGTGCAAATAAAGAGAGCAGCCGCTTCTTTAGCTACTTCGACGATGCTCTCCACCCCTTCATCGATCGAAACAAAGTCCACCTCACATCCATACGCTCGACAAGCCGTTTCATATTCGGAAAAAGCGGGCTGCACAATGACGACACGCTTACCTTGGATCAATTGTCCGAGAAATTGAATCACTTCAGCCGCTCCGTTTCCAAGTAGCACTTGATCAGGCATTACATCATTTTGCCGTGCAAGCAGCTGCGTCAAAGACCGTCCTTCTGGATCGGGATAATCAGAAACAGCTCCAAACCACTCGTTCCACTTTTCCTTTAAAGAAGGAGGAGACCCGTACGGATTCGTATTCACGCTAAAGTCAAAGATTTGTGCTGGTTGAGCTAGATTTATTTTTTCATATAAATGAGCCGGATTCGCCCCATGAGCGGGCAAGTTCATAAAGCAGACCTCCTATCCACAATGCGAGTAAAAATAATAGCGATGACCGCTGCATAATTTTGTTGGCGAGTAAAATATCAGCCGCCTTTTTTTCCTTTAGCGAATCACCCATTTTGGCCCGATGAGAGACGAGCCCTTTATATGTATTGAGGCCGCCAAGCTCAATTCCTAACTGGGCTGCCACTGCAGCTTCACACCAGCCACTATTTGGGCTTGGATGCTTTTTGGCATCGCGGCGAACGATGGACCACACTTGCTTTTTCGAATAGTCACCTTCTGGATAGGACCATACCATCAGCCAGCTAGTGAGGCGAGCAGGAAGCCAATTGACAACATCATCAAGCTTTGCCGAAGCCCAGCCAAATTCTCCGTAACGATCATTTTGATAGCCGACCATCGAATCACAAGTGTTAATCGCTCGGTACATCATCGCCCCAACACCGCCAAAAAGAAGGGCCCAAAAAAGCGGAGCCGTCACACCATCGCTTGTGTTTTCAGCCACCGTTTCAATCGCTCCGCGTGTAATATCTGCTTCATTGAGTTGATCTGTATCACGACCAACAATATACGATAGCTTCAAACGAGCTTCTGGCATATCGCCTGCATGAAGCGGTTCATATACACTTACCCCCGCTTCCTTTAAGCTTCGGCAAGCAATCGTCGTTGAAATAATGATGGCTTCAACCATCACACCAACAATAGGGTGGATGAAATAACTAAGCGTGATAAGCAACAAGCTTATGCCTCCAGCAACCAGTAAAACAGCCACCAACATTAGCACCCCTTTTTGCCTTCTTTGCTCCCCTTTATTTAAATGCTTTTCTAAAAAGGAGATAAAAGAACCCATCCACCGAACCGGATGAGGCCAATGAGGTGGATCACCAATCAGGCGATCGATCATAAACGCGAGTGTCATAGACAATAAATGATAAATCAATTAGAATGCCTCCCTGCCCCGGTTACTCTCAAGTGCTTGAATCGTACTCTCATACACCGCTTTGCCAATCGCCTTGCCAAGTGACGTGATCGTCCCAGCAAACTCTTGCTTCGTTCCTCGCTGGGTCGCAGCGATTAAAATGCTATCTGTTGATGTTCCTGTCGCAAATGTACCAGTCAGTGGGTCGGTAACTTCTCGATCAAACAACGCTTTCACTTTCGCTTCGGTGGCGGTCATAATCGCTTGCACAAATGCCTCTTCCGAGAGATGGGCATTCGCAAACACCCATATATTAATCGTTCCCGGTTGCATCATTTGTTCATGTTCCATCGCTCGTGATACATCCACTGCATTGCCAACACCAGCTGTCACCACAGCCAAAACAGACATCCCATCTTGTTCGACCAACTGATAGGCTGCGTATTGAAGATCAACCGCTGTCATCATGCCAATCGTTTCATTCACATCAAAATGATGAGCTTCGAGAAATTGCTTCATTTCTTCTTTAAAATGATCATTATTATAGTCTTTATCCACATGACGATTGACGAAACTTCGATGCCAGCCCCAACCAGCTCCAATCACCCCCGCTGACAAAGTTTTCAATAAAATGGGGGAATCAAGTGCGATGAAGGCTTCATTTTGCCGGATAAGCGAGTCGTCAATTGCAATTGGCGCTTCGTCTTCCTCAATCTTGACAGGAAGAATGCTCATTTGCGGTTTAGGCACTTCTGGATGCGGTCGCTTTTGAACATCCATTTCATAAACAGACTGAATATGTTCTTCCTTTAAAACTTCACTCGGCATCCCGAGCCCATGAATGTGACCATTTTCCATCAGCAGCAAGCGATCACAATAAAGTGAGGCTAAGTTCAAATCATGAAAAATGGAAATAACCGTTAAATCCGTTTCTCTCGTCATCTTTTTTAATAAATCGAGCAGCTCTTTTTGAAACGAAAGATCGAGATGATTCGTCGGTTCATCCAGCAGCAAAATTTCTGGTTCTTGAGCCAGCGCCTGCGCTAAATACACCCGTTGCCGTTCGCCGCCAGATAGCGCATCTAAAGATTTATCAGCAAAGCGATCCGTTCCTGTTCCTTCCATCGCTCGCTGCACGGCCTCTTCATCTTCTCGCTTCCACACTGGGAATAGTCCACTTTGATGAGCATAACGACCGAGAGAAACCGTTTCTTTTACGGTATAAGCAAAGGGCAAAGACGTATCCTGCGGCAGTACAGCAACCACTTTTGCTAATTCTTTTGGCGAAAACTCCCTTAGCTTTCTGCCTTGAATCATCACCTCTCCCGCTTGGATCGGCACCACGCCGCTCAACATTTTCATCAAAGTCGTTTTGCCACTGCCATTCGGTCCTAATATGCCAAAAAGCTCCCCTTGCTGAACGGAAAAAGATAGATGATTCACAATCGTTTTATTGCCGTAACCACCGGCGACTTGTTCCACGTTTATCATGCTGTCCCTCTCCCTTTCCTTTGCTTACGAAGTAGAATGATGGCGAATACCGGCGCGCCAATGATTGAAGTAATCACCCCAATCGGCAATTCCGTTGGAGAAATAATCGTTCGTGAGACTAAATCTGTTAAAATTAAAAAACCAGCACCAATCAAAACGGATAACGGCAGCAAATGACGATGGTCCGGCCCCCATACGAGTCTAATAAAATGCGGGATAACAAGACCGACAAAGCCAATCGTCCCTGAAACCGCCACTGCTGCTCCAGTTAATATCGAACCAGCGATTAAAATAACGAGCTTTTTCCTACGAACGTCAACACCTAAATGCTGAGCTTTTTCTTCACCAAAGGTCATCGCATTCAATTCCGCCGAATGAATTATTAACAGCAACGTCCCTATCAAGAAAAACGGGAAAATCAACTGAACATAATCCCAGCCTCTCATCGAAACACTGCCAAGCAGCCAACCAATAATTTGCCGTAACTCTTCACCTGTAAGCGCGATCATTAAAGAAATCATCGCACCTAAAAATGAACTGAAAATAATTCCTGTGAGAATGATCGTCTCTACTTTAAGCGATCTCTCAATCATTTGAGCAAATAGCAAGACGATAAAAATGGTAGCAATTGCTGCAAGGATGCTCACTATAGGCAAAGTGAACTGTTCAAACCAAGGAAGTTGAATATTAAAAAAGAGCACTAAGACAGCACCCACTGATGCACCAGATGACACTCCTAACGTATATGGGTCAGCTAGCGGATTGCGCAAAAGCCCTTGAAACGCTGCACCAGCCACTGCCAAGGATGCTCCAACTAACCCAGCCAGCAACACGCGCGGAAGGCGAATTTTCCAAACGACATTATCGAAAGATGGATCGATCCCACTGATCGATGTGTCAAAAAAATGGTGGGATAATAAGAAGACGATATCCCGAATCGGAATATGCATCGTTCCAATCGAGATACCGGCTAATACGGCTGTGATAAAAAAAACAAAAGCAATGAGATACGCCGAAATTTTACTCCTTAAAAACATCTGGGTAAACCGCTTCGGCAAGTTGTTCTAATCCTTCTGTTAGACGTGGACCCGTACGAGTGACAAGGTCGGAGTGGACATCGTGCACTTCTTTATTTTTGATTGCCGACACATTTTCCCACCCTTGACGACTTAACACTTGTTCTGTTGGCTTATCTACATAGTATCCATAAGTTGTGACAATCACGTCTGGATTTTTCTGAATGACTGCTTCTTCTGTCACTTGTGCCCAGCCATCTAAATCCGCTGAAGCATTTTTTGCATGAATGATATCAAGCATTTCATTCATAAATGTATTTTTCCCTGGCGTGTAAATTTCAGGTGCTGGAGATACTTCAACAAATACACTTTTCATTTGATCGTCTGTAATCGTTTTCGCTTTCTCCTCAATTTCCGCAATATCTTCTTTCATATCCGTAACGATTTCATCAGCTTCTTTTGCTTTTCCTGTTGCTTGACCGATCATGTCAATCGATTCATACACTTCGTCAAAGTTTTCAGCATCATTCACAACAAGCACATCAATACCCGCATCCTCTAATTGCTTCAATCCATCTTTGGAATTGTGGGCGCTTGATGCATGAGCTAATACTAAATCAGGATCAAGGCTAATAATTTTCTCTACATTAAATTCCATGCCGCCAACTTTTTCGATGTTCGCTACTTCCTCTGGATAATTATCATTGTCAGTCACCCCAACAATTTCTTTATCCAAGTCTAATTCAAAAGCGATTTCTGTGTTGCTTGGAATAAGTGAAACGATGCGCTCAGGGTCTTTATCGATAACAACCTCTTTCCCTGCACCGTCTTTAATTGTCACTGGAAAGGCAGCTTCTTGCGTTTCTTTCGGTGGGTTCGTGTTCTCTTTTTCAGGAGCAGCTTTCTCTCCTCCACAGCCAGCCAGTACCCCGGCTGCTAGCAGCATTGACAAAATTGAAGTGGATACTTTTTTCATATTCTCTACTCTCCCCTTTATGTTATGTAACCAAATAAAAAACACCTCTACGTACAGAGAGGTGTAGTGAAAAAGAGCGGATGCCACTCTTTCACACCACCCTATCCTCGTAGGTTGCCGGTGCTGTCATTCAGGCAGGTTTTCTGGCTCATGAAACGAATGGTTTCACTCACAGTGGCGGGACCGCGCTGGATTTTCACCAGCTTGCCCTTTTAAGAAGCCGCTTGCTAACAGCTTCACCTGATCAAGCATATGTAATATTTGTTAAGACTAATTATACACAATTTTATCCCTACTTCCATTCAAATTTTTCCCCTTTCAAAAAATTCGGTAAGTAGGTTTGAACTTTCCATATATATCCGATAGAATACAAGTAGTATAGATTACTATCATTTGAAAGGAGTGGATCAACATGAATTTATTTATTGTTATTGGACTATTTGTTCTATTAATGATCATAGGTGTTTACCTAGTATTTGGTTTACGCGGAGTACTAGACTCTCACGAAGCATCAAAAATAGACAAAATCCCAAACGATCACTTTACAAAACAAGGCTCCGGCCAAGACGTAAGTATGTAACTACTAAAGCGGAAGGTGCCGTTTAGCGCATGGAGCCAGATGACACTAACTGAAAGAACCGCAGAGACGCCCTCTGCGGATTTTTTTATGCTTGCTGAACGAGTTGAATTTCTTCGATGGCTTGTTTCATGATTCGTCCCATTTGTGTGAGTTCTTCAAAGCTAGTGGCAAGCGGCGGCATAAATACAATGACGTCACCGAGCGGTCTTGTGAGCATCCCAAGCTCTCGCATCCGTAATGTAGCTTTATAAGCGGTGCGCTCTTCCCCTAGAAATGGCTCTTTCGTTTCTTTGTTCTTGACAATTTCGATTCCACACATCAGTCCAAGTTGACGAACATCACCGACTTGAGGCAATTGAGCAATTTCAGCTAAGATCTCCTTGACGTATTCAGCTTTTTTGGCTGCTTGATCGACTAATAACTCTTTCTCAAAAACCTCCAAATTCGCTAAAGCTGCGGCACAGCCGAGCTGATTGCCTGTATAAGAATGTCCGTGGAAAAAGGTTTTCATTTCTGTATAGTCACCGTAAAACGCCTCATAAATCTTTTCTGTTGTCATCGTTGCAGCAATTGGCAAGTAGCCCCCAGTGATCCCTTTGGCAATCGTCATAATATCCGGTTGGACATCTTCGTGTTCAACCGCAAACATTTTACCTGTCCGACCGAAACCTGTTGCTACTTCATCCACAACAAGTAAAATATCAAACTCACGGCAAAGTGCTTCCAATGCTTTTAAATAACCCCGTGGCATCATATTCATGCCGCCAGCCCCTTGCACCATTGATTCCACCATCATACCAGCAATTTCTTCATGCTTTTCTTCAAATAGTTGGCGAATCGCAGCAAGTGACTCCCTCTTTACTGTTTCTTCATCGCCAGAAGGATGACGATAAACAGCTGGAAACAGTACAACATAGGAGTTGAACATTAACGAGCTATAGACTCGGTGATAAATATCGATCGCTCCAACGCTAATCGCCCCTACCGTATCCCCATGATAACCATTGGACATCGTCACAAATTTCGTTTTCGTTGTTACCCCTTTGTTTTGCCAATATTGATACGTCATCTTGATCGCAATTTCAACCGATTCTGCTCCGCTATCAGAGTAAAACACACGAGTTAACTTTTCTGGTGTCAGTTCAACTAATTTTTCCGCTAATTGAATCGATGGCACATTGGCCGCGCCTAATAAAGTCGAATGAGCAATTTTATCGAGCTGAGCTTTAATCGCCTCATCAATTTCTTGGCGGCGATGCCCATGAACATTGAGCCACAACGAAGAATAACCATCTAAATATTCATTGCCGTGAATATCCTTCAACATTACCCCTTCCCCACTTTCGATAATGAGTGGCGCCTCTTCGTAATCCTTCATTTGAGTAAATGGAAGCCACATATGATTTTTACTAATTTCATATAGTCGTTTTGTATCCATGGATTGCTACCTCCTGTAACTGTTCGATTTTCCAATTTCCCGTGATTTCAGAGCGAGATGATTCATTCGCTAAATAACTAGAAATGTTTTGAATGTAAGGGATCGTCCCGATGATTGGTACACCTGTCAGCTGCTCAATCATCTGTCGATTATCTTTCTCGATCGCTTCATCCTCTTGCACCGTACTCGATAAAATAATGCCTGCTACATGAAGACCTCTATTTTTCAATGATTCAACCGTCATCATCGTATGATTGATCGTTCCTAAGCTGGCCTTCGCCGCTATGATCACCGGAAATTGCAATTCTTCCATGAGATCAATCATGCAATACCCTTGGCGATTGAGGGGCACATACAGCCCGCCCGCTCCTTCAACGAGTAAAATCTCTTGATTGCTCGCTTTATCTTGAATTTTTGTGATCACTTCTTCAATTGGAATGACCGCTTTCTCTTGTTCAGCAGCTAAATGAGGGGAACTCGCCATTTTATATAAGTATGTAGACAATTCTTGATGTTTCAGTGCCGGTAGCAATCGATACAACTCGGCATCAGGAGCTATGAGTTTTCCTTCTCTTTCTTCCGCCCCGCTTTGTACCGGTTTATAAGGACAAACATCGACTCCTTTTTCCAAAAGTGCATGGGTCAGCAAAAGCGTGGCAATGGTTTTTCCTGCGTCTGTATCCGTTCCAGTCAAAAAAATTCCAGACATATATGTCACCCTTCCAAAAATATATGTTAACTATGTTTACAAAAATGTTAACATATGAAAAAATATTAGACAATAATATTTTTTTAAAAAGGGGGATCGCTTGCATGAAAGCGAATGAAATTGTGCTATGTGCTTTATTTGCTGCTTTAATGGCCGTGGGGGCGAATGTATCACCATTTTTAACGATTGGTGGAGTGCCCGTGACATTGCAGTTATTGTTTGCGATTATGGCGGGTGGACTATTAGGTAGCCGGTTAGGTGCTTGGTCAATGACCGCTTATATGTTTATTGGCTTAGCAGGTGCACCGGTATTTGCCCAATTTAAAGGGGGACCCGCAAGCTTGTTGAGTCCGACATTCGGCTTCATTATTTCTTTTATTTTCGTTGCTTATGCCGTCGGAAAATGCCTTGAGCACAACAGTCAAAAAGTCAACTACATCTACGCAGGACTACTCACTCTATTGATCAACTATGGAATCGGCACCAACTTTATGTACGCGGCTTTTAAATGGTGGGCTGATGCTCCCGAAGGCTTCAGCTATACTGTGGCCTGGGCTTGGATGGCCGCCTACCTCCCACTAGACAGCATCGTCATTATCATATCCCTAGCTACCTTACCAAAACTGCGAGCCGCACTAAAGCAGCGCAACATCAAAACGGCATGAAAAGAGGGCTGACTCTCAGGGGTCAGGCCCTCTTTTTCCGTTTTTTGAGCGAGGTTTTTTGTTGAATTTTACGGGATGATTGCTGACTCGATGGTCTTTTTTACTGAATTCTCACCTAACTTTACTGAGTCAGACGACATTTTTACACATAGGCGCTTCTTTTACTGAGTCCGATACTCTTTTTGCTGAATCATATGGCTTTATTGCTACATTCCCGCTCTCTTTTGGTAACTCATCCATAATTTTCACTAACTCGGCTCAAGTGGTCTACAAATTTTCCTCCATTCAACATTTACATATATTTTACAACAGTAACAAAAGAACTATAGTAAAATCAGGTCAAAGGATGTATACGTTCTAATATGACATTAAATAAATTAAGGCCGTTCAGAGAAAAAACCAGCACTCTTTTAAAGAATGCTGGTCCACCTTAATTCTTCACTGGAAGTTCGTTTTCTGCAATGACGATTCCGTCTTCATCGGCGTAGACGTAGTGACCTGGTTTCCAGTCAACGTCGCCAAATTGAACAAGGGTATTGCTTTCCCCTTCGCCTTTTTTGATGCTTTTTAATGGATTACTGCCGATGGCCATAACCCCGATGTTTTGTTCGGCAAGGTCGGCTGTGTCTCGGACGCAGCCATAAATAATGATCCCCGATAGTTGACGCTCTTCGGCAATTGCTCCGAGACGATCCCCTAGTAAGGCACAATTTCTTGATCCGCCGCCGTCGACCACTAGAACATGTCCGGTTGGAATCGTTTCTAGCGCTTGTTTAACAAGCACATTATCTTCAAACACTTTGACTGTAGAGATGGGACCGGAAAAACGTTTTTTTCCTCCGTAAGACTTCAGTTCAAGCGTACATACCTTTAGTTGATCCGCAAAGTCATCGCATAAATCTGCAGTTTTAATCATTGGAATCTCCCCTTTCCTCGTCATCTTACTTATTCGACAATTCTCTATTTTTTCCTCTCTATGCGTAGGAATGCAGGCCAGATATCACTAAATTGACAAATACTTGGTTGAACATGATAATACCGAAGCCAACAATCGCCATCCAAGCCGTTCTTTCTCCTTCCCAACCGCGTCCAATCCTCAAGTGTAATAAAGCGGCATAGAACAAGAAGGTAATAAGAGCCCATACTTCCTTCGGGTCCCAGCCCCAAAATCGGCTCCAAGCCATTTGTGCCCAAATCATCGCAAAGGCTAGACCACCGAGAGCAAATAAAGGAAAACCTACGACAATTGCTCGATAAGAAATTTCATCCATTAAATCGGCATTGACTTTGCTCGTCCATGGATTCAATAAAGCGATAATTTTCTTTCTTGCGATTAAACGAATGAGAATATACAAAATCGTGCCGGTTAAAAATGACCAAACGACCGTATTTAATTTTTTCGCATCGATACTTGCGGGAATTTCTATGAGACCATTTTGTTGATTCGTCTCTTCGTATTCATTTTTACCCTTCATGTTAACAACGATGGCATTTTTAGGGACTGTTATCGCAGGCAATGTATACTCTGCTACTTCGATTTGTTTTTTCTGGTTCTCGAATTTCATATGCTTGGAATAGTCTGTTACATTAAAGACCGTGGTAATCGTAATAAATCCGACAACGACGACTAAAAAATACATCACTAGTTCTAAAAAGAAAGGTCGCTTCCCTTTTTCTTGTGGATCGATCGTTTTTAATAAATAGATAACGCCTGTAATAAATGAAATCGATAAAACAGAACTAGCAAACGCAACAGTGATCACATGGATAGTTAGCCATTCACTTTGCAATGCTGGAATCAGTGGCGACACATCTTTTGAGAAAGCGTTAGCATAACCGAGCACAAGCAAAGCAATCGGCAAGACAAATAAGCCAATCACCGGTTGACGATACATCGAATAAATGATTAAAAAACTACCGACCAACATGATTCCGAAGAACGTCATAAATTCATATAAATTACTTACGGGGGCGTGGCCTGCAGCGTACCATCTAGTGAAAAAGTAAACGAGCTGTAGCACGAATCCTACTGCCGTCAGCGATATCCCCAATTTAGAGAACATGCTCTTTTTTGACTTCACCGAAAGCGCTAAAGGAACGATGGCGATTAAATACAAAATAAAAGACACATATAACGACGTACTGCTCAATTGAATGATAGATGTTGTAGACATTTTTTCCTCTCCTATGTATATTTATTTCCTCTCCCACCATACCACGTTTTTCCTTTTTAGACTATTTCGAACACTTGAAAAAGCTGCCCAATTGGACAGCTTTCTACTTTAAGATTCACTTTTTTCTTTCAATAGCTCTCTTCCTGATATCCCCGGGTCGGTCATCTCATATGGATGTAAAATGATGTCTAATTGTTCATGAGTGAGTACCCCGCGATTCACACAAATTTCCCGGACCGATTTACCAGTGTCAATCGCTTCTTTAGCGATGGAAGCAGCAATTTCGTAACCGACGTGTGGGTTAATCGCTGTAATAATGCCCACGCTATTATTGACGTAGTTTTCCATTCGCTCAACATTGGCTTGAATGCCTTCTAAACAATATTGACGGAATACCGTGAAGACATTTGTCATAACTTTGACCGATTGCAATAAGTTGAACACGAGCACCGGCTCCATTACATTTAATTCAAACTGCCCTGCTTCGGAAGCGAGACAAATCGTATGATCATTTCCGATGACTTGAAATGCTACTTGGTTCAGCACTTCTGCCATTACCGGATTGACTTTTCCAGGCATGATCGATGAGCCTGGTTGGCGCGCCGGCAATGTAATTTCAGCTAAACCAGCACGTGGGCCTGACGCCATCATACGTAAGTCATTGGCCACTTTTGACATATTCATCATACATACTTTTAAAGCAGCCGATACTTCTAAATAAGAATCGGTATTTTGTGTCGCATCTACTAGATGAGACGCCTTCATAATTGGAAATCCGCTGTTTACCGCTAAATATTCCACTACTTTTTCAATATAAAGCGGCTCAGCATTTAATCCAGTTCCAACAGCAGTTGCTCCCATATTAACTTCATATAAATGCTGTAACGACATGGAAACCCGACTGATGTCGCGACTAAGAACGCGTGCATACGCTTCAAACTCTTGTCCTAATCGGATCGGCACTGCATCTTGAAGATGAGTGCGTCCCATTTTTAAAATATGATTAAACTCTAACGCTTTATCATGAAACGCTGCATGCAGCTGCTCCATCACTTCAAGGAGAACTTTCACCTTTTCAATAACGGAGATATGAATCGCTGTCGGAAAAGCGTCATTCGTCGATTGCGCCATATTGACATGAGTGTTTGGTGAAATGACTTTGTAATTTCCTTTTTCTTCTCCTAAAATCTCTAGCGCACGATTGGCAATGACTTCATTGCTGTTCATATTGATTGATGTTCCAGCTCCACCTTGAATCGGATCAACAATAAATTGATCATGAAGCTTTCCAGCGATTATTTCCTCTGCCGCTTGAATAATCGCAGCAGCCGTTTTTTCATCTAATGCACCAATATCTTTATTGGCTTGTGCCGCTGATTTTTTGACAATCCCTAATGCTTTAATTAAACTTTCATCAATCCGATAGCCTGTGATCGGAAAATTCTCTACTGCTCGTAACGTTTGTACACCGTAATAAGCATGAACAGGCACTTCTTTTTCCCCTAAAAAATCTTTCTCTAACCGAAACAATGGTTGTTCTACCATAGAGGTCACTCCTTAGTATATGTATATCCTCTTAAACCAGACAATGTGAATAAAAAAGGATAATGTCTCCTAATCTCCATCTTACCATCATTTAGAACGAAAAAACACCTAAGAAATTTTGAATAATAAGATGACTTAAAAAACAACCTGTCACTGTTTTAATATAATACTCACTTTTGTTCCTCGACCGACGGCACTTGTGACGAAGATCGTCGCTCCGTGATTCTCAAACACTTGCTTAGCAATCGCAAGTCCAAGTCCAGAACCTTTATGCGCTTCCCCAGTATTCGTGCCTCTGTAGTACCTTGTAAATAGCTTCTCCAATTCCTCTTCTGGAATCCCCTTGCCGAAATCTTCAATCTCAATCACCGTTTGTTTCTTATTCTTCACTTTAAACCTTACATGAATAGGCGTTCCTGGTGGATTATGCACAATCGCATTAAAAAGCAAATTCGTCAACGCTCGCTTCCATAATGTCCGATCTAAGCGACGCATATAGCGATCCGTATCCGCTTCAAATTCAAGTGGAATGTCTTCATATAACGGATGGTTCAAAATATCAATGACCGTTTCTTGAAGCACTTCGACTATATTCTCTTCCTTTTTGTACACCATATTAGCTGTATGTTGGAGCTTATACGTCATATTTAAATCATCAATTAATTGACTGATATACTCTGATTTATGATGGATAATTTCTGCATACGCTTGTCTTTCTTCTTCCTTTACCTTATATGTCGGATTAACTAAAATTTCTGAATAACCTTTAACGGAAGCAAGCGGCGTTTTAATGTCATGAGTAATATTTGCTACCCATTCTTCACGCATTTGTTCCATCTTCTTACGTTCTCTTTCATTGGCAAGCAATGTAACAGACAGTTCATTTAAATTATGAAACACATCTTTGTACAGCCCTTTTTCTTGCAAAGTATGTGCGTAATTCCCTTTGGCAAACTCGCGAACCCCATCTGTGATCGCTAGCATTGGTTTCGTCAGGCGGCGACTAATTAAATAGCCAAACAAGGAGGCGATGATTACGATGACAAAAGTCGCTACTAAAAAGAACAGCGCTACATCTTCCCACCATTTGTCTCCTGAGAACACATAGCTCGTTGTCGCCACTTGCTCAAAGGGGTAGCCGATAATATAACTAAACTTTCGATCACCTTTATCAAGCTTGGACACAAAAATCGTTGAATCAGCGATAGCGCCATCGAATTTATATGAAAAAATCAACTCGCCTGGGGTATAATGGCTCGGAACTTCTTCTGGTTGATAGCGACTGTATACTTCGTTGCCGTTCTCATCTAAGATTTGAATCCATAAATTTTCTTTCTTCAATTCAGCCAGCTTGTCATCGGGTATCGTAAATACGCCATTTTCATATTGAATGTTCTTTCCGAATTCTAGCGTATAATAGACAGGGGTGTTCTCAGGCGTATACAGATCCTCTGGTTCACTTATAATAAAGGCCATATTAAGTATCATAAAAACTAACAAAGAAAGAACAATCGTTAAAATGATCGCCAGCAAGAATTGACCTGTCAATTTCCACTTCATCTTAATTTCCCCTAGTGTTCAATTTATAACCGAGCCCTTTAACTGTGCGAATCCACTCTGGCTTACTTGGTTCATGCTCTAACTTTTCACGCAAATGGCGGATATGCACCATAATCGTATTGTCATGACCGACGTATTCCTCACCCCATACAGCATCACAAATTTTCGTTTTGCTTAAAATTTGATTTGGATGATCCGCTAAAAATAAAAGCAGCTGCAGCTCTTTCGCCGTCAGTTGCACTTCTTCCCCATTCTTTTTCACTTCGCCTGTCTGCTTATTCATCTCAATCTCGCCAAATGTAATCTCATCTTTGTTGATTGCGGCTTCTTGAGGATAATAAGAGTTCCTTCTTAGCTGAGCTTTCACACGAAAAGCCACTTCTTTTGGACTGAAGGGCTTAGTAACATAGTCATCGCCGCCGATGCCAAGACCTAGCAGCTTGTCGATATCATCCGACTTTGCGGATAAAAAAATAATCGGAACAAGAGAAAACTCCCTAATTTTTTTACAGACTTCATAGCCTTCCATATCAGGGAGCATAATATCAAGCACCACAGCATCCGGCTGACAGCTCATGCACAAGCTAAGCCCTTCTGCTCCTGTAGACGCTTTCCAAATATGTTGAAACCCTTCTTTTTGCAAAACTGTTTCTAGCAAATTTAAAATTTCCACTTCGTCATCGATTAGCAAAATGTTCTTATTAGCCAATTCGTTCATCGAGATCATCTAGCTTCATCCTTTATATGTATGATAGCTATATTATATCTTTCAAGCGAAAACGCGCCAACCCAACAAAGAAAAGGGTCACAAGCATACCAATGGAAAGACCATACATGATCGTTGCCTTTATACCTAAATCTGCTGGATCAGCTAACGCTGACGTCATCGGATAAGACCATGGGTAATAAATCCAAAAGCGCTCCGACTGACCAATCATAATCGCTGGCAGCGACAAACCAATTCCAATCCCAAGCGGAATACCTGTATGCTGGAAACGATAACTAAAGAAAAACAATACCGAGATCATCGGAAAGCTAGCAACAAAATATTTGACTAACTGCTTGAATAAATCAAAAGCAGGGAAAGCTCCCGCTTGTGGAAACGTCGCTCCGCCAATCCAAATGCCGATATACAACACGACTAAACTAAAAAGTAAAATTCCCATACTGATAAAAAATTTGACACAGTAGACGCTCGTCCGTGATACCGGTAAAGCCAATAATTGCTTCCATCCATCCCCCGAATGCTCGACTCTCGCAATCATGACAATCACAATAGCCGCAAGCAACGGATACACAAGCCATGAAAATAAAACCATCGAACCGATAAAATATATTTCATAAACAGGATCTTTCACACCTTCTAGGGTAGCGCTTGTAAAAAATTTCCCTTGTATAACTGCAAACATCGGCAAGGCGATGGCAAGCAAGATCAACTTTGAATGCTTTAGCTTCAACCATTCCGCTTTCCATAAATTCATCATCATTATCCCCCCTTATAAAATATCCTTTTTTCGAAACTGCAAGCTGCCAATCAATAGGAACAATACAGTGAAAATAATTGAATACATAAACACCCCTGATGGCTCGGTTAAACGGCCATCCGCCAAACTAATATAGGAATATGGAAAAATTTTAGCTAACTTCTCAGACGAATAGGATAGTATAGTTCCGCAAATTAACCCACCAAAAGCAATAGTCACTGGGTAAATTGGGTTTTTCATCCACGAACTTAACCACTGCTGCAGCGTAATCACTGCAAGTGCCAGCACGATTTGATTGAAGACATACATTCCATAGCCGCTCCAATCCACTGCTTCCGGAAACTCCATAATTTTCCCAACTAATACTAACCCCGCCGTATTCAAAATAATCAACAGTGATGTGTATATGAAGCCGGCCAGCCATTTGGACAAATAAACCGAGCTTTTATGTACAGGCATACTGAGCAGTGCTTTCCATGAACTTTGCTGATGCTCTACTTGGAAAATAAAGAAGAAAATGATTGAGATAAACAGTGGAAGAAATGTTCCCCAACCAAGAACAGCATGATTTTCAGCCTTTAACTCATCCCACGAGCTAGATCCTTTTTCTGCTACACTCATTAAATAGTCATAGCGAATGTTCATATCTAAAAACATCGCAAGTGTCGTACCGGATGGAATGAGTAGCAGGAACAGTAAAAGAAAGCCACGTTTTTGCTTCTGCAATTCTGTTTTTAATAGTGTGGCGATGCCCATTTATTCCACCGCCTTTGTCGTCATATCTAGGAAAATATTTTCCAAAGATTTTTTCTGCATAAAAATCGCATTGACATCAAGCCCACTGCCAACTAGCTCCCGATTGATTTCCGCTGGCTTCACCGCTTGTCCGATTCGGATGAAATCCCCTTCATCTGTAAATGAGTATCCTTTGTTTTGCAATAGCTTGACAGCTTCCTGCTTCGGTACCGCTTGCACCATCACCGCAGCGCTTTGCTTGCGTCGTAATTCATCCAACGTCCCTTGAAAAAGCAGCTGCCCTTTATTAATAATCCCAATATGCGTAGCGATTAGTTCAATTTCACTCAAAATATGGCTAGAGATTAACACGGTGATGCCATATTTCTTGGGCAAACTTTTAATTAAATCACGAATTTCTAAAATTCCCGCTGGATCCAAGCCATTTGTTGGTTCATCTAGAATGAGTAAATCCGGTTTTCCTAATAAAGCTTGAGCAATACCAAGACGCTGCTTCATCCCAAGTGAAAACTGCTTCACCTTCTTTTTCTTCACGTCCGTTAAGCGAACAATTTCTAATACGCGGTCAATCTCTTCTTTGCTGACTCCAAGGATCTGTCTTGTAATCTCTAAATTTTCATAAGCCGTCAAATGGCCGTAATACGAAGGGGATTCGACGAGGGAGCCGACCCGTTTTAAAATGTCCATCCGGTGGGTGCGAATCGATTGGCCAAACACCTCCACGTCCCCTTTTGTCGGCTGTATAAGGCCAAGCAACATGCGGATGGTCGTTGATTTCCCCGCTCCATTCGGTCCTAGAAAGCCGTAAATCCCCCCTTTTGGTACCTGTAAATTCACATGATTCACTGCTAAAAAACTGCCGAACTTCTTTGTCAGTTCACGCGTTTCTATCATCCATTCAGTCATTTGTACGCCCTCCTGTTTTTATCTTGCTTTTAGTTTACAAGTACAAGCTTAAGTGGGAATTTGCTGAACCTTAAGATTGCCTTAAGTTTGTAGAAAGAGAGCGGATTTCAGGCGGCATTTCACTTTTTTCGGGCGCGATTGGTTGATTTTCAGTCTCGATTGCCAAACATATGGGCGAGATAAGAGAATCTTCGGGCGGCAGGCTCTTTTTCGATACGAAGGAGAAAGTGGAATTTTGTAGAATTTGTTGTGTGACAAGGAGGGGTATTAAGAAAAAAGTCTATGCTGTGACCTTCAATCATACCGCAACTGATGATGCTGGAGATCTTGTCGCATATGTTGGTTTAGATAAAGAAACAGTCGTGAGAAAAGGGGTCAAAAATCAATAAAAACCCCTAATTAGGGGTTTTTATGTCCAACACTGATAATCTTCAAATAACAACTTAGTTATTTGACCTACTTTACCCGGAAATGACTTGCCCTCTAGCAAGTGAACGGGTGCGATTTCCTGAACAGAATTTGTGAAGAAGATTTCATCCGCTGTCATCAACTCCGCAAAAGAATAAAAGCCTTCTTCAACAGGGATTTGCAATTCTTTTGCCCGCTTCAATAAAAACAGCCGGGTGATGCCGTTCAAAATGCCGGTTTCAAGAGCTGGCGTGTAGAGAGTACCTGCCTTGACCCAGAAAATATTCGAGACGACTCCTTCTGCGACATAGCCTTCTTTTGTTAAAAAGAGGCCCTCTTTTGCCGGATCGGTGCCAACTTCACGTTTAGCCGCAATATTATTGAAGTAATGATGGGACTTCATCCGAAATTCGGTCTCTGGTGTATTGCGGCGAAGGTTCAATAAGACCGCTTCTTTTTCCTTCATCTCAGAAGATGGAAAAACAGGGCGTTGAAAAGCAAGTACTGTCGGCTCGCAAAAAGGCTCAATTTGTGGCCCCATCGCCCCTTCCCCTGCGGAAATATTCAATCGCACAGAAGAATTGGGAAGATGATTTTTTTCACAAAGAGAGGCAATCATTTCGAACGCATCTTCCATTGTGATGGGACAATCAATTTGCATCTCGCGCAAGCCTTGCTGCAATCGCGCCATATGCTCTTCTAATAAAAATGGTCGTCTCTCATACGTTCTGATTGTCTCAAATACGCCGAGTCCGTAAAGAAAACCATGATCAAAAGGCGAAATTTTTGCTTCTTCTTTCGGGATCAACTGTCCATTCAAAAAAATATACATATTTACACCTCAGCTGTTGTTCGGCGATAACGACGAATAAAGCTTTGCAGCATTTCTTTGCCGCCATATGTCATAATCGATTCTGGATGAAACTGCACGCCTTCCACTGGGAGCTCTTTATGACGAATCGCCATAATTTCCCCTTCTGCCGTCCATGCGGAAATGTCAAAGCAGTCCGGCAACGTCTCCTTTTTCACAATAAGGGAATGATAACGCGTCGCCGGAAATGGGTTGGGTAGCCCTTCAAAAATCGTCTGGCCATCATGAAGCATATCCGATGTCTTCCCATGCATCAGCCGCTCTGCTTGCACGACCGCGGCTCCAAATACTTGCGCAATCGACTGCTGTCCGAGGCACACACCAAAAATCGGAATCTCTCCTGCAAACTCACGAATCGCTTCTAAGCTAATCCCCGCCTCGTTCGGCGTGCACGGCCCGGGTGAAATCATTAAATAATCTGGAGCCATCTCTCGAATCGCTTCAATCGTTATTTCATCATTCCGCTTCACAACGAGCTCCTCGCCAAGCTCGCCCAAATATTGCACAAGATTATATGTGAACGAATCATAATTATCAATCATCAAAATCATGGTGAATTCCTCCAAAAACAATACCTTATTTAACTTTATTATCGCCTTTAAGTGACTATTCCGTCTAGAACTAAATTTTGACTGACGATTGTTCGATGTTTTTGCGGTTTCTTTGACTTTACTGACGCTTTCTTCGACCTTCTTGCGGTTTCTTTGACTTTACTGGCGCTTTCTTCGACCTTCTCGCTGTTTCTCTGACTTTACTGACGCTTTCTTCGACCTTCTCGCTGTTTCTTTGACTTTACTGGCACTTTCTTCGACCTTCTCGCTGTTTCTCTGACTTTACTGACGCTTTCTTCGACCTTCTCGCTGTTTCTTTGACTTTACTGACGCTTTCTTCGACCTTCTGCTAACTTCTTTAACTTTGCCAGCACTTTCTTCATTAAAAAGCTTAAGAGCCCTCAACTCTTAAGCTTACTCAATTACTTCACTATTTTATTCTCTGCCATTTCCTTCGCTTTCCAACCGGCTACTGCTTTTTTCAAGGATTCTTTGTATTCGTTTTTCGGATCGGAGTCAATCACGATACCAGCTCCTGCTTGGACGTGGCATTGTCCATCTTTGACCAGCATCGTCCGAATCACAATGTTTAATTCCATGTCCTCATTGAAGCCGAGCCAGCCGATTGATCCAGTGTAAATGCCGCGGCGTACCGGTTCGAGCTCTTCAATGATCTCCATCGTCCGTACTTTTGGCGCTCCGGTAATGGTGCCGCCTGGGAATACGGCTTCAATGACGTCCGCATTCGTTTTTCCTTCCGCTAGCTCGCCACGCACATTGGAGACGATGTGCTGAACATGGGAGTATTTTTCGATCACCATAAATTCATTTACTTCGACGGTACCATATTTACTGACGCGACCAAGATCATTGCGCTCCAAGTCTACAAGCATGACATGTTCTGCCCGCTCTTTCTCATTCTCGATCAATTCATTGGCCAAGCGTAAGTCCTCCGCTTCATCTTTTCCGCGGGAACGAGTGCCAGCAATAGGTCGGGTGCTTAGTTCAGAACCTGCTTTTTTGACTAATAATTCAGGGGATCCTGAGACAATTTGAAAATCCGGCGTATGAATGTATCCCATATATGGAGAAGGGTTTAATGCTCGTAACTCTTCGTATACAGCAAGTGCCGGAACCGTTAATTCACGAGACTGGCGAACCGATAAGTTCACTTGGAACACGTCTCCTTGAGAAATGTAGTGCTGTGTTTGTTCGATCGCTTCTTTAAAAGATTCTTCTGAAAAAGAAACGGATAACTCTTGATTAGCTGGTGCGGCAAGAGAATAAGGTTTATTTTCAACTTTAGTTGTCCAGCTTGTTTCTGCCTGACCTAACTTTATCTTCGCTTCTTCCTCACTAGACAAAATCATTAACCACAGCTGTTCTGTTTGATGATTGAACACAGCCCATTCATCAAATATAAGAAAATAAATAAGCGGCAATCCTAGATCATCCGCTGATTGATCAGGTAACTTTTCAATATAACGGGCATAATCATAGCTAATATAGCCAATCGCTCCCCCTTGAAAGTCAGGTAATCCTTCCATTTTCGGTAGTTCATATGACTTCATCCACTGTTCCAGTTCATGAAGAGGAACTCCCTGACGACTTTCTTGACCAGCAGATGTGTCTATTTGAATTCCCTCATCTGTGGATTGCACAATCGCAAACGGAGACAAACCCGCAATGCTCAATCGCCCCCCACGCCCACTTTCTAAAATGACATGATGAGACTGATCTGCAGTTAACGCTTTATATTGATGAAAAAATTGTTCTTTCGTATAAGGAATCGTTCGGTAAAATACACGTTGATTGTTCACTTGCTTCATCCTTTTTTAAGTATTCTTGTCGCTAAACAGTGCCTGCCGCTGAAAAGACTATAGTCTTTTCAGCGCCAGAACATTTGCTTGTCGTGTCTGAACAGTCGGCTCCGCTTTTCTTTTGTCCAGCTGCAGGCGTTAACGGCTCGAGGTCAGATGCCAGCCTGACTGCATGGCTGAACAACGCCATTTCGTCAGTCCGTCATCTGCTTGTCGCCGCTGAACAAACGCCTTCCGCTTTTCTTTTGTCCAGCTGCAGGCACCAGCGACTAGTGGACTTCCTCTCTCCTCCTTGCGATAAGTCAACATCGATTCACTGACGTTCATCGTGTTTCCTTTATCTCGTGCGGAGCGATCCAGTCCATACATCGCTAAACGGTGCCTTCCGCTTTTCTTATCATACTAAACGGAAAAAGAGGAGTACAACTAAATTTTTCTTTTGGAGAGAAGCTTCATATATAATAGAAGAAACTGAGTTAAGTATAGGAGGAATGTGTATGGCAAGGAAGGACTTAATTGATCAGACGAAGTCTTTAATTACGCGAGAGACGTTAGTGAAGGATTTACACGCTCTTGGACTCAAATTAGGAGATCATGTGATTGTTCACTCTTCTTTAAGTTCGATTGGCTGGGTAGCTGGCGGAGAGATTGCAGTGATTCAAGCATTGATGGATACGATCACCGTGGAAGGATCAATTGTTATGCCCGCTCAAACGACTCATAATACTGATCCAAAATATTGGGAGAATCCACCTGTTCCTGAAGAGTGGTGGCCGAGCATTCGTTTTATGATGCCCGCTTATCTCCCTGATATTACCCCGACCCTTGGGATGGGAAAAATTGCCGAAGCGTTTCGCAGTTTTCCCGATGTTAGGCGCAGCCTTCATCCAGCTTGTTCGTTTACCGCTTGGGGAAAACACACGGATTGGATTGTTAGCCATCATGCCCCCGACTTTCCATTTGGTGATCATTCGCCACTCGCTAAGCTCTATGACTTAGATGCCTCGATTCTTTTTATCGGCACCGATTACGACTCCTGTACCGCCATGCATTTAGGCGAGTCTCGTGCAAAAGATGGGCGTCCGATTTTTGAACAAGGTTCTGCTATGCTTGAAAATGGCGAACGAGTGTGGAAGACGTATCAACAGTTAGAAGAATACTCCAATCGCTTTCAAGATGTTGGAGCTGCTTTTGAACAGTTGCATCATGTGCATACTGGCAACATTGGTCAAGCGGCTTGTAAAGTGATCAAGCTTCGACCGTTAGTGGATTTCACTGCACAGTATTTCAATGACCTTTCAAAGCAACAAAACGATTCACTTTAACAGGGAATTTTTTAGTACCCACCAGTTCTTCCCACCCTTGAAGAACAACTTCTTCGATCGTGCAGGCGGTGATTTGCTGAACAAAAATGGCTTCAAAACCGATTTCGCGAAGTAAATCCCAGTAATCAGGCAAGCTTTTCTTATAGGCGAACTCTCCTGCATGACGAAGGGTTTCTAATTCAGCGAAATCCGCCACCAATCGGCCACCTGGCTTTAATTGAGCAAAGATGTGTTTCAATACCGTTTCTGCTTCCTCCACTTTCTGAAGACTTAAGTTCGTTAAAGCACTATCAAATGTCTGATCTTCTACCGGAAGAGAGGACGTCACACTCACATTTTCTGCCGCTAATCTAGACAAAAAGGCTAAATTCCCCCCAATATATAATACATTCTCTCCTTCTTGCACATTGGCTGTATCGAAAAAACTCGTACCGGAAATGGTCCACTCTACTTGTTCATCTATAATTGCTGTCATTGATCTTCTCCTCCTTAGTAACAAAAAAACCTCTTCGATAAGAAGAGGTTGGTTATTCATCACTCTTTCTTATCTCTCAGCCTAAGCTGCAAGAATTAGCACCGTGCCTAGCATAAAGCTAAGTCGGTTGCCGGGTTTCATCGGGCTTGTCCCTCCACCTGCTCTTGATAAGATTGCGTTCATATTCATTTGTTCTAAAACGATCGTTTTCAGTTAATTTGCATTATTGCATGTTTATGAAAAACTGTCAACCCGATTTTCAAAAATTTTCAGTCGATCGATTCGCTCAATCGCTTCTAAAATTTTGTCTTCCGAAACGACTAACCCTGCTCGCACATACCCTTCTCCATATTTTCCAAAGCCCACGCCTGGTGCCACCACTACATTCGCTTCATTCAGCAAACGCTCACTAAATTGCTCAGACGTATAGCCTTCTGGCACTTTTAACCACGAAAAAAATGATCCTTCAGGCGCTTCAACTTTCCAGCCGATGCGATTGAGTCCGTCGATTAACAAATTGCGACGTTTTTCATACATCTCCTCCTGTTCTTTTACGCCTTGTTGCTCCCCAAGCAAAGCCGCTGCTGTCGCTTCTTGTATTCCGCCAAATAAACTGCAATGCAAATGATCTTGCAATAATTCTAGTGCCGCAACCACACTCGGATTGCCCACCGCAAAGCCTACGCGCCAGCCGGCCATATTATATGTTTTCGACATTGTATATATTTCTAATCCGATCTCTTTCGCCCCTTCTACTTGTAAAAAACTAACGGGCTTATTGTCATCAAAACCAATCGCTCCATAAGCAAAGTCATGTACCACACATAGATTATGCTTGTTCGCAAAAGCAATCGTTTCTTCAAAAAAGGCTTCATCTGCCATTGCTCCGGTCGGATTATTTGGATAATTAATAAACAATAGCTTCGCTCGTTTCAGTACATCCCCAGGAATCTCCTCATAGCGAGGCAAATAACGATTCTCTTCCGTGAGCGGCATCGTATACATCTCTGCTCCTGAAAGTGCAATCCCTGACCAATAATCGGGATAACCGGGATCTGGTACTAATGCCACATCACCTGGATTTAACAATACTTGCGGTAATTCCACAAGCCCTGCCTTCCCTCCAAATAAAAGAGCAATTTCTGTCTCTGGGTCAACATCGACACCGTATTCTCGCTTATAAAATTGAGCACACGCTTCTTTCACATACGGAAATCCTTTAAACGGGGAATATTTATGATTCACCGGATTTTCAGCTGCTTGTTGCAAGGCGTTGATCACATGATTCGGCGGAGGCTGATCAGGACTTCCTTGCCCTAAATTAATCACATCTCGTCCTTCTTTCATCGCATCAGCCACTTTTTGTCCAAGCTTAGCAAAAAACTGATCCGGCAACGCTTGCAGCAATTTGGATTGCTCAAAATCTTTCATGCTATCACTTCTCTCACTTTTAAATTGTAGTAAATAATGTTATAACGAAAGATAAAGATTGTAAAGAATGAATTTTCAGATAGAAATGAGGCGTTGAAAGTGAAAATGAAGATTGCTTGTCTCCAAATGGATATCGCCTTTGGAGATCCGACCACCAATTATCAACGAGCGGAGCAATGGCTACAACAAGTAGCTGATCAAGGATGCGAGCTTGCGATATTGCCAGAATTGTGGACAACAGGATATGACTTAACTCGCTTAGATGAAATTGCCGATCAGGAAGCAATTCAAGCGATTGCTTTTTTAAGCGAACAGGCAAAAAAACATCGTCTGCATCTGATCGCAGGATCAGTAGCGAATCAAACACAAGACGGCGTAGAAAATACATTGCTCGTTATTAATCAACAGGGTGAATTAGTTAAGAAATATAGCAAACTTCACTTATTCCGCTTGATGGAAGAGGAGAAATTTTTACAGGCAGGTAATGAAGATGGGCTATTTTCACTGGAAGGAGAAACAATGGCCGCGTTTATTTGCTACGATATCCGCTTTCCTGAATGGCTTCGAAAGCACGTGTTAGCTGGCGCAAAAGTGTTATTTATTCCTGCTGAATGGCCGCTCGCCCGTGTGGATCATTGGCGCACATTGCTGATTGCTCGAGCCATTGAAAACCAAGCGTATGTGATTGGCTGTAACCGAAGCGGAGCAGATCCGAAAAATGTATTTGCTGGCCATTCCATGATCATTGATCCATGGGGAGAAATCATTGCTGAAGCCGGTGAAGCTGAACAATTGCTCGTCGGGGAAATCGATTTGGAGAAAGTAGAGGAAATCCGTAAACGAATCCCAGTATTTGAAGATCGTCGACCATCGTTTTATTAAAAAAAACCGGAGAGCGCTCTCCGGTTTTTTCATTCCCACTCATATGGCGTTTCTTGATAAACATAGTAGTTTAACCAGTTGGAAAACAGCAAATGTGCGTGTGAACGCCATTTGTTTACAGGTTTCTTTGTCGGATTATTGTCTGGGAAATAATTTTTTGGCATGTCAATCTCAATTCCCTTTGCTACATCCCGACTATATTCTTCCGCTAATGTATGCACGTCGTATTCCAAGTGACCAGTAATCATGATTTGTTTTTCATCTTTAGACATGATAAGAAACGGACCTGCTTCCTCCGAAGAAGACAGAAGCATCAGTTCTTCATGAGCTAGAATTGCTTCGACTTCGACATCCGTGTAACGAGAAACCGGCGCATAAAACTCGTCATCAAAACCTCGCAATAGTTTAACTGTTGGCTCTATTACCGTATGTTTGTAAATACCAGAACATTTTTTTGGAAGCTCAAATTTAC
Source organism: Bacillus sp. FJAT-52991 (assembly GCF_037201805.1). Lineage (GTDB taxonomy): Bacteria > Bacillota > Bacilli > Bacillales > Domibacillaceae > Bacillus_CE > Bacillus_CE kandeliae. The sequence goes on along the minus strand of NZ_CP147404.1, from coordinate 715,928 downwards.
CGATACCAAAATGATGGTATAGTGATGCTTGAGCTCCCCAGCAAATATGGAGAGAGGACGTCACATTTGTTTTCGCCCAGTCCATGATCCCTTCTAGTTCTTTCCAGTAATTCACATCCTCGAATTCCATCAATTCCACGGGCGCTCCAGTAATAATCATTCCGTCGATTCGTCGATGCTTTACCTCTTCAAATGTCGTGTAAAATTGCTCTAAATGCGATTTGCTTACATTTTTCGATTCATGAGTGGCTGTATATAAAAAGGAAACATTCACCTGAAGCGGGGTATTTCCTAATAGACGAAGCAGCTGGGCCTCTGTTTTTTCTTTTTCCGGCATTAAATTTAAGATCAAAATATTTAACGGACGAATATCTTGACTGTGCGCGCGGTCGACATCCATCACGAAAATATTCTCTTTCTCTAATATTTCTGTTGCCGGAAGTTGTCTTGGTATATTGATTGGCATTTTCTTACCCCCTATATTTTCGAATTTTCAATAAATCATTATAGACCGCTTTGGTAAAAAAACACAAGAGCTGTTTTATTTTGGAGTGGAACATAGAATATCTCCTACGCCTATTTACAAGTGGATCAAGCTTTATTCAAATATAGAAGCAGCAACTGCTACTAAATAAGAGTGCCTATACATTTTCCGCCCTAAAACTATGGTATATTAGACAGTACATCGTTAGTAAAGGAGTTCAAAAAAATGGCAAAAAGTGTAGTAATTGCTGAGAAACCTTCCGTTGCACGTGATATTGCGAATGTATTGAAGTGTACGAAGAAAGGCAATGGATTTTTAGAAGGTAATAAGTACATCGTCACTTGGGCATTAGGACATTTAGTGACGTTAGCAGATCCAGAGGCATACGATAATAAATATAAAACATGGAACCTAGAAGATCTTCCTATGCTTCCAGAACGCATGAAATTAGTGGTTATGAAACAAACTGGAAAACAGTTTAATGCTGTAAAAGCACAGTTAAATCGCAGTGATGTGAGTGAAATAATTGTAGCTACTGATGCCGGGAGAGAAGGAGAATTAGTTGCGCGTTGGATTATTGATAAAGCAAAAGTCCGTAAGCCAATCAAACGTCTGTGGATTTCCTCTGTAACAGATAAAGCGATTAAAGATGGATTCAATAACTTAAAGCCTGGTAAAGCTTATGAAAACTTATATGCTTCGGCAGTAGCACGTTCTGAGGCAGACTGGTATATCGGTTTAAACGCAACTCGTGCACTAACAACTAAATTTAATGCTCAACTAAATTGTGGTCGTGTACAGACACCAACAGTTGCAATGGTTGCAGCACGTGAAGATGAAATAAAAAACTTCAAACCTCAAACGTATTATGGTATTGAAGCTCAAACAGATGGACTTAAATTAACGTGGCAAGATGCGAATGGTAATAGTCGTAACTTTAATAAAGAAAAAATCGATGCAATCGTTAAATCGCTTGGACGTAAAGATGCGAGTGTTGTTTCCATTGATCGTAAAGCAAAAAAAACATTTGCCCCTTCTTTATATGATTTAACAGAGTTACAACGTGATGCGAATAAAATCTTTGGTTATTCAGCTAAAGAAACATTGAACATCATGCAAAAACTGTACGAACAACATAAAGTGTTAACTTATCCTCGTACTGACTCACGTTATTTATCTTCTGATATCGTTAGCACACTTCCAGAGCGTTTAAATGCATGTGGTATAGGTGAATATCGGCCTCTAGCAAATAAAGTGTTGAATAAGCCTATCAAAGCGACAAAAGCATTTGTAGATGATAGTAAAGTAAGTGATCACCATGCGATCATTCCAACAGAAGGCTATGTGAATTTTTCAGCATTCACAGATAAAGAACGCAAAATTTATGATCTTGTAGTAAAACGCTTCTTAGCTGTATTATTCCCTGCTTTTGAGTACGAGCAGTTAACAGTACAAGCAAAAATTGGTGATGAAAAATTCATTGCTAAAGGAAAATTAGTAATGAATATCGGTTGGAAAGAAGTGTACAAAAACCGGTTCAATGATGAAGAATCAACTGACGATGTAAAAGAGCAACTATTACCTAGTATTGAAAAAGGCGATGTATTAAAGACAAAACTAATTGTTCAAACATCAGGCCAAACAAAGCCACCTGCACGCTTTACAGAGGCAACTTTACTGTCAGCAATGGAAAATCCTACAAAGTACATGAAAACAAACGATAAGAAGCTTGTCGATACGTTAAAATCAACTGGTGGACTTGGTACAGTTGCAACTCGTGCTGATATTATTGATAAATTATTCAATTCATTCCTAATCGAAAAACGTGGTGGAAAAGAAATCTATATCACTTCTAAAGGTCGTCAACTGCTAGATTTAGTACCAGAAGAATTAAGATCGCCAGCGACAACAGCTGATTGGGAACAAAAGCTTGAGCTGATTTCTAAAGGAAAACTGAAAAAAGATGTGTTCATCAATGAAATGAAAGAACACACAAAAGAAATTGTGGCAGAAATTAAAGCAAGCGATAAAAAATATAAACACGATAATATCTCAACAAAATCTTGCCCAGACTGCGGGAAACCGATGTTAGAGGTGAACAGCAAGAAAGGTAAAATGCTTGTCTGCCAAGATCGTGAATGCGGTCATAAAAAGAACGTGGCACGCGTAACCAATGCCCGCTGCCCACAATGTAAAAAGAAAATGGAACTTCGTGGTGAAGGAGAAGGGCAAATCTTCACATGTAAATGTGGATATCGTGAGAAACTATCTGCTTTTGAAGCAAGACGTAAAAAAGAATCTGGTGGAAAAGTGGATAAACGCTCTGTACAAAAGTACTTAAAACAGCAGGAAAAAGAGGCAGAGCCATTAAATAATGCATTTGCTGATTTGCTAAAAGGATTTAAATTAGATAAATAGTCAGTTATTGATAGGACTATTATTCAAATAAAGAATTAAACCTGCACATATAATTACTTCAAATTTTAATTATGTGCAGGTTTTTTTATGTGCAATAAAAAGTCTAGACATTGTTGATTTAATAAGGATTCATAGCAAAAAATATTTATGCGCAATAGCTTTTTATAGAGATAAGTCTATATCGTTCGCGATCACAATGTCTTTCACACCTTTACGATTTAACTGCGTTTTCACCACTTAGAACAGAGATCATTTAGAGTTTCAATTAATAAAAATTATAGGTAAAATAATAAAAAATATGTTTTTAAAAGGAGATGTTGCTTATGAGGGAGCAAAAAAATATACGCCTTGTCTTGGCGGGACTACTTTTAGGAATCTTCATGTCTTCAATGGACAATACGATTGTGGCGACGGCTTTAGGATCCATTTTAGCTGATTTAGGTGGTGTCGAAAGCTACGCTTGGATCACGTCGGCTTATGCGGTCGCTGTGCTTGCTGGGATGCCGATTTTCGGGAAATTATCTGATATGTATGGAAGAAAGCGATTCTTTTTATTTGGTTTAGTTGTGTTTTTAATTGGCTCGGCTCTTTGTGGCGTGGCGCAATCGATTCCACAATTGGCGATGTATCGCGCTATACAAGGGATTGGCGGAGGTGCGTTGTTGCCGATTGCCTTTACGATTGTATTAGATATCTTTCCTCCGGAGCAGCGCGGAAAAATGACCGGATTGATTGGTGCTGTTTTTGGCGCTTCAAGCGTCATTGGTCCATTATTAGGTGCATGGATTACCGATTCTATTAGCTGGCATTGGGTATTTTATGTCAATATTCCTATTGGCATTGTGTCATTATTCTTGATCGTCAAGTTTTATCAAGAGTCACCCAATCATACAAAGCAGTCGATCGATTGGTTTGGAGCGATTACGCTCGTCACGTCCGTCGTCAGCTTCATGTTTGCCCTTGAGCTTGGCGGGAAAGAATTCGCTTGGGACTCTTGGCAAATCATCTCGTTATTTACGATTTCTGGATTGCTTTTCATTCTCTTTTTGTGGGTGGAAACGAAAGCGAAGGAACCGATTATTTCGTTTTGGATGTTTAAAAATCGATTATTTGCTTCTGCACAAGTGTTAGCCTTTTTATACGGAGCTACCTTTGTTGCGTTGACCATTTTCATTCCCATTTTCGTACAAGCGGTGTATGGTGGTTCAGCGACAAATGCTGGAGTTATTTTAATGCCGATGCTGCTTGGTTCTGTTGTAGGATCAGGTATTGCTGGGGTTACACAAACGAAGCTACCGTATCGCACCATTATGACGATCTCGATTACTTCATATGCGGTGGGCATGACGTTAATGAGTACTATCAATCCTGATACATCACGCCTCGCTTTGACCATGTATATGATATTAGTTGGTTTTGGCGTTGGATTTTCCTTTTCTCTTCTTCCATCCGCATCGATTCATAAGATGGAGTACAAGTATCGCGGGTCCGCTAACTCCACAAACGCGTTCTTTCGTTCCTTAGGATTAGCGATCGGAATTACCGTCTTTGGGTCGATCCAAACAAAGCTATTTACAAGCAAGCTCAACGAAAAACTAGCTTCCATCGGTGGACAAGGTGCAGGTGATTTTGGTTCAGCTGATAATTTACAAAGCATCTTTCAACCTGAGCAACGAGCGATGATCCCAAAAGAAGTGTTAAATGTGATCGTAGATGCGATGTCTTATTCCATCTCTACCACTTTTCTATGGGCTCTTATTCCCATTGCTTTTTCCGCTGTAGCCGTATTCTTTATGGGAAATGAACGACTAAACGTTGCAAAAAAGCCAAATTAATTTGATGAAAATAACGTTCGAATTTTCTCGAACGTTATTTTTTTATGATCTAGGACTCTTTTGCTAGTACAAGACTCAAACATATAATCTTTTCCTCCTATAAAAGATCCCGAAAATCAACCCTTACTAAACATATGTCAAAAATTATTTGCTTCTTTGTAAAGAATCGGTGAATATTTTTCTAAAATAGTTTTTTCTTCATCATTTACGTTTATAAAAGAAGTGAATACATACTTAGGAGGAGGAAACATCATGAAAACTTCAGTCGATAAGAAGAACTTGAATTGGCTTTGGCTTTGTCTCGCTTTTCTCGCTCTAATCACGATTTTATTATTGCCAACACCTGCCGACTTACCTGAGTCTGGACAAAGAGCACTTGCGATCCTCGCTTTTGCCGTCATTCTTTGGGTGACGGAAGCTGTTTCGTACCCAGTGAGTGCCTTTATGATTATTGGATTAATTTCAGTTTTACTCGGATTGGCTCCAAGTATAGAAGATCCTTCTACTCCGCTTGGAACAGGAAATGCGTTAAAACTAGCTTTATCTGGATTTAGTTCTTCTGCAGTGGCGCTTGTAGCGGGAGCCTTGTTTTTAGCTGCAGCGATGCAAGCAACAAACTTTCATAAACGATTGGCTTTATTCATTTTATCCAAAGTGGGCCCGAAAACGAATAATATTGTGATCGGTGCCATTTTAGTCAGTATTGTCCTTGCTTTCTTCGTGCCGAGTGCCACAGCTCGTGCCGGAGCGGTCATCCCAATTTTACTTGGAATGGTTGCAGCATTTGGTCTAGCAAAAGAAAGTCGTCTTGCTGCTTTACTTGTGATTACCTCTGTGCAAGCCGTTTCCATTTGGAATGTAGGTATTAAAACGGCTGCAGCTCAAAACATGATTGGGCTAGAGTTTATGGAAAAAGCATTTGGCGAATCGGTTTCTTGGAGTGAATGGCTACTGTACGCAGGTCCATGGTCCATCATTATGTCGATTCTTCTGTTCTTTATTATGATTCGTGTTATTCGTCCAGAAACGAGTGAAATTACGAATGGAGATATCCTTGTAAAAAGGCAGCTGCAAGAGCTAGGTCCATTGACAGCTCCCGAAAAAAGATTGATTTTCATTTCAATCGCCTTGTTATTTTTATGGTCGACAGAGGAAATCCTTCATCCTTTTGATACATCAACAGTAACATTAATTGCCGTTGCGATTTTACTTACACCGAAAATTGGTGTATTCGATTGGAAAACAGTTGAAAAACAAATTCCATGGGGAACAATCATTGTCTTTGCCGTTGGAATCTCACTCGGTGGAGTATTGCTAGAAACAGAAGGTGCAGCTTGGCTTTCTAGTAAGGTGTTTAGTGCACTTGGTCTAGATTCGATGCCATTATTAAGTATCATCGCCATCTTAACTTTGTTCAATATTTTGATTCATCTTGGCTTTGCCAGTGCCACCAGCTTGGCTTCAGCGTTAATACCGATCGTCATCACTCTCGTTACTACATTAAATGTCGATGTGAATGAAGCTGGGTTTGTTTTAATTCAACAATTTGTCATTAGTTTCGGTTTCTTGCTGCCTGTGAGCGCTCCGCAAAATATGCTAGCTTACGGAACAGGAACATTTACAGTGAAAGACTTTTTAAAAGCGGGAATTCCGCTCACAATTGCCGCATACTTACTCGTTATGTTGTTTAGTATGACGTATTGGAAATGGATTGGATTACTATAAATCCGTGAGGGTCTTACAGCCCGTTAATGCGGGATAAATCATCTTTTCACATCCGGTGGGAGCCAAATATTCTCCCACCGGATATTTTTTTAGAATCCACTGCTGCCCACAACATAAAGAAGTCATGACAACACCGCAAACTTTTTTACGAACTGGCAAGAATAAACACCCACAGGAATAAAATATTTAAGAGGGAAAAGGCGTCCTCAAAATAAATTCCACTTATAGATTGTTTTCTATTATAGTAAAGGTAGAGAGGAGGTTATTTTTATGATTTTCAATAAACGTGGAGACATCCCTTATCTTCTTGGCTTAGTTTTTCTCCTAGCTGGTGTGATTTACTTTTTTGCTTCGAATTGGCCCATGCTTGATCGCCCAGTGAAAATTGTATTAAGCCTGGCCTTAATCGTGGTCAGCTACGCAGCTTCCGCCTTGTACAAACGAAGCCGTACCTTTCAGTATTTAAGCAACTGGTGGCTATTTGCCGCTGCCATTGCTTTTGGCGTGAGTGTGGCACTCATCGGGCAAATGTATAATTCCCACGCCGATTCCTACTTATTATTTTTCATTTGGCTCATTCCTGTGTTAGCGTTGGCTGTTTTGACAAAATACGAGCCATTTTATTGGCTTTCCTTGCTATTGTTTGAGTTAACCATTTGGCAAAAAATTCATCCAACTGGTATGTGGCTCGACTATAGCGATTGGGAGGAGCTCGGCATTTATGTAGGATTGATCTTCCTGCATCTCGGATTGTTCTTTTTATTGAAAAAAGTTGGCCGTGAAAAACTCGCTTTTGTCACGTTAATAATCACCCAGTATTGTGCGGTTTTCTTGTTAAATAAACATTCTCTTTACGATATATTTACTGAATTCCGCTCAACTTCCCTGCTATTTGTACTTTTTCATGTTGTGTATATTGCCCTAATCATTTTATTTTGGCGGAAGTTTGAGCGAGAACGAAAACAGCATCCAGTTGAAATGGCCGTTCATTTACTGTTCTTTGGATTTTATGTCGTCTACAATGTGTTTTTCATCTTCTTAATTATGTTTGGGGAAGCATTATTTTATATCGGCTTTTTATTGTTAATCGCCCTATTTGCCTTCAGTATTTATTTCCTCCAAAAATTAAAGAAGAATGCCGAAGAAACGGATCAAAAATGGTCGCGCTACACGTATCAATTTTTTGTGGGGATTCTATCCTTTTTAGGAACAATCGTTGCACTTGCTTCCCTTAGTTCATTCATCTTTTTAGCTTTCGGCTTGATGGACGAAATGAAGTATGGATTCTTGTTTCTTGGGATCATTTGTATAAGTGGTGGGCTAGCGGTCAAGAAGACATCGTTTATCGTCGTTCGTCTCACATTGCAAGTGACCGGAATGATTTTCTTGTTCCCGTTTGCCTTTATGATGAATGAAACATGGACATTTTGGCTGATCGTGATCGTTTTTGCTGTCATGACGATGGTTTTATTTCAGAAGAAAGATTCATTGTTGTATTACTTTGCTTTGAATGTTGGAGTAATAGTTGCGATCACCATGACAATTACTACTTACGGTCTGAATTGGCAATGGTTGCACGTGAGCTTGCTCGTGCTCGGCCTCTTGAATGCAGCAGTCTTTTTCAAATTCAAAAAAACACCTTTAGGATTACTTAGTTATCTTTTATCGCTCGTTCACTTCCTATATTTAACGTTTAGTGATGATCTCTCGATAATATTAGCTGTCATTTATCATCTAGTGTTCATTGCGTATCTTTCTATTCACTTGTTTCAGCCAAGAATCGAATCGCGAATGTATCGCTGGTCCACTTGGGTAGCTTTATCCGCCTTTCTCATTTGGAAGTATTACGAATATGTATGGGATCTTCTCCATAAATCGCTCGCTCTATTTATTTTAAGTGCGATTTTCTTCCTTCTCTTCCTCATTTGGGGCCGGAAGCATACTGAGAAATTTCGCAATATTTTAGAGTGGCGTTGGAAGCCTGTCATCGCCATCTTTGTATTACAGTTAGCCTTTATTGGCTTTACTTCGTGGCAAAAAGAACAGCTTCTCCAACATGGGCAGCTTGTCGCCTTAAAATTAGAGCCGCTCGATCCTCGCTCTTTACTACAAGGAGATTACGTACAGCTGAATTATGAAATGCATACTAAATTTTTTGATAAACAAGACCCTCTTGAAGGCAAAGTTCATGTCATTTTAGAAAAATCGACTGACAGCGTTCTTGTCAACGGAAAACAAGTGCCGATTTACAAACCGAAAACCTTTGTTTCCGCCAATCAACCCGCTGTTGTAAATGAAGAAAAAGTAACCCTTCAAGGAAAAAGCAAATACGGTACCCTCGACCTTGGAATTGAACACTTTTTCATTCCGGAAAACACCGGACAAAAATGGGAAGACAAAAATTACGCCCTCGTCCGTGTGTCCAAAAACGGGGATGCCATTTTAGAAACATTGGTGAAGAAATAAGTGAAAAGTCTGTCCAGAAAATCCGTGAATACTGACTTTCTGGACATTTCTTTAACCTTCGTAAGCTTTTCTTCGACTTTCTACTCGCTTCTTCGACCTTCATAAGCTTTTCTTTGACTTTCTGCTTGTTTCTTTGACCTTCGTAAGCTTTTCTTCGACTTTCTACTCGCTTCTTTGACCTTCGTAAGCTTTTCTTTGACTTTCTGCTTGTTTCTTTGACCTTCGTAAGCTTTTCTTCGACTTTCTGCTCGCTTCTTTGACCTTCGTAAGCTTTTCTTCGACTTTCTGCTTGTTTCTTCGACCTTCATAAGCTTTTCTTTGACTTTCTGCTTGTTTCTTTGACCTTCGTAAGCTTTTCTTCGACTTTCTGCTTGTTTCTTTGACGTTATTGCTCTTTCCCATTGATCACTATTTTGTTTACTGGTCCATGCACGTTAATCGAAACTTCTTTCCAATCAGGTTGAAACGCTCCGTGTATCTCTTCTGTTTCAATGTACACAGCTTCATCTTGTTTCCATGCTTTAATGTGTAGTTGAAAATAGTCACCTGCCTGATAAGCAAATGTCTCACCGTCGTCATCGTATAATGTGTATTCGCATACTTTGTCGCTAGGGTATACATGAATACTTATGTTATCGACTGGCTTGAATGTTTCAGCTTGCGGAAGGATCGTTCCCACTTTAATAAACAACGGCAACTGATCCCATTTAGCTGCGACTAAAATATGCCTGCCTCCAATGATTTGTTGATCCGTCCAATAATCGATCCATTCTCCTTCTGGTAAGTAGACGACTCGATGATATGTCGTAGGTGTCGTGATCGGAGCAACTAAAATATTTTCACCGATTAAAAATTGATCGGCTAAATTAAATGTGTTAGCATCCTCAGGATATTCCATCACAAGTGGCCGCATAACAGGCACACCGGTGACGCTTGCCTCATGAAACAATGTGTAAAAGTGAGGCAACCAGCGATAGCGAAGCTGAATATATTTTTTGATAATAGCTTCTGCTTCTTCCCCAAAGGACCATGGCTCTTGATGGACCGTATCTAAATTAGAATGGTTACGAAAGTAAGGCATAAAAGTACCGAGCTGCGTCCAACGAACGAGTAAGTCAGCATTCGCATCATGAGCAAACCCGCCAACGTCCGCCCCAGAAAAGGGTACACCAGACATCCCAAGATTCAGGCACATCGGCATCGACATTTGCAAATGCTCCCAGAAACTGCGATTATCCCCTGTCCATACCGTTGCATACCGCTGCACACCAGCAAATCCTGCCCGCGTTAACACAAATGGCCGTTTTCCGTTTAGTAATTTTTTCAATCCACTATACGTCGCTTCCCCCATCAATAAGCCGTATACGTTATGAAGCTCACGATGCGTCTTCGGATAGCCATCATTGTCATGCCACACTGCCAAATCCATCGTTTTCGTTTCATTGAATACGGCTGGCTCATTCATATCATTCCAAATGCCTTCCACTCCGAGATCGGTGTAAAATTTTTGCCACTCCCCCCACCACTCACGCACATCTTGATTTGTGAAATCAGGAAAAGCACTTTCCCCTGGCCAAACGTCTCCAAAGTACACATCGCCTTCTGCATATTGGCAAAAGTGTCCCGCTTGTATCCCTTCTAAATACACGGGATATTCTGGGTCTCTTTTCACCCCTGGGTCGACAATCGGCACAACATGAATGCCCGCTGCTTTTAACTCGTCAATAAGCTTCGCCGGATTCGGAAAACGGTCGCGATTAAATGTAAATACCCGATAGCCTTCCATATAATGAATATCTAAATAAATAGCATCCAGTGGAATCTCCTTTTCTTGAAAAGTGTGCACGAGCTCATGAACTTCAGCTTCCGTTTTATAGCTGTAGCGCGATTGATGGTAACCGAGTGCCCATTTCGGTGGCAATGCCATTTTGCCTGTCAACCTTGTATATTGGCTGACGACATCTTTTGGAGAAGGGCCAGCGATCACGTAATAATCAAGCTCGCCTCCAGCAGCTGAAAACGAATAACGATGAGCTTCTTGCTTCAAGTCAAACACCGTTTGAAAGGTATTATCAAAAAATACACCATGGGCTTGTCCGTTTCGAATCGTCACGAAAAAAGGAATCGATTGATAAAGGGCGTCCACTTCTGGATTATGCGGAGCGAACACATCGGAATTCCACATTGTCATCTTTTCGCCACGCTTATCTAGGAAACTCGTTTTTTCCCCAAACCCGTAAAAATGATCGGCCTCTTCCATGTCTTTAAAGCAAATCACTTCACCTGTGCGACGACTTGCCATCCCTCGCTCCCCTTCATTAAGGAGCGTGCGTCCATTTGCCTCTGTTACAAGAAGTCGAAACGGTGTAAGAGTGATTTTTGCCGTTAGTTTTTCACCTGTTATGTACACCGCATCCGCTGATTCCCTTACTTCAAATGGTACTTGTTCTTTTTTCATGGCGACCGCAAAGCTTTGCTCCATCATCGGAACGCCCGTTGGATTCATTGTGACACGGATCATCTCTTGACAATAAAACTGCACAACGACATAACCATTCTGACAAATAAAGTGCACACCATCCGCTTCTTCCTGCCATTTTCTCACATTGCCAATGTCATAGAATTTCCCTTCATCCGTGTCCTTTTCTCGATCAGGATGAATGGCGAAGCTTGTATCTTCCATTTCTTAGCCCTCCTTACCTCACATGCCAATTTCTCTTTCATGCATATAGTTCCCTTTTCTCCCTACTTTCCCCTTCATCGATAACAAAACTATTACAAAATTTTTTCATTTATCCCGCATTAACGGGCTGTAAGACCTCCACCTCAACATGGCAGAAGGAGCGTAGCCGTGTAGGTGGGGGATCAACAGCCCGTAAACGCCCGATCCGTTCGGGCCTGCACGATGCAGGTTACAAAGGTGTTGCAACAGGACGTTGCGACTTTAGCCTTTGTTCTTCTTTTATCAGTGAGGATGAAGGAAACCCCCACTGATTGAAGTTTCACTTTATCCCCAATCATTTAAAACAGACAAAAACTGATATATAACAACTTTGTAATATTCCTGTAATATTTTTTAAAGGAACTGTAACCTATGAAACGACAACTTTCTGATATATTAGCTACAGAAGAAAAATTAACCACATACATAATCAGACAGAATATATAAACGAAACGATAAGGGAAAGGAAACTAAGGTGAATCAAGTGAAAAAATTTCTAACATTAGCATTCAGTTCTTTACTATTAAGTATCAGTTTACTTTTACCAACACAATCAGCAGATGCAGCCTATTCAAAAGAAAATGTTATAACAGAAGCAAAGAAACATATCGGAACACCATACAAATGGGGTGGAACAACACCAGCAGGATTTGATTGCTCTGGTTTCATCCAATACACACATAAGAAAAATGGCGTCTCTCTTCCTCGTACAGCTGCTCAAATGTATACAAAAGGCGTAAAGGTTTCTAAATCAAAAATGGAACCTGGAGATTTAATTTTCTTTAGTACATATAAAAAAGGTGCTTCCCATGTTGGTATTTATTTAGGAAATAACGAGTTTATCCACTCTGCTTCTAAAGGTGTACGTATTGATAAAGTAAGCAACTCTTACTGGTCGAAAAAATATTTAGGCTCTAAACGCCTAACAGATTAATAGTTGATAACAACCCGGCTTCCAAAAGGAAGTCGGGTTGTTTAGTCCATCTAGGGGATACACCTCAAAAAAATAAAAAGCCTTCAAAACTGAAGGCTTAAAAGGCTCTCTTCATAATTTCCTTTTCAAGAATAACTGGATCAACTCAATATCCTCTTTTGTTATGTCTTCAATCTCATCAATCGACTGAATTATTTTCATGACTTGCTTATCTCGAGAATCTTTAGGTTTATTACTAAAATAATTAGTAACTGCAGATGTGAATATACCGATAATCACAATCCCTACCATTAGTAATACAGCAGCCAGTAATCGACCTAATACGGTAACAGGAGCAATATCTCCATATCCAACTGTAGTTATTGTAATCAAACCCCACCACAACGCTTCAGCGTAGGTTTCAATCGCCGGTTCAACTATAGCAATCGGTATTGGTATGACAAATAACATTGCGACACTATACTTGAAAGCTTTGTCTAATCCATTCGTTTTTAACACCGCATAAAAAGGTTTTAAATAACGAGAACTGATGCCAAGCAATTGAAGAACTTTAAATATACGGACGAGTCTAGCTGCTCTTAAAAGGGAATCGAAAGGGATTATAGCTACTAACTCTAAGGGATGTTTCTTTACATAGTGCCACTTGTTTTCTGCTCGTGCAAAACGAACAAAGTAATCCACTACAAATATGAGCCAAATAGTTTGTTGAAAAACCACAAATTGTTTATCAGCCATGAGAGCAAGGGCTACTGAGATAAGGATTAAAACAATCATAAAAATTTCATATGTAATTACAAACTTTTTCACTAAATCAACCGCCTATATCAAATAGTTTAATAGTCATATATTTCATATTATACTTCTAAATCCAATGTACTAATTATACCAGTACATAGATGGTCATTTCCAATTCGACAATCTATATGTCACATAGATGATGTCGATGTAATATTTCCTTAATATTATTTAATCGACCTGTAACCTATGAAACGACAAATCTCTGATATATTAGCTACAGAAGAAAAATTAACCACATAAACAATCCGACAACATACATAATCAATAATAGGAGAAAGGAATTTAGGTAAATCAAATGAAAAAATTATTGACAGTAGTATTCAGTTCTTTACTATTAAGCGTAAGTTTACTTTTACCGGCACAATCAGCAGATGCAGCATCATACTCAAAACAGAACGTCATTAAAGAAGCAAAGAAACATATCGGAACACCATATAAATGGGGCGGTACAACACCAAAAGGATTCGATTGCTCTGGTTTCATCCAGTACACACATAAGAAAAATGGCGTTTCTCTTCCTCGTACAACTTCTCAAATGTACTCAAAAGGTACAAAGGTGTCTAAATCAAAAATGCAACCGGGAGACTTAATGTACTTCAGTACTTATAAAAAAGGCCCATCTCATGTTGGAATTTACATAGGAAATAATCAATTTATCCACTCTGCTTCTAAAGGTGTAAGAATTGATAAAGTAAGCAACTCTTATTGGACGAAAAAATATATCGGCTCTAAACGCCTGTAATTGAACGGACTGACCCGACCTCCTATTGGAAGTCGGGTTTTTACTTTCCCTTCGCTTTCCTCTCTTATTATGTAGTAAAATGAGAAAAGAAATGATTACGAATGAGAGGGTTTTATTATGAGTATTTTAACTGTCAATCAATTAAGCCACGGCTTTGGTGACCGGGCCATTTTTAATAATGTGTCATTTCGCTTACTTAAAGGCGAGCATATCGGATTAATTGGAGCGAATGGTGAAGGTAAGTCAACATTCATGAATATCATTACCGGACAGCTTCAGCCGGATGAAGGAAAAGTCACTTGGTCAAAAAATGTCCGGGTCGGCTATTTAGATCAGCATGCTGTTTTAGAAAAAGGGATGACGATTCGTGACGTATTAAAGACAGCCTTCCAATACTTATTTGATTTAGAAACAGAGATGAATGAGCTGTTCGGAAAAATGGGCGAAGTATCCCCGGAAGAATTAGAAAAACTGCTCGAAGAAACAGGCACCCTGCAAGATATGCTTACAAATAATGATTTTTATATTATTGATGCGAAGGTAGAGGAAATTGCTCGCGGACTTGGCTTGGATGAGATTGGACTTGATCGTGATGTTCACGACTTGAGCGGCGGACAGCGGACAAAGGTATTGCTTGCAAAGCTTCTGCTTGAAAAACCTGACATTTTATTACTGGATGAGCCGACAAACTATTTAGATGAGCAGCATATTGAATGGTTAAAACGCTACTTGCAAGAATATGAAAATGCCTTCATTTTAATTTCTCATGACATTCCATTTTTAAATAGCGTCATTAACTTAATTTATCATATGGAAAATCAAGAGCTGAACCGCTACGCTGGCACATACGATGAGTTTTTGAAAGTTTACGAGATGAAAAAGCAACAGCTAGAAGCCGCTTATAAAAAGCAACAGCAGGAAATTTCTGACTTAAAGGATTTCGTCGCGCGTAATAAAGCGAGGGTATCAACGAGAAATATGGCGATGTCCCGCCAGAAAAAGCTCGATAAAATGGACGTGATCGAACTCGCTTCGGAACGTCCAAAACCAGAATTTCATTTTAAAGAAGGACGTACATCCGGCAAGTTAATTTTTGAAACGAAGGATTTAGTGATCGGTTACAACGAGCCACTCTCAAAGCCTTTGAATTTACGCATGGAACGCGGGCAAAAAATTGCACTAACAGGAGCTAATGGGATTGGGAAAACGACGCTTTTACGCAGTATTCTTGGCGAAATCAAACCGGTGTCTGGTCAAGTCGAACGCGGTGAACATTTGCAAATCGGCTATTTCGAGCAAGAAGTGAAATCGACTAATAACAACACTTGTATTGAAGAAGTCTGGTCAGAGTTCCCTTCATTTACTCAATATGAAGTGCGCGCGGCTTTAGCGAAATGCGGATTAACCACCAAGCATATTGAAAGCAAAGTAAGCGTTCTAAGCGGTGGCGAAAAAGCGAAGGTACGACTTTGTAAATTGATCAATCAAGAAACAAATATCTTAGTGCTAGATGAGCCAACAAACCACTTAGATGTCGATGCAAAAGATGAACTTAAACGAGCATTAAAAGCGTATAAAGGCAGCATTTTGCTTATCTCCCATGAGCCTGACTTCTACCAAGAAGTCGCAACAGAAGTATGGAACTGTGAGTCTTGGACGACGAAAGTATTTTAATAAGGGAGTGACTGTATGGGAAAGCGAGTAGCTTTGTCATGGAGTGGCGGCAAAGATAGCTGCATGGCCTTCGATTTATTAGTGAAGCAAGGCTATGAAGTTGCCTGCCTCCTCACCACTGTACCGAAAGAAATCGGCCGAACCTTTGGTCATGACGAGAAGACGGAATTGATTGAGCTTCAAAGCGAAGCTCTCTCCCTCCCCCTTCACTTCGTCCGCTGTTCGCTCGATCGCTATACCGAGACATTTATTGAGGATCTCGCTCAGTTAAAAGAACAATTTCAACTTGAAGGCATTGCCTTTGGTGATATTTATTTAGATGGCCATCGCGAGTGGGGTGAAAATGTAGCCGATGCGGTCGGATTACCTGCTCTTTATCCATTGTGGAGCAAAGAAGAAGACAGCTTACAGTTGCTACAAAATTTTATCGAGTCAGGTTATAAAGCCGTTGTCATCCGCATTCGTCTCGATGTCTTAGATGATACTTGGCTTGGCAGACAGTTAAATGAAGACTTTTATGTAGACATTCAATCGCAAACTCTTTGTCCGATGGGTGAGCATGGCGAATTTCATACATTCGTTTATGACGGCCCGCTATTTACACACCCTATTCCCCTAACACACGGCGAAATCATCACGAGTGAACGTAGCAAAAGATTGGATATTCAACCGTTGATCAATTAATTGGTAGAATGACCAAATTCCTTCCGCGAAGGCCGAATAAAAATCGCCCATCCTTTTTTAAAAGGAGGGCGATTTTTTATTACCGTATTTTATTTTCTCCCGCTAGCATCGACAGGTTTTCCTTTGTAGAATTGTTTTTTCTTGAGTTCTATGCCGAGTTCTCTGGCTATTTTTTTCAGTTCACGTTCTTCTCTTTCTGTGACGAGTGAGATGACGGTTCCTTCTGCGCCTGAACGACCGGTACGACCTGCGCGGTGCGTATATTGTGTCGAGTTCTTTGGCATATCAAAGTGTAAAACATGAGTGAGTCCTTTAATATCTAGCCCTCTTGCGGCGACGTCTGTTGCGAATAGTAATGGTAACTTACCCGCGCGAAATTGCTTTAAGGCCCGCTCTCTTTCTTGCTTGTTTAAATCACTATGCAAAATTCCATTGGCAAATCCGTTATAGTCTAATTTAGAAGAAAAGGCATTCACTTCGCCAATATCATTGATAAATGCAAGGATGCGCTCCGGTTCAAAACCGCGCATGATCCGTTCGACCATCACTTGTTTATCGCGACGGTCACAGACGAAGTATAAATGCTCAACTTTCGAAGCAGGCATTTCAGCTTTCGTTACCTTGATCACTTCCGCTTCCTTCATCCACTGTTTGGCTGTCGCTTCCGTTTGAGCTGGCATTGTTGCTGAGAAAAGAACAAGCTGGCGATCCTTCATCGTCGATTTAATAATCGCTTCTAAATTTTTAATAT
The DNA here is from genome assembly GCF_037201805.1 of Bacillus sp. FJAT-52991. GTDB lineage: Bacteria > Bacillota > Bacilli > Bacillales > Domibacillaceae > Bacillus_CE > Bacillus_CE kandeliae. The sequence goes on along the minus strand of NZ_CP147404.1, from coordinate 698,695 downwards.
GCTCTGGTACTAATAACTGATCCCCTTCATCCAGCACGATCAACTTCACTTCATGCATTTTCAGCTTCTTCATTTGAATTAATTCTTGAATTCGCCCTGGTGTTCCAGCCACAACTTGCGGTTGTTTTTTCAATTTTTCAACTTGGCGTTTAATATTTGCTCCTCCGATAAAAGCCGCGCTAGAAATTCCTCCGCCCCATGCGCGAATCTCATCGGAAATTTGCATAATTAATTCTCGAGAAGATGCTAAGATGACTGCCTGTACAGCCTTTTTGTCTGGATTGATCTTTTCAAGTAACGGCAATAAATAAGCAAGCGTCTTCCCTGTTCCTGTTGGGGATTCAGCCAACACGTCACGACCGTCCAACATGAGAGGAACGGCCTTTTCCTGAATCGGTGTCGGCTCTGAAAATCCTGCCTTCTCCCAAGCCTCTTGCAAAAATGGTTTCATTGTATTTAAAGTGGAAAATGTAGTTGTCATAACGGCTCCTTTAATTAAACAACAGCCTTAGCTATTGTAGTGTATAGTTCCATTATGAAAAACTTTTGACGTTTTCGCAATCCCTTGACCAAAAGTTAGAGATGCCCATTATATTAGCCTTATATTTTCCATAAAATATCCCAAAAAACCGGACGACACCGTTTGACAAGATACTGACTTTTGTACTATGTTAAAAATAGAAAATTCTTCATTATTAAACAAAATAACACTGTATATAGGAGCTAGCATAATGAGCCGAAAACAGGCAATTCGTTCAATTATCCTACTAATGGGCGGTTTATTGTCAATTGTCATTTTGTATCAATTAAGTAAGACGAATCAAAATTTTTTCATTGTCAATAGTTTTCTTTCTTTTCATATGGCACTTGAACTTTTAAGTATAGCTATTGCCTTTTCTATTTCATTGCAAGGTTGGCTGATTTTCCCTCACACTTTATCAAGGCATCGTTTATTTATTTCTGCCGCATTTTTAAGCATTGGTCTTTTTGATTTATTCCATGTGCTGACTTATGAAGGGATGCCATTTTTCCTGATCGAAAGCTCAAGTCATAACGCGACTTGGTTTTGGTTAATTTCTCGCTTTACCCTTGCCATCTCACTATTAACCATTTTTTCGCAAGAGGATAAGAGAATCAATAAGAATTTCCGGAATTATACTTTTTTAATATTTGTTTTATATTCCTTAGTTATTAGCTTTGTGATTATAACATCTTCTGAAAAGCTGCCTCTTTTAATTATAGAAGGAGTCGGGCTAACCCCATTAAAAAGAGGAATAGAATACTTTATTTGCTTCCTATTTTTATGCACGATCATATTTATCTTTAAACGACACCCTAAAGATAAGAAAAAAGAATACTTTCCTCTCATTATCGCTTTAAGTTTAAGCTTGTTTAGTGAATTGCTTTTTACTTTATATAATCATGTGTACGATTGGATGAATCTGCTTGGCCATTTATTTAAAATGACAAGTTACTACTTCTTCCTTAAAGGAATTTATATTACAACAATTGAAAGTCCATATTTAGAACAAAAGCAAATTCAAAAAGCATTAGAGAAAAGCAAACACCGTTTAAATACGATCGTAAATATGGTGCCTACTGGGATTACAATTACGGATACAGAAGGAAAGCAGCTATTTGTCAACGATGCGGCAAAAAAAATATTAGGTATTTTTAGTTATGATCAAATTCATCCGAGTCGATTCAAAACGTTGGCTGGAAAGCCCTACCCTGAACATAAGCAAGCGATTCATCAAGTAAAATCTACTGGGAAATCCGTTTACGATGTTATATACAAATTAGAACAACTAGATGGACAATATCGAATCTTATCGATTAACGCCGCCCCTATTTTTGATGAAAAACAGGAAATCATTCAGATTATTCATTCCATTACTGATATGACCGAACAAATAGAAGCACAACATAAAGTCAATTTCTTAGCTTATTATGATGAACTGACTGGCTTGCCAAACCGGTTTTATTTAAAAAAGCAGCTTTCTGACCGAATAGAATCCGGGCATACCTTTTGTTTATTTGTCATTAACTTAAATCGATTTAAACATATTAATGAATCATTAGGGAGACAAATCGGTGACTTATTCTTAATTGAAGCATCAGAGAGGTTAAAAACTTTAGTTTCTGAGCACGACGCGACTGTTGTTCGGCTAACTGGAGATGAATTTGCCATCCTTTGTGATGAATGCGACACACAAGACCGTCAAAAAATGGAACGCCTTGCCTACAAAATTGTTAATCTATTTCAAACGCCGATGATCTCTAAAGGATTGAAGATGCGAATAACCGTCACAGTAGGTGTGACCGTTTCAATGAAAGCAACGGATACGGAACAAATATTAAATCAAGCGATAATGGCCATTAGTGAAGCAAGGAAAAACAACCGTTCCATCGCTATTTATAAATCCGATATGGAACAAAAAGCTTATGAGCAATTAGTGCTTGAGCACGACTTAAGTCAAGCGATTGAGCGCAAGCAGCTATCGTTATATTATCAGCCACAGATCGATCTTCAAACGGGAAAATTAGTTGGAGCTGAGGCATTAATTCGTTGGGAACATCCCGAAAAAGGAATGATTTCTCCTGCGACCTTTATTCCATTAGCGGAGCATACAGGGCTGATTCTCCCGATCGGTACATGGGTGATTGAGGAAGCTTGCAGACAGCTCCGACAGTGGCTAGATGAAGGCCTTCCAACTATGAGGATTTCTGTCAATCTATCATTAAGACAGTTTTTCCAAAATGATTTAACAAAAATTGTTTCTCATGCACTAGAGTCATGTAACTTACAACCAGATCAGTTAGAATTAGAAATTACAGAAAGTATGACGTTAAACATCGAGCTCGCATTAAAGAAATTACATAAATTAAAAAGTCTTGGCGTCCAAATTGCCGTTGATGATTTTGGAACGGGCTATAGTTCATTAAGTTACCTACATCAATTCCCAGTCGATCGATTAAAAATTGACCAATCCTTCATTCAGCGTTTATTTATCGAAAAAAGCAGCGAAGCCATCGTGGAAACGATTCTCTCTATGGGCAAACACTTAGGACTAGAACTCATCGCTGAAGGAGTAGAGACAGAAGAACAAATGGAGTTTTTAAAACAGCTTCACTGTCAACAAGTGCAAGGATATTACATCAGCAAGCCGCTCCCTGCTGAAGATTTTTTCCAATTAGTACGAAATAGAGAGCTGTAACAAATAAAACCCAAACAAAAAGGGTCGGAATCAGCTCCGACCCTTTCATTCATTTATTCGTTGGCGTTTCTAGCGTTCGCGGATGGTCTTCGATATGAGGCTGCAGGTACGCTTCCCGCACTTCATGCCTCATCCACCCCATCATCCCTAGAATGATGATAAATGAAACGACCGCTCCCATGAATGCACGATAGGAATCTTTTTTATCTGCGAGGTATAAAAAGCCTAATAAAACGAATGTTACAATAATGGACCCGACTAACAACCCAGTCGTTAATGCATGGCCCCCCATATAAAGCAGCATCACCTCTTGCTCCAACGAAAATAATACAAGCGTTCCAGCGATAAATTGACAAAGCGTAAACCAAAATGTCGCTTTAATGCCAATCTTTCTTATACGATGATCGGCTGTCTTTTCCTGATAGTTCGGCTCTTGTTTTTTCTTCCGGCGATATTTCCATGTATAGAAAAGATAGAGATACAATCCACCTGCAGCAAAGCTCGATAACATAAAGTGGGCATATCTTTGCCAAACTTGCGGGTAATAAAATAACCCATGGAAAAAGCCGCTTGATTCCATCCACTTTTCTGGATAAAGCATCGACACCACATTCACGATAAAAATAAGTGGAACAAATAATAGAATTAAACATGCCGCTAAGCCAATCATCCAATGCAGCACTTTCTTATTTTCTAACTTTTCCCAAAGGAATTTGTAAGCGTACAAAAGCAGGAAAGCAACGATTAATAGTAAGATAACACTTAACCATGCTTTACCGATTAAGACCGTTGATGAATAAAAATATTGCGTATACACAACACTTATTAATAAAATCGGACCAACGCCAAGAACAACAGCAATACTTTTATGAATCGACGCATGATAGGAACAAATTTGAGCGACACGATCATACAGCGTACTTTGTTTTTTGATCCCAACCGCTTCTAAAATGACCGCTCCTGTGGCCAATGAAATCGTGATATTAACAAACACAATATGCAATAAAAACGTGACAACCAACAAAAACGTTAGCAAGCCCATATCACCTGGTATTGGGAGCTGAATATCATTTGGTATCGGCAGTGCTTGCGCTAGAATCATTCTTTTTCTCCCCCTTTACTTGCTCTGTATTCTTCTCTTGATCTTCATTGACTACTTTATATAAATAATGACTCAAAGCCTCTAACTCTTCTTCTGTTCCCACAAATGGCGGCATCACTGGACGAACATTATGCATCGTTGGAATAAAGCTTTTAATCGTTTCCTCTGACCAGCCATCTAATCGAGTATCCAACGCCCGCTTGGATCGCCAGCCATCCACTGTATGACATGTCATACATTGGCCTTTATACACTTCCTGCCCAGCTTCATACATATTGTCGGTTGTTACACTCTTTGTTTCGGCAAAGGTGGAATGAGCAAGCACGCCCTCTTTGTTGTATTTTTCCGCATCCTTTGCAAGTACGCCGTTTGCATACATATAATCATAAATAATGAACGGTTTTCGAACCGATTCGCGAACAAACTCAAATTCAGCCATAAAGCCTAATGAAGCGCAAAGCATCGCAGACGATAAAATCAGTGGCAACGTCTTCGGCTTAATGGCGGCCCAAAAAATAAAGAGCAAAATAACGCCTAAACCAGTTAAATTAACTAGGTCGAACATTTTTTCACTCATCCCCGTTGAATAAACGACCAAATCATACGCTTCTGGAGGAATGGATTGTAAATACCAAATGGCTGTAATTAAAATCCCCGGAATGGAAATTGCCGCCCAGACGGAGAAAATACGAAAGATCTCCTGCTTTAAGTTTTCATCCTTGATGCGCCATTTGACAAAGAAAGAGACAATTCCAATCGCCAATAACAAAGCTAAAAACGTTCTAAAACCTAATGATGGCAAATACGTCGGATTGAAAACTGCATGCCAAAAAGAGAACGTCTCTGTCCACCTCCCTGGCGTCAACTTAGCTGCCAGCACAGCGGTAATAATCGCAGCGGTAATCCATGAAAAAATACATAGTGCAATACCGATGCGAATATGCTTCATCTTTTTCTCTGTTTCCTTATACAAATCCCAAGTGTAGTAATAAATAATTAAAAGAACGACTTCTGTAATAAAAACAAACCATTCGGCCACCCACGCCCAGAAGAAGATGCGCAAAAGTGAACCGATCGAATCCGGCTGAACCACCGTCGTCGAAAACCAAATACCTACCCCCGTCATCGCACCTACTGTCGTTGTAATAATCAAAATCCACTTCGCCATTTTTCTAGCAAAGGCATCCAGCTTAATGTCCTTCTTTCGAAATGCGTTATACTCAGCCGTCACCATTAAGGTCGTTGCCCCAATTGCTACGCCATGACTAATAATGACATGAACAATCGCAATGAAAGCGATAATCATCCCATTTCCAAGCCAAGGAAATTCGATAGTTGGAAAGTTCAATCTCATAACCCCCTTAATAAAGAAATGTCATTTTAAAGATTACGGCGACATTTTGAGATAAGTGTGAAGAAATGGAGACTGTTATTGAATCGTTAAACTTCCTTCCTATAAATTTCATAACCAACTAATTTTCTTCAATCTTTTTTCAATAGTTTGAAGAAAGATTTCGGATTTGCCAGAGTGCCGATCCACTCTTCATATTAGGGGTTTTTGCACCTGTCGCTTCGCTTTCGGTACAGAAGGGACCGTCTCAATTACTTACGAGACGGTCCCTTTCAGCTTTGATACGTATATCGATTGATCGGACGGCCAATGCCCCCGTATTGAACATCTAATTTAACCTTTCCACATTTCTCAAGGTAATCGAGATAACGGCGAGCTGTCACTCTTGCAAGACCGATGCCTTCTGCCACTTCTTCGGCAGAAACAGGGACAGTCAAACTAGCTAAATAGCTGGTTACTTTTTTCAAGGTGACGGCATTTAGTCCTTTCGGAAGTTCAGCTTCCACATATTCTTCTTTTTGAAACAAGATACTATCTAGTTCTTTTTGAGACATCGTCCCGTGATCAATGAGTCGATTGCGATAGGAGCGATATTTCTCTAGTGCCTGCTTGATTCGCTCAAACTTAAATGGCTTCATGATGTAATCAAAAGCTCCTTGCTGAATGACTTTTCGAATCGTTTCAGCATCGCTAGCAGCCGTGATCGCAATGACGTCTACTTGGAACCCTTCTGTCCGAATTTGCTTCAATACCTCTAAGCCATCCACTTGTGGCATATAAATATCCACAATCACCAGTTCTGGCTGAAGAGACTTGACGAGTTCTAACCCTTCCGCCCCGTTTGATGCAACCCCCACTACTTCAAAACCATCTACTTGATTCACAAACTGGCGATTCACTTCTTGCACCATGGGATCATCTTCAATTAGAATCACTTTCATGATAGACTCTCCTCCTTTTCTGTTAGCGACATCGGAAACATAATGGAAATCGTTGTTCCTTGGCCTTCTTGTGATTCCACTTGAATCGTTCCATTTCCTTTTTCGACAATTTGTTGAATTAAAAACAGTCCAATTCCGCGACCAGCAGCGGCCTTCGTTGAATATCCTTGTTCAAATATTCGTTGTTGTTTATCTTTTGGAATACCTGAACCGTTATCTTCTACAAGAATCGATACGGCCTGCTCAGTTTGTCTAATACTTACGTAAATTTGATTATCTTCACTAGTTGTTGAAAAAGAATCGAATGCATTCTCAATAAGATTTCCTAATACAATCACAAAATCATGATGATCTAAAGCTTGCGGCAAACTGTCCAATGTACTATGCCCGTCAATCGTCACTTGAATCCCTAGTTCCTTGCCACGACTGACTTTGCTAAGCAACAGTCCGGAAATACTGTCATCATGAATATTTCGGCTTAAAAAGTTCATCAGCTCTTCCTGCTCTCCCGTTACTTGGAACACATAAGCTAATGCTTTTTCTTTATTGCCAAGCTGAATTAACCCAGCAATCGTATGTAACTTATTCATATGCTCATGATTTTGAACACGAAGCGCGTTCACGAACGCTTTTACGCTCGTCAACTCCTCTGCCATTTGCTTTACTTTCGTCCGATCCTGGAAAATAGCAATGGCTCCTACCGTCTCCCCGTCTACTTTAATTGGAACGCGATTGGATACAATCGCCCGATTTTGAATATGGAGATCGCGATTATATACAGCTCGATTTTTATGAAGAATTTCTGGAAGAAATGTATCCGGAAGTATTTCTCGAATCGGCTTTTGAATGACATCTCCCGCAACACCAAGCATTTCCTTCGCTTGATCATTAAAAATAGTAATCCTCTCTTTCTTGTCGATCGCAATAATTCCCTCATGCATAGCGTTAAATGTTTCCGTTCGTTCAACAAGAATTCTAGCAATTTCATGAGGCTCCAAATAAAACATTTGTCGTTTAATTTGTCTAGCTAAAAGATAAGCTCCCCATCCACCAACGAGCAAAGCTAGTGCTGACGTTAACAAAATTTCTCTCTTTAATGTCAAGATCGTGTCAAAAATGCTAGGTAATTTATAACCGCTAATCACTACACCGATTTGTTCATGCTTCTCATTGATTACCGGCACAAAAGCCCGAATCACTGAACCAATTTCGCCTTTAGCCTTTGATGTATAGGAGTGTTCAGCAAAGGCTGGTCCTTCGTCTTCTCCTTTTGACACTTGCCCTACCATGCTTTCCACCGGATGGGTCAGTCTCACTCGGTCCATATTAAGAACCACGATATAATCCGCTTGATTGATCACCCTTAATTCTTCAATCGTTGCTTTCATATTGTCCGCCTCAGCTCCCTGTGCCTCTAGATGCTGCACCATATTAGGCACCTCTGAAACAGTCCGAGCTGTTAAAATCGCTCGTTCTTTCAATTCATTTTCTTCTTTCTGAATAAATTGACTGATTAATACCATACCGAGTAATAATAAGGAAAAGGCTAGAATGAAGACGATCAAACCAGTGATTTTCCATTGAATAGATACTTTCTTCATTCCGTTCACTTCCCTCCATTACTTTATCCTCTATCAAAACTACCCATGATTAAAGTTTCATTTTATTATTTTATCATGCCGACAAAATTAATAAATACAAGCAAAACAAAAATGATATGATACAAATGGTGATAATCAATGAAAAAATTATATGCATTACTCATAGTATCTACTATTTTCGTATTGGCCTTCTTTTTGATAAAAGAACAACTAACCATTCAACACCCGCTTGTTTATGATGATGAACAGCAGGAGCTCGACCAAATAATCACGATCCGCTTCTCTCATGTAGTGGCCGAGAATACACCAAAAGGCTTAGCTGCCCAACGGTTTGCAGAACTTGTTCACAAGAAATCCAAAGGTCGAATCCAAGTAGAAGTGTATCAGAATGGGATACTTTACGATGATGACACCGAACTAGATGCTGTCAAAAATGGGAAGGTTGAAATGATTGCTCCTTCTTATTCCAAACTAACAGATATCGTTCCACAATGGAAAGTGTTAGATTTGCCTTTTCTGTTCCGTAATGATGAGCATGTACAGGCTGTGCTGACAGGTGACACTGGCACGAAATTATTAAAAATGCTAGATGATGAAGAGATGTTAGGTCTTTCCTTCTGGAGTAATGGCTTCAAACAAATGACCAGCAGTACTAAACCTCTAATGGAACCAAAAGATTTTGAAAAGCAAACCTTTCGAACAATGCCTGGCCAAATGATTGAAGAACAATTTAGATTATTGCACGCTCGTACAGTAAGCATGCCTTTTAATGAAGTCTATCGCAGCTTAGAAATGCAACAAATCGACGGACAAGAAAACACAATTTCCAACATTTATTCTAAACGACTTTATCAAGTTCAAAAACATATGACCATTAGCAATCATGGCTACTTAGGCTATGTCGTCATTGTCAATAAAGATTTTTGGGATGATTTACCGACCGATATGAAGAACATCATCACCGAAGCATTGCAAGAAACAACGGCTTGGAATATGGACATGGCTAAAAAAATGAATGAGACTCAATTGCAGGACATCCGCCATTCCTCCCCTATAAAAATATACGAATTAACTGATCAAGAAAAGCAACAATGGAAAAAGGTGTTCAAACCTCTTTATGAGCAAATTGAACAAACACCTAGCAAGCAACTTATGAAGGAAATTCAGGAAATTCGTTAGTTTTTTGTGAACAAAAAGAACAAAAAGAACAATATAACCATAAATTTTTATTGTCTAAATTGTCTGTTAACATAAATGTAGCAAATGAAAACGCTATCAACAGACAAGGAGGATCAATAAAATGAAAAAAGCGTTGAATAACTTAACGGTTCGTGTTGTCATTGGTATTATTCTTGGTATTATTGTCGGTTTTCTTTTTCCCTCTTTCGGAGAACAATTGAAAGTCTTAGCTGACGTCTTTATTAAATTAATTAAAATGGTTATTGCGCCAATCGTCTTTCTTACAGTAGTCATCGGAATCGGTAGCATGGGAGATTTAAAGAAAGTAGGGCGTATCGGAGGTAAAGCACTCCTTTATTTCGAAATCGTAACGACACTTGCTTTATTAATTGGACTTCTTGTCGTCAATATAGTAAAACCTGGCGTCGGCTTTAATACAAGTGCGGTTGAAGGTGGAGACATTTCTGAATATACGCAACAAGCGGCAGAAACGAGTCACGGATTTATCGCTTTCTTCGTAAACATTATTCCAGATAATATCATTGCGGCTTTCGCAAAAGGTGAGCTACTACCAATTTTATTCTTTGCTGTTTTATTTGGTCTTTCAATGGCAGCAATGGGTGAACGCTCTAAGCCACTGGTCGACTTTTTTGAAAAATTAGCGGATGTCTTTTTTGGTATCGTTAATATGATTATGAAAGTATCGCCAATCGCCGCTTTTGGTGCAATGGCTTATACGATCGGCAAATTTGGACTTGGCTCTTTAGTTTTATTAGGAAAACTAATGGGATCTGTATACATCACAATGTTCTTATTTATCTTTCTCGTACTTGGTGGGATTGCTAAGTTCTACGGCTTTAGCATCACGAAATTTATCGCTTATTTAAAAGAAGAGATTTTGCTTGTTCTTGGTACTTCTTCTTCTGAATCTGCTTTACCAAAAATGATGGAAAAACTCGAGAAATATGGCTGTTCCAAATCAGTTGTCGGACTAGTTGTTCCGACTGGATATTCATTCAATCTTGATGGGACATCCATTTACTTGTCAATGGCATCTATCTTTATCGCCCAAGCATATGGTGTGGATTTAACAATCTGGGAGCAACTAACATTAATGGCAATCTTAATGCTCACATCAAAAGGAGCGGCTGGTGTCACTGGTTCTGGTTTCATCACATTAGCAGCTACTCTAGCCGCCTTCCCAGTCATTCCTGTTGAAGGGATCGCACTTCTCCTTGGTGTGGATCGCTTTATGTCCGAAGCCCGTGCGATCACAAATCTGATTGGTAACGGTGTAGCAACAGTAGTTATCTCTAAAGTGGAAAATGAATTTCACCCTGAAGCAGTTGAATCAAATAGAGAAACGGCTACAGCACCTGAATTGAATCCTAGTATCATTGAATAAAAAATAGTGCCCTTCTTCGCATGGAAGGGCACTATTTTTTGTCCCCTCATCCTCTCTTACAAGTATATAATCATACTAAAGGAGGGATTGTGTGGGACAAATGAGGATTTATTTCATTCTAATAGGAACGATGATGATCTGGGGAGTGAATGTGTCGCTTATTAAAATTTTGGTGGACCATTTTCCGCCCGTAACGATTACAGCTTTGCGGATTTTCACTGCCTCGTTAGCGGTATTCTTCACTCTTAAAATGACAAACAATGTTCGGCGACCTCAAGGAAAAGAATGGGGATATATTTTTGGAGGGGCGTTGTTAAGTGTCGTTTGTCATCATTATTTTTTAGCGGAAGGATTAACGAAGACATCAGCGACGAACGCTGGACTCATTTTAGGATTAGGTCCCTTACTGACGGCTCTTTTTGCCACCATGCTATTAAAAGGAAGACTCACCGTTGCTCGCTGGATCGGCTTTCTTCTTGGCGGGGTTGGTGTGAGCTTTACCGTGCTTGCTGGTGAAACAGGCATCAGTACAATGACCACAGGAGATATTGATATTTTTCTTGCGATTCTTTCTCAGGCACTCAGCTTTATTCTGATTAAAAAAGCGGCAGCAACGCTTGACCCTCGGCTATTAACAGGGTATATGCTGTTCTTTGGATCGCTGGTGCTATTTGTGATCAGCTTATGGATGGAGCCACAAGGTCTCGCTCATCTATCAGAAGCTCCTCCTTTTGTTTGGATTGTCTTCTTCTTTTCAGCGATTATGGCAACAGCATTCGGTCATATGATTTATAATTACGCGATCGGAAAAATTGGTGCGGCAGAAGCGTCCATTTTTATGAATTTAAGTACCTTTTTTTCACTTGTTGGTGCAGCGGTGCTACTCGACGAATCAATGTTGCCGGCTCATTTTATCGGATTTATGCTGATCGTCTCTGGTGTTCTGCTAGGCTCCGGTTCGTTAGAAGAGCTATGGCTGCAGCGAAAACGAAATATACAAATACAAAAGCGGAGCTGAAATAGACCTCCGCTTTTACCTTGAAACAAATGAGTTATCTGTGATCCAAAAACGCCACGGATAATCCTTCGCTTCGCCGGAGTTCGCAATACCAATTCTTGGCCCGACAGAAATTTCTTCTGGTGCCACACCTTTTGCGATAAACAATGGCGACTCATCAAATCGTCGTCCATAGTCTTCCATCGTAATCCCCATCGCTTTTGTTAATTTTCCCGGTCCGCTCGTCAAATTTTTCAACGCCATCGCCCCTCGTCGTTCAACCATCAACTCCACACCTTCACATGGTTCTACCGCTCGAATGAGAACCACTTCCGGCTGCTCCACTTCTCCGCTAACCACATTTACCAAACAATGCGTATGCATCACATACGTATACACATGACCCGCTTCTTTAAACATAATTTCTGTTCGTTTTGTTCGGCGGTTGTTATAGCTATGAGCGGCCCGATCATGCGGTCCGCGATACGCTTCTGTTTCGACAATATAGCCAGCCGTCGTTCCTTCAGTCGATATTTTCACTAATGTACACCCTAATAACTCTTTCGCAAGTTGTAAAGTCGGCTGCTGATAAAATGCTGTTTCAAGTAACTGATACTGACTCATATCTTCTCTCCTTCCGTTCCTATTATCCCCTATTTTAACTGAATTAATGGAAAAACGTAGTGGAGTCCATTACAATAATGGATATAACAACAAAAGGGGAGGTCATCGTATGGAAATCATCGGCTGGGCCAGCTTAGCCATCTTTATCATAGCCATCTTTTATTTAATCATCTCTGTTATGAGTACGTTTAAAACGATGCAACCAACATTGAATCGACTTCAATCCGCTTCAGAGAGAATCAACGAACAACAGATGAAGCTACAATCAGAAGTCCAAGCACTAACAGCCCATCAAGAGAGCATCCAACAAGACATTGAGCAAAAGAAAGAAATCATGACACAATTCATTGCAGAAGCGAAACAAACACCGGGGACTATCAAGCAATTAGGTATCGCGGTGAAAAACAAATTTTTTTAAACGAAGTCGAGGCAAGGGGGACAGTCCCCTTTGCCTCGATTATGTACTTAGCTTAATGGAAATGTCACCTCAACTACGGTGCCTTTTCCTAGTTCACTTGTGATGTTCATATGAGCATTGTGAGCTTCAATAATGCGGTAGCTGACCATTAAGCCAAGCCCTGTCCCCTTCTCTTTCGTACTGTAAAAAGGTTCTCCAATCCGTGCTAATCGCTCTTTAGAAATGCCCATTCCTTCATCTTTAAAAGTGAACACCAGCCCATTCTCTGTTGACTTTGTTTCAATATGAACATGCCCCCCATTTGGCATCGCTTCAATGGCATTTTTTACAATATTAATAAACACTTGTTTCATTTGATTTTGATCACAATAAATGATCGGCAAATGCGGGGAAAATTCTTCTTCAATTTGTACCCCGTTCATATTCGCTTGAGCCGCTAATAGCGTGGTCACTTCTTTAATGAGTTTATTCATATTCGTTGGCCGAAACTCCATTGCTTGAGGTTTGCCAAGAACAAGAAATTCATTAACAATCGCACTAATCCGTTCAATTTCTGAATCAATCACTTCTAAATAAGGCCGATTTTTCGGTGAGTCCTCTTTCATTAACTGAACAAACCCTTTAATCGAAGTAAGTGGGTTTCTAATCTCATGAGCAACTCCAGCAGCTAGCTCACCAACAACTGTCAGCTTTTCCGATGTCCTAATCCACTCTTCCGCTTGAATCCTCTCTGTTATATCTGTCGACACGTAAAGCGTTTGTTCCAATTGATTCAAATCCGAAAAAATCGGTAAATGTGCTGTTTCTACATGACGCATTTCACCTTTTGGATTGATAAACATTTCTCTAACAAAAGAATGCGTCTGCCCAACTTCTTGCTCTTGTTTAAAGGAGAAGTCAGACACTTTCTTCCCTTCAAAATCAGCCACTGTTCGACAAAGAAATGACGCAAATGATTGATTTACAAACGTAAAATACCCTTCTTCATCTACCGCATAAATATAACTCGGGTTCATATCAATCACGGTGCGGAAGAAGTCTTTTTGCCGCTGTAATTCTTCTTCTTTTCTTTGTAAGCTCAACTTCGAAGTTCGCATATATTCGACCATTTCATTAAAGCGAGTCGAAAGCACCCCGATCTCCCCTTTCACGATAGGAGAAATCTTTTGATACTCATCCCCTTTTGCCACTGAATCGACCCCTGCATACAACCGCCGAATCGGCTTCACAAGATCTTGAGCGTATAGAGCTGTCAGGAGAGCCAAAGCGCACACAACGAAAATCGACATGATCCATAATGATTTCCTAAATAAATGATATTGATAATACACATCTTCTTTCGGTACTTCCGCTACAATGCCCCAATCCACGAATGAGACATATTCAAAGGAAGAAAAATAGTCAACGCCTTCTTCAGATGTGGTCTCTACATATCCCGATTCATGCTTCTTTAACTTTTGAACAACTGAATGTTCAGACATATCTTTGCCGATTTGCGTCACATCCGGATGAGAAATAACTGTTCCTTGACGGTCGACGATAAAAGCCGAGCCCGTTTTTTCATAACCAAATTTATACGTTTGAAAGATCGTTTGAAAATTTCTATTTTCTTTAATCCATAACGTCAAATTGACAACGCGGCTCACTTCCCCATCTACTAAGATAGGGACAGCAAAGACGATGACAGGCCCATGCGCTGGAAGGTTTAAAACCTCACTAACATAAGGCTCTTTCGTTTCGAACGGCCGTTTAAAATATACTTCGTCTTTCACATTTTTAAGTGAATGATGTCCCTCTTTCGGAAAATAGGCTTGCACATTGCCTTCTTTATCAGAAATGATGGCACTATCGACAAAAGAAGAAACATCACTTAACATACCTAATTCTTTAGATAACTCATCAGGATCAGTGGATTGCAGTTCTTCCCTCGACTGAACATGAACAGCAAGGGTCCTCATTTCGTCTGCAACCACTGATATTTTTTCTTTAATTCGCTTCGCATTTCTATCTGTAATTTCACGATAAACATCTTGAGAGATGTCAGGCAGAAGGACACGAGAAGCGGTAAAAACAAAGAGTAATACAGTAAAAATAACAGCGAGATTAATCAAAAATATCTTCCAAAAAATATATGATTTATACCACTTCATTTTTTCACCTAGGCTTCTAATCATGAGATCGTTTTAACTTCATATTACCAAATCTCTCCTTCTTCTGTATAGGCGAACTCCAAATAAAAAGGGCTTGTCCCCTACATAAGTTTTCGTAGGAGACAAGCCCTTTTACGAGATGATCTCGTTCTTATATGCATATATTCGTAACTCAAACGCTTTTCAATGAGTTGTGTTCTTCCTATCTTGCTTGGAATGAAACCGCCGCGGTTTTGTTCCACATCGTCGTTTATGATGAACCTAAACGACCTAAGCCCTGCCTTCTCTTAAGTCCTTGCGGCTCCGAAGCCGCTCCAGTGTGAATAAGTCTTACGTCAAAAACATAGCAGAATGCCAGTATCTATATAAAACGTTTTAAGTTACTTTCTAACTGAGTGTAAAATTATATCATCATTCACCATATCCGTCAACCATTTCTTTTCGTCGCTAGAAAAAATTTAATCATTCCATACGTCACTTCTTCCGGAAGCTGTTCTTTAATCGGCTTTAGTTTATCCACTCCAACCTTCTCTACAGCTTGTTCAAGCAACGAATGGTGAGTAGCAGGAATGAGCGAAGACAAATGGACATCTAACCCTTCTTCTATGCACTGGGCTAGATGATTTTCAATCGTAAGGATAGAGAGGTCACGCTTTTCCGCGATTTCTTCAACTGTTAACTGCTCTTGATGCAAAGCCAATGTTTCTAAATGCGAACCGCTCACTGACTTTTTCTTCGGTGCGGAAGGAACCGTGATGGTACTTACTTTCTCTCTTTCAGGATGCTCCTTGACAAACTGGATAATCAACTGCAGAAAAGCCTCCCCATATTTTTCAAGCTTACTGCTTCCGACTCCACTCACCGTTAGAAACTCTTCATCCGATTGTGGAAGCCTTGTGCACATATCTTGTAAAGTCGAATCTGAAAAGATAACAAAAGGTGGCACTCCCGCTTCTTGAGCCAGCTGTTTCCGTAAACTTCGTAATTGTTCAAACAACGGATCATCTTTAGAAATTTGCTTCGTTTGCACCACTTCTTTTCGCTGAACCGATTGTTGACCAAGCAAGACATCCTTGCCGCTACTCGTCACAAAAATCGTCGGGTACGTTCCATGCTCGACACCGAGCAGCTCTTTAGAAATTAAAAACTCGATAAAGTGACTAACCTCTTTGGCACTTTGCCGTTTCAAAATACCATACGTCGACAATTGCTCAAAGCCAAGTTCAAGCAATTTTTTATTTCTCGAACCGGTTAACACTTGCGCTGTCATCGCTTTGCCAAAGCGCTGGCCCATGCGAATGACACACGACAGCACCATTTGGGCTTCTTTCGTAACATCAACACTGCTTCTTGAATCGATACAATTTCCACAGCGACCGCATGGCTCCGAAGACGTTTCCCCGAAATATTTCACGATAAAACTTTGCAAACAGCTTTCCGTATGACAGTAATCCACCATTAGCTGCAGTTTCTCAAGCTCTTTCGGTATCCGTTCTCGCTCTTGCGACTGATCGATTAAAAAGCGCTGTGTCTGTACATCTTGTGAGGAGTAAAGCAAAATACACTCACTCGGCAACCCATCTCGTCCTGCGCGCCCAGCCTCTTGATAATAGCTTTCCATATTTTTCGGCAATTGAAAATGAAGGACGTATCGAATATTGGACTTATCTATCCCCATTCCGAATGCATTGGTCGCCACCATTACAGATGCCTGATCCGTTAAAAAGCGATCCTGCTCACTCATTCGTTCCACGTCACTCATGCCCGCATGATAACGAGTAACCGCAACATTACTTTTTTTTAGTTGTTCAAATAGCTGATCCACGGTTTTTCTCGTAGCGGCATAAATGATCCCAGCTTCTTTTTCATTCTTTTTAATATAATCTTTTAAAAACAACTGGCGATCCTGCCCTTGAATCACGGAAAAAGAAAGATTTTCCCGCTCAAATCCCGTCATGACTGTATGGCTATCATCAATAGAAAGCAAGCGGCAAATATCATCACGAACTTGCGGAGTAGCCGTCGCCGTCAGTGCCAACACAATCGGCCTTCTGACAAGCATATCCGCTAGCCGTTGAATTTGCCGATAACTCGGTCGAAAATCATGCCCCCATTGCGAAATACAATGGGCTTCATCCACCGCCACGAGCGGAATTGTGATTTCTCTCAGCTCTTCAATAAAAGAAAAAGATTCTAACCTCTCTGGTGCTATGTATAATAATTTATATTCTCCATGTTTTGCCGCCGTCATCGTCTCACGAACTTCTTTCGGGCTGAGCGAACTATTAATATAGGCAGCCGGAATGCCCACCTCTAATAATGTATCTACTTGGTCCTTCATCAACGAGATCAGCGGAGAAATCACAATGGTCGTCCCTTGAAGAACAAGTGCCGGAATTTGATAACAAATCGACTTCCCGCCCCCCGTCGGCATCACACAAATGGTATTCCTGCCCGCAAGAACATGCTCTATTGCCCGCTCCTGCCCTTTGCGGAATGCGGAATAGCCAAAATGAGATTGCAACAATTGTTGGGCTTGTTGAAGCATTATGTCACTTCCTTTGATTTTTTCATTATTATAACATGAGGGCATCGCTACGAGAGGTTGGAACTGAGGGAGATTTTTGGATTTTTCTTGAACCTTCGCGATCGCTTCTTCGACTTTTACCGCTTTTCTTGAACCTTTGCGGCCGCTTCTTCGACTTTTACTGTTTTTCTTGAACCTTCGCGGCCGTTTCTTCGACTTTTACAGCTTTATTTCTGTTCCTTATTTCTCTATAATAGGAGTAACTATAGCATACATAGAAAGGCTGGTAGGAGTTTGGAACAACATTCATCAAATTTTATCAGAACGATTATTACGGAAGATTTAGAGTCAGGTAAGCGGGATCATGTGATTACTCGTTTTCCACCTGAACCTAATGGGTATCTTCATATCGGTCATGCGAAGTCCATCGTGATCAATTTTGGGTTAGCGGATGATTTTAATGGAAAAACGAATTTGCGTTTTGATGATACGAACCCTTTGAAGGAAGATCAAGAGTATGTCGACTCCATTAAGGAGGATGTCGAGTGGCTCGGTTATGAGTGGGATGATTTGCGTTATGCGTCTGACTACTTTGAAGAGATGTACAACAGAGCGGTCCTATTAATTAAAAAAGGCAAAGCGTATGTAGACGATTTAACAGCGGAAGAAATGCGCGAATATCGCGGGACATTAACGGAGCCTGGAAAAGAAAGTCCGTATCGCAACCGTTCAATTGAAGAAAATCTAGACTTATTTGAGAAAATGCGTAAGGGCGAATTTGAAAACGGCTCAAAAGTGTTACGTGCCAAAATTGATATGGCGTCTCCAAATTTGAATTTACGCGACCCAGCTTTATACCGCGTATCTCATGCAAGTCATCATAACACTGGCGACAAATGGTGCATCTATCCGATGTATGACTTCGCTCATCCACTTGAAGATGCGATTGAAGGCATTACTCATTCTCTTTGTACAACAGAGTTTGAAGACCATCGTCCGCTCTACGAATGGGTAGTGAGAGAATGTGAAATGGAGCATCAGCCGCAACAAATTGAATTTGGACGTTTAAATATTTCCAACACGGTAATGAGTAAACGGAAATTAAAGCAACTCGTTGATGAAGGATTTGTTGATGGTTGGGATGACCCACGCCTACCAACGATTTCTGGTTTAAGAAGAAAAGGCTATACGCCAGAAGCGATTCGTGATTTCATCGGCGAAATCGGGGTGTCTAAAGGTTCTGGCGTTGTGGATTCGGCGATGCTTGAGCATTTTGCGCGTGAAGACTTAAAGATGAAAGCACCACGAACAATGGGTGTGTTGAAGCCATTAAAAGTGGTCATCACGAACTATCCTGAAGGAGAAGTTGAGTGGCTGGATGCTGAAATCAACCCAGAGAACCCGGAAATGGGTACACGAAAAATTCCTTTCTCTCGCGAAATTTATGTAGAGCAAGAAGATTTCATGGAAAACCCGCCGAAGAAATACTTCCGCCTCTTCCCTGGCAATGAAGTTCGCTTAAAGCATGCGTACTTCATTAAATGTGAAGAAGTGATTAAAGATGAAAACGGCGAAGTGATTGAACTTCGTTGCACATACGACCAAGAAACGAAGAGCGGCTCAGGTTTTACTGGCCGTAAAGTGAAAGGAACGTTGCACTGGGTAGATGCGACTCATGCGATTCCTGCAGAATTCCGCCTATATGAGCCATTGATTTTAGACACGGAAGAAGAGGAAGAAGAAACAGAAGGCAAGACGTTCTTAGATTACGTGAATAAAAACTCACTTGAAATCGTCGACGGCTTCATTGAGCCAAACATGAAAGATGTGAAGGCACAAGATAAGTTTCAATTTTTCAGACATGGCTATTTTAATGTCGATCCGAAACATACGACCGAAGAAAAGCCGGTCTTTAACCGCATCGTTTCTTTAAAAAGCTCATTTAAACTGAAATAATAAAGTGAAACTTCAATTAGTGGGGGGTTCTTCATCCCCCACTGATTGTTAGTTGAACGGATCGGGCGTTAACGGGCTGTTGATACTGCGCTCCTCTGCCATGTTGAGGTGGGGGTCTTACAGCCCGTTAATGCGGGATAAAACGAAGGCTACCAAAAATAAAAATTTGGTAGCCTTCGTTGTCGTTTCAGCACTCCACCTATTTAATTAATCGCATTTAAATCCGTCTCTTCTTGCAAAACTTTAGCTGCTTTTCGTTTATACACAATTTTCGATAAGTTGACACTCACTTCATAAAGCAAGATTAATGGAATGATGACGAGTACATCTGATAAAAAGTCTGGTGGGGTGATTAACACGGATGTGACAATTAAAGCGAAATAGGCATACTTTCTCATTTTATGTAATTGATAAGGATTTAATATACCTAAACTGGTTAAAAACATCATCACAACTGGTAACTCAAATAAGAAACCAAAAGGCAAGGTCATATGTAGAACGAACTTAAAGTATTTTTCCGTTGTAAAGAATGTAGTAAACATCTCGCTAGATAACGACATTAAAAATGACAAAACAATGGGGAAAAGAACAAAATAGCTAAAGCAGATCCCACCGATAAATAGTAGAAATATAGCTGGGATATACCTTGCCGTCACTTTTCTTTCCTTGTCTGTGAGTGCCGGTCTAATAAATAGCCAAAGCTGATGAGCAGCTACAGGGATCGTGCCAGCAATCGCCACTACCGTAGCAATCATCAAGTAGACAACAATGATATCACTTGGCCCTAAAAGAGCCAGCTTAAAAGGCAAATCCTTCACCATAAAATGATAAATATCTTGCACAAATATAAAAGACAATAACAAAAATAGCATAAATGCAACTAATGTAATAATGATCCTTTTTCTCAGCTCTTCAAAATGCTCCATAGCCTTCATATTTCGATCTTCCATCTCATCCATCACTCCATTTATTCAAGCGTATAAATCATGAAAAGGCTGTTCAAAGAATGTGTACACATTTTTTGAATACAGCCTTTTCCATCCTCTGATTATGTGAGGCTTTTCTTCTCTTTCTTAGCAATCGTTTCCTCATCCGCATCATCAGACACTAGCTCACGGGTCGATTTCTTAAACTCTTTTAAAGTAGACCCAAAAGCACGACCGATTTCTGGTAGCTTTGAAGGACCAAAGATGATTAAAGCAATGACTAGAACTAAGATCAGCCCCGGTATACCAATATTTTGTAACATTTAGTTTTCCTCCTAGTACTTATAAGATGAAATAGCTACAACCGATGGACGCGGCTGATTATCACCTTTGCGATGTGGCCACATACTTGTTGGCTTTTTAATATCTTTCGTTTCTTCACCTGGATGCTGAACAGCTAAAAATAGCGTCTTTTCATCATCAGTGAAACATGGACCTGTTAATTCAGCTTCAACTGGAGCAGAAGCAAATTGGAATGCATCACCTTGCTTATCACCCATAGTCGGAATAACGAATATCCCATTATTCTTGAAAGTAGTAAATACCCCTTTATTGACAGAGCTTGAAGAAATGTCGGTCACTGTCCATAAATTTCCTGAGCTATCGAATGTTAAGTTATCTGGTGCACTAAATCCACTTTGGCGTCCGCCGCAAGCGAAGATTTCAAAATCAAATGTTAAAGAACCTAAATCATCATTATCCTCAATAAATCTCGTGATATGCCCATGAATATTCCCGTGTTTGGAGTTATTCGTGTGAGCGATAAATACTGTGCGATCAAACGGACTAATTTCCACATCTTCTGGACGATCTGTTGGAGTAGCTCCTAATAATACAGCCGCATCATGTGCATAAACAAGAACATCTGCTTGTGTCTTAAATTTCCCAAGAATATCTTTATTTCCTTTCGCTGCTGCTTTTACTGCATCAACAGTCAAAGCAACCCACTTTCCGTTTTTCATATCAGCCGCATAAAGCGTGCCATCTTCTAATAAAGCAGAGTTTGCTTGTTTACGAGATTTCACATACTTCCCTTTACTAATGAATTTATACACACACGCATCCGTTTTATCATCGCCCATGTAAACAACGATTCGGCCATCCTTTGTTAATCCCATGGCTGCATTTTCATGATGGAAGCGACCTAAAGCCGTATGCTTGCGCGGAGCAAAACTTTCATTGTAAGGATCTACTTCTACAATCCATCCATAATGAGTTTCATTTAAGTTTGCATCCATCGAAGTAGATTCATAGTTTTCTTCAGCAGATAAAACCGTGTTCCAAAGAGTTTTCCCACCTGAACAGTTAGCAAATGTTCCTTGAACCACATCCACTTTTCCTACAACGTCTGCTTTTTTAGCGGGGCCTGTCAATTGAAAAGGAGTAAGACCAGAAATACGGCGCGCATACTGAGAAGCTGTGTCCATTTTCCACACGCCTTCTTCATCACGATATACTTCAATAATTGATCCGCCTTGGTTATATAGAAGCTTTTGAATTTGATCTTTTGAATATTTTCCGTCTTTGTTTTTCGGACCTGTTACCCATAGATCGCTTGTATACTCATGATTCACCCATAATAGCCCTCTTTCATCTGAACCATTGATCGGGAAAAACATAGTAAAGTCATTGTTGTAGCCGAAAGTGTCCCCTTTTTGATTGATGACATCTCCATAGGCTGCCACAACATCATATTTATAACCGCGTGGCAACACTAATTCATCTTTATCTGTCGGTTTGATTGGCGTGAAACTTAAACCAGATACTTTCTTTTTAATACCGAATAGATGAGACGCCGCATTGGTCCCTTCGGCTTGAACTTTTGGAGCGAAAACGCCTAAGCCGGTAGAAGCAACTGTCAAAGCAGTTACCCCAGTTCCTACATAAGTTAAAAACTTTCGACGGTTTAATTCTTCTGTCATTTTAGTCCACCTCTATATGTATTCTGTTGGATTCCATGGACTATTGTAAATTTCGTTTGTAAAGAGAGATTATGGATTTTGTTATATATTTTTTAATATTTGTTAAGAAAAAACAGGTATAAATACATATTTTTTTACAAACATTAAACTTCCTTTCCGCTCCATTTATGGATGCACGTCCTGCTTATCTATCTCTAAAGTATTGATATTATTAGGTTTTACATTGCTTTTGTCATTCAGCGACAAAAATGAAAGCGTTTTATTGTTTTTCAGCAACATTGTAAATAGATGTGACGAAATTGTAAAATTATTATGAAATCAAAACAACTTCTTAGGAGGTGCAACAATAATGGAAGCTTTGACTAGAGACTTTTTCTTATTTTTATCCAAAAATAATTTCCTTAATAAATTAGCTCAAAACAGCGGCGGAAATTTTGCTGCAGGAAAGATTATAGGCGGAACAAACTTTCAAAGCTCGATTAGATTTATTCGTGAATTGAACAAACAAGGATTATCCGTCACAGTGGATCACCTTGGGGAATTTGTCGATTCAAAAGAAGTAGCGAACGAAAGAACAGAAGAATGTATTCAAACGATCGAAATGATCAAAAAAGAAAATTTAGATTCACAAGTTTCCTTAAAAATGACTTCTTTAGGACTTGATATCGATCGCGATTTAGTTGTTCAAAATATGACAAGAATTTTAGATACAGCTGAAAAAAATCAAGTCATGGTTACTATTGACATGGAAGACGTGCCACGTTGCCAAGCGACCCTTGATTTATTTAAGCAATTTAAAGAAAAATATCATTATGTAAGCACAGTGCTGCAAGCTTATCTTTATCGAACAGAAGCGGATCTAGCTGATGTAAGCGATTACAATCCGTTTTTACGTCTTGTAAAAGGTGCGTATAAAGAATCTCCAGAACACGCTTATCCTGAGAAAAAAGATGTAGACGAAAATTATAAAAAACTTATTGCGCAAAACTTATTAAATGGGAACTACACAGCCATCGCTTCTCACGATGACCAAATCATCGAGTTCACAAAGGAATTTGCGAAAAAGAATAACATTCCTAACGATCAATTCGAATTCCAAATGCTTTACGGAATGAGAAACAAGACGCAGCTTGAGCTTGTGAAACAAGGCTACAAAATGCGTGTTTACGTACCATATGGCCTTGACTGGTATGGCTACTTCATGAGACGACTAGCTGAACGTCCTGCAAATATCGCCTTTGTTTTCAAAGGCATGGTGAAAAAATAAAAGGAGCGAATGCAATGATTCCATATAAACACGAACCATTTACCGATTTTTCAAAAGAAGAGAATAAAAAAGCATATGAAGAGGCATTAGCCCTTGTACAAAGCTATTTAGGTCAAGATTACCCGCTTGTTATTGGTGGCGAGAAAATCACGACGGAAGAGAAAATTACGTCTTACAACCCAGCAGACAAACAAGAAGTGATCGGTCGCGTATCAAAAGCGAGCCAAGAACTAGCAGAAAAAGCGATGCAAGCAGCGGTAGAAACATTTGAAAATTGGAAAAAAGTAAAACCAGAAGTTCGTGCCGATGTATTATTCAAAGCGGCGGCAATCATTCGTCGCCGCAAGCACGAATTCTCTGCTCTTTTAACAAAAGAAGCCGGTAAACCTTGGAATGAAGCGGATGCCGATACAGCAGAAGCAATTGACTTCCTTGAATTCTACGGCCGTCAAATGTTGAAAATTAAAGATGGTGTGCCAGTGGAAAGTCGCCCAGGTGAATATAACCGTTACGGCTATATTCCATTAGGAGTAGGGATTATCATCTCTCCTTGGAACTTCCCGTTTGCGATCATGGCTGGCACAACGGTGGCGGCGATTGTCACAGGAAATACAGTGTTATTAAAGCCCGCTTCCACTACGCCTGTCGTTTCGGCGAAATTTGTCGAAGTGATGGAGGAAGCAGGTCTTCCAAAAGGCGTATTAAACTTCGTACCGGGAAGTGGCGCCGAAGTGGGCGATTACTTAGTGGATCATCCGAAAACACGCTTTATCTCTTTCACAGGTTCTCGTGATGTGGGTCTTCGCATTTTCGAACGTGCGTCTAAACTAAACGAAGGCCAAATTTGGTTAAAACGTGTCATCGCTGAGATGGGCGGAAAAGACACGATTGTGGTCGATAAAGAAGCGGATCTTGAATTAGCGGCTCAATCGATTGTGAAATCAGCATTTGGTTTCTCTGGACAAAAATGTTCGGCTTGTTCTCGTGCGGTGATCGTAGAAGATGTGTACGATCAAGTCTTAAATCGTGCGGTTGAGTTAACGAAAGAAATCACAGTTGGTAACCCAGTAGACAATCATTACATGGGACCAGTGATTGACCAAGCAGCGTTTGACAAAATCATGAGCTATGCAAAGCTTGGCCATGAAGAAGGTCGCGTCGTAGCAGGTGGCGAAGGTGATGACTCGAAAGGTTACTTCGTTCAGCCAACGATCGTAGCGGATGTCGATCCGAAAGCTCGTTTAATGCAAGAGGAAATCTTTGGCCCAGTGGTTGCCTTTGCAAAAGCGAAAGACTTCGATCATGCGCTTGAAATTGCGAACAACACAGAATACGGTTTAACAGGTGCGGTGATTACAACCAACCGTGCGAACATGGAAAAAGCACGCGAAGACTTCCATGTGGGTAACCTTTACTTCAACCGCGGCTGTACAGGAGCGATCGTTGGATACCAGCCATTCGGCGGCTTCAACATGTCAGGAACCGACTCTAAAGCGGGTGGCCCTGATTACTTACAGCTACACATGCAAGCAAAAACAACTTCAGAAATGCTATAACATTTTTTCGGGATCTGACCCCCAGTGTATTAACACGTTAAAGGGGATGGGGGTCAGCCTCCCTCATCATCATAGATTTTTCATAGAAAGCGAGGGGTTTTTAATATGTTGGATTATTCTTTAATTGCTTCGGTCACGGTATATATGGTCGGAATGCTGTTCATTGGTTATTTCGCTTATAAGAAAACATCAAATTTATCGGATTATATGTTAGGTGGACGCGGGTTAGGTCCAGCGGTTACAGCTTTAAGTGCTGGAGCTTCAGATATGAGTGGATGGCTATTAATGGGATTGCCTGGTGCGATGTTTGCGACGGGTCTTAGTTCCTCATGGATCGTCATTGGTTTAACACTTGGGGCATGGGCAAACTGGCTTTATGTCGCCCCTCGATTAAGAACTTACACAGAAGTGGCTAATGATTCGATCACTATTCCAGGCTTCTTAGAAAATCGTTTTAACGATCAGTCTAAAATTCTACGTTTAATTTCCGGTTTAGTTATCTTAATTTTCTTTACTTTCTATGTCTCTTCAGGAATGGTTTCTGGAGGCGTATTGTTCCAAAACACATTTGGACTTGATTACCACACAGGCCTTTGGATCATTACAGCCGTTGTTGTTTCCTACACTCTTTTTGGCGGATTCTTGGCGGTAAGTTGGACAGACTTTGTTCAAGGTTTAATTATGTTTCTTGCCTTAATCCTTGTCCCTCTTGTCACGTTGATGCATGTGGGCGGATTTGGTACAACGATTGAGACAGCTCGCTCTATCGATCCAGATTTGCTAGACGTTTTTAAAGGAGCCAGCTTTTTAAGTGTTGCATCCTTATTCGCTTGGGGTCTTGGATATTTTGGACAACCTCACATCATCGTTCGTTTTATGGCGATTACTTCTGTTAAAGAAATTAAAAAAGCTCGCCGCATCGGTATGAGCTGGATGATTTTCTCTAGTATTGGCGCGATGCTAACGGGCTTTGTCGGTATCACTTACTACCACCAAAACGGATTAAAACTCAGTGATCCTGAAACGATCTTCATTAAGTTAGGCGAAATTTTATTCGATCCAATTATTACAGGTTTCTTGATCTCTGCCATTTTAGCAGCGATCATGAGTACAATCTCTTCTCAATTGCTTGTTACTTCAAGTTCATTAACAGAAGATTTATACAAAACATTTTTCCGTCGCTCCGCTTCGGATAAAGAGCTTGTTTTCTTAGGTCGTTTATCTGTTCTTCTTGTATCAATTGTTGCCCTCGTCCTTTCTTGGGAAAAGAGTAAAACAATTCTTGATCTAGTCGGCTATGCTTGGGCAGGTTTTGGTTCCGCATTCGGTCCAATGATCATTCTTAGCCTTTACTGGAAACGCATGACGAAATGGGGCGCACTAGCAGGAATGGTTGTAGGTGCTGTAACGGTTATTGTTTGGTCAAAGATCGGGTTATCTGATATGTTATACGAAATGATCCCTGGCTTCACAGCAAGCCTCCTTGCCATCGTCATCGTCAGTTTGCTAACAACTAAACCATCCGCACAAGTCGAACAACAATTCCAACAGTTCGAACAAAAACTGAAAGAAGAAAGTTAATTCCGTGCTTTCATATAAGAATAAGTGAAAAGGACTGGGTCATTCCCGGTCCTTTTCGTTGTGTTTGCGTATATTGGGGGTATAATGAAGTGTATGATAATGGAGAAGGAGGAATTTTGAATGAGTGTGTTATTGGAAAAGATCCTTTCTCTAACGGATGTGAATGAGATTACGGAGTTCATTAGCCAAATTTTAAAGAAACCTATTGTGTTAGAGGATGATCAATTTTCTTTGCTAGCTTATAGTTCTTATTCGATAGAAGCTTTTGATAAAGCAAATAAAGAAACGATTTTCTCGAAACGCTCACCCATTCCTATTTTAGAGAAATTTATAGAGGAAGGCATTATTGATCAACTGAAATCCATTCCGAAGCCTTTTCGAGTGAAGCAAATCGAAGAAATCGGATTAAACCAACGCGTCGTTGTCAGTGCAAAACACAAGGAACAAATATTCGGCTACATTTGGGTGCAAGAAATAAAACCGCTCCTTACCGATGAAGAACTAGATTTTCTCCATCAAGTCTCCTCTCATATCGGGATGCTACTATATAAGAAGAAACAACTAAGCATCATGAAAAATAAAGAGAAAGATCATTTCTACAAAAAAATCATTGATCATGTGTATCAAAATGAAAATGAAATTAAATGGGAAGCTGCCAACCACAACCTCATCCTTCCCACTACATTTATTGTTAACATTTTCACTATGACGAAAATAGAAGACGACAACTTTGACGAACTAACAGAAACGGTGAAATTGTTTGCCAATGCTTTAAAGCACTCCTCTCATCTATTCATCGATCAACAAAACATCGTTGTTCTGATCGGCAGCCGCTCATCAAATAACAGCCTCATTCATGAGAGTGCACTGGAACTAACAAACACGATTTTAAGTCAATGTAAAGATCAAGCCGTCTATGCTGGAATTGGGAACGAGTATTCCTCGATCTCGATGCTAAGAAATAGCTATTTAGAAGCATTAGAAGTGATTAAAGTCGCTAAATTTCTCGGCTCGCCTACACGAATTTCCCCTGACTACAACAAGTTAGGCGTCTTTCGTTATTTAGAGGCCATTCAACGACATAACCATCAGACAAAATATGTGAATCAAGATTTAATCAAACTGAAGAAAAAAGATCAAGAAAGTCAGAGCAATCTATTGAACACGGTCGAAGTCTTCTTAGTAAACAATTGTCGCCTAAAACAAACAGCGGAACAACTTTTTATCCATCCGAATACGTTAAAATATCGCATGAAACAAATCGACGAATTAACAGCTATTGATTTCAATGATGTCCATGTCAGATGTCAATTATTTATCGACCTGCAACTCTTGAAACGAGAAGCCGCACACTGAAAACAACAGATGACATTTTTAGGGAAGAATGTCACAATAGAAATGAGGAGGCGATCAGTATGAAAGTTTTTATCGGATCAATTATCGTCATTCTACTACTAGGGTTTGGAGTTTGGCTTATGTTGTCTCCCTCTTTTAAAAAAGTCGGTGATACAGCATACAAACTAAAAAAGAAATTAGAGGAGGACGACAATGGAAAACACGAACAACACAAAGGGTAAGAACCGCAAAATCATCGGTGGAGCCATTATCGCGATCGCATTAGCTTTAGGTGCACTCATTCTCGCCATGTTTATTGAAAAAATTCCAAATGGATATGTTGGTGTCGTCTACAGTCCAAATGGCGGCGTACAAGACGAAACGTTAGAGCAAGGCTGGCACCTCGTTGGTCTATTCGATAAAGTAACCATGTACCCTGTCAGAATGCAAACAGTCAATTATAAAGACATTCAAGTGGCCACATCCGACGGGAAAAGTGTAACTGTCGACTTCGCTTACAACTACAGCATTCAGCCGGATAAAGTCGTCGATGTATTTAATAAATTCGGTCCGATTCCTGTGGAACAAATTGAAGAGTCTTACTTAAAAACAAGATTATGGGATGCTGGACGTAAAGCAATTGCCAAATATTCTGTTATCGATACGTATGGAGAAAAGTCGTCTGAAGCAGCCGTCAATGTCCAAAACTTATTTGCGGATGATGTTGGTAGCTTAGGCTTTACTGTCGATAATTTAACACTAGGTGTGCCGAAGCCGGATAAAGCCACTCAAGCAGCAATTGATCAACGAGTGAGTGCAGCACAAGAACTAGAAAGAAAACAAATAGAATTAAAGATTGCTAAAGCAGAAGCAGAAAAGAAAAAAATCGAAGCCCAAGGGATTGCTGAATACAATGAAATTATTAAAAAATCAATCTCTAAAGAAGTCATCCAAAACAAATGGATCGAAAAATGGGACGGAAAAATGCCAAAAGCAACAGGTTCTAATCAGTTAATTGAAATTCCAATCGATGAACCAACAGCGAAATAGCAACTATTAAGAGGGAGCGATATTTTTTCGCTCCCTCTTCTCTACTTTACGCTTCTTCTATCGCGTCTAAAATGAGGGAAGAATACACCTCTATCCCTTCTTTCGTTAAATGAACCCCATCAGTAGCAAAGTAATGAGGTTTGTTTTGGCTGGCTTCATACCACTGAACAAGTTTAACATTAGAAAATTTTTCCGATACTTCTTTCAAACCAGAATTCACTTGTCTTTCCCAAGGACGAGGAACACGTACATTGATCAGTATGATCTCTTTCTCAGGGCCGATCGATTCAACCATTTCTGTTAGCTGTGTTTTGGAAAGAGGACCATTTGATCCTAAGCCAATGATCACCACATCTCCTAACTGCCCTTGTTGCTTCATCCCTTGAACAACCTCTATTCCTTCTGACATTTGCCGACCAACTTTCGCATCGACCACTAAATCAGGGAACTTCTGCTTTAAGGAAGGAGCCACTTCGAGCATCACAGAATCCCCAATCGCTGTTACTTTTCGCTGCTCTTGTTCTTCCTCCTGCTCAGGCTGAGCTACAGCTTGTATCGATGAATCGTCCGCCTCCTCCTCTGTCTGTTCCTCTGGTTTCTCTATTTTCTCTGTTTCTTCTAGTGTCTGTTCGGGTGCTGGCTTTTGAACAGTTTGAATGGATGTTTTCTCCATCTTCACATGCTTGTCCGAATCCGCTCCAGAAGCAGGAGCCATATAGATACCGAATGTGGAAACGATCAACACAAGGAGTGCACTGCTTATGATGATCCAGCGGGATGGGGACACATCCTGTATTCTCCATTCTCCTGAACGCCAAGCTCGCCACCGATCTCCTAGCACCCCTTTTCGTATCGGCTGTTCAATCAATTGATAAGATAAACCAGACAGTACGACAATCAAGACAAATTGAAAAATAGCTTTTAATAGATTGATCTCACCCGTATCTACGGCTGAACTCGTCAATACAATCACCGGAAAATGCCATAAATACATCCCATAAGAACGTGTACCAATCCACCGCAATGGTTTCCAGCTGAACGCCTTCCCTAAACGGCTAGATGGATGTGCAATGACCGCAATGACAATCGCTGCCGCAATCGACACAAGCACCATACCCCCGCGATATAAAAACGTGTCATATTGAGTAGAAAAACAAACCATAATGAAAAACACTAAAAGACCTATACTTCCTATAATATCCAGAAAGTTCCTTAGTGTCCCCTCCACCTTTTGTGAAAGCTTTCGACTCGGCCAAACCATCGCCAGCGCTGCCCCAATTAACAGCGAAAAAGCTCTTGTATCCGTTCCATAGTACACTCTGCTCGGGTCTGTACCAGGTTCATACATGAAAGCCATCAATAAAGCTGAAAGCACGGCCCCAACCATCGTCCAGCTCAACAAAGTATGACGTTTAGGCACATATTTCAAACCAAAAAAAATAACAACCGGCCAAATTAAGTAAAACTGTTCTTCTACAGCTAACGACCAAAAATGCGTCAGCAAGGAAGGTTGAAAACTATCAAAATACGATATATCTTGAAACACAAACCACCAGTTGCTGACATACAATAAAGCCGCTAACACATCTCCTCTTAGACGAACTAAAAACGTTTGATCAAACAACGTTACATACGCAACCACCACAACAAGCATCGTCAACATCGCAGGGAGAAGCCTTCTTGCCCTCCGAATCCAAAACTGTTTAAAATCGATCCGCTGCGTCCGATCCCATTCATTTAATAATAAATCAGTAATCAAATATCCCGATAAAACAAAAAAGACAGTGACTCCCAATAATCCTCCGGACATTCCGGGAACCCCTAAATGGTACAAAATAACTACTAATACTGCTAAAGCTCTCAATCCATCCAAACCAGCTATATAACGATGGTTGGTTTTTATCCGCTCAGGCATACAGCTCACCTCTCACACAAGCCTTCATTTTATCCTTATTTACTTACTATTAACCTCGTTCTGTTATAAAAGATACTATGTATCTTACCACTTCACTACCCGATCATCAATGACTCTACCTAGCCTTTCTAACCTAAAATTCCGACGGCTTTTTTCAGCAATTTTTAATAAAATACCACTCTATAATAAAACGTATGAAGAAGCCAAAAAGTTTGTCTTATTTTTTTATTTTTCATTAAAAAAGATGCCATGTCAGCGAATGTCGCTTCCATGGCATCTTTTTTCTAATTATAATTTACGTGTATTGTTAGGGTTACTGGATACATCACAAGTTGTTTCGCAAGAATTCTTCAAATCGCAGGCGGCACATTTTCCTTGCTTGCTTCGTTTCACATATTTGACGATCGTCCAAGCGGCATAGCCAAAAATGAGGGCGCCGATAATATAATTAATCATTTTTATCCTCTCCTACTTTTTAAGAAAAGCCTAGCAAATGACCCACTTGATAAATGATGAACGACAACACATAGGCGATAATTAACGCATACACAATCGAAAAGACGGTCCATTTCGCGGAGCCGGTTTCTTTACGAATAATCGCGACGGTTGCTAAGCAAGGAATATAAAGCAAAATAAAGACCATGAAGCTAAACGCTGAGAGTGGCGTGTAGGCTTCGGCCATCAGCCCTTGCAATGATTCCACGGTTGGTACGTGGTAAATAATATTCATCGTGGAGACAACGACTTCTTTTGCTAAAAATCCTGTTAATAATGCCGCTCCAGCCTGCCAGGTGCCAAATCCGAGCGGCTCTAGCAATGGAGCGATGATTCCACCAATTAACGCTAAAAAGCTGTCATCCATTGGCACATCTAATCCACTTGGTCCCATATACGTTAACAGCCAAATGATTACTGAACCACCGAAAATAAACGTTCCCGCTTTTTTAACGAATCCCTTGCCTTTATCCCATGTGCTTTTAAACAAGCTTTCTACTTGCGGAACACGATAAGGAGGCAGCTCGATAATGAACATAGAGGCTTCATTTTTCAAAAGTGTGTTGGAAAACAGCTTGGCTAAAGTAAATGCAACGACCATGCCTAACACATATAATGAAAGAACAATGAGTGCCTGGTGCTCGGCAAAGAACGCCCCGACAAAGAGTGCATAAACGGAAAGCCGCGCAGAGCATGACATTAATGGCGTTAACAAAATCGTTAACAGCCGTTCCTTTGGCTGCTCAATGGTACGGGCTGCCATCACCCCCGGCACATTACAGCCAAAGCCAATAATCATCGGGATGAACGCCTTCCCATTTAAGCCGACTGATTCCATAATGCGATCCATCACTAGTGCCACCCTCGCCATATAACCTGAGTCTTCCAAAACAGAGATAAAGAAGAATAGAATTAAAATTTGAGGTACAAATACAAGAACGCCACCAACACCAGCGACAATCCCCTCTAATACGAGCGATTGAATAAAGGCGGAAGCACCAACTGCGGTTAGCATCGACTGTAATCCTGTTGTCAACGGCCCGGCAATGAATGCATCTAATGCGTCTGAAAGCGGCATTCCAAGCCAATCAAACGTCAGTTTAAACATTAAAAACATCGCTGCTAAAAAAATCGGAATTCCTAAAAATCGATTCGTCACAACCGCATCAATTTTTTCCGTTAGCGGTGTCTGCTTCATCGCTTCTACCTGCACAGCCTTTTGCAGAACACCATCGATAAACGCCTTTCTTTTAGTATAAATAAGCTGATAAAGCGTCGTTGCGCCTTCCTGTTCACGAGCTTCTGCTAGCGTAGCTTCCATTAAATCGAGCAACTCCGCTTCAGGCACATATGGCTTTAAAAAGTCGTACACCGCTTTATTTCCTTCAAACAGTTGAATCGCTAGCCATCGATGTGGAAGATGAGCTAACTTTTCTTGCTGTTGAATGAGTCCTGAAAAACGGTCAATCCCTTTTTCAATGGCCGCTCCGTAATATAAACGAAAGGATTTCGCAGCTACAGCTTTCATCTGTTGAGCTAGCTCGTCACAACCTTTTCCTGTTCGAGCGACGACTGGGACAACCGCTACGCCAAGCTCCTTCGCCAATTGCTGTTCATCAACGAAAATCCCCCGGCCTTTCGCCACATCCACCATATTTAAAGCGAGCATAACCGGCTTTTCATACTCTAACAACTGTACCGTTAACTGTAAATTACGTTCGAGCTGATTGGCATCCACAATATTTAACATACTTGTAAACGATTCATTTAAAAGAAAAAACGTGACGACACTTTCATCACGAGATAAAGGGGCTAATGAATAGACCCCAGGCAAGTCGATTAAATGACCGCTTCCGTCTTTTAATACCCCTACTTTTTTCTCGACCGTCACACCGCTCCAATTGCCGACATGTTCATAGGAACCTGTTAAATCATTAAATAAAGAAGTCTTTCCCGTATTCGGATTTCCTAGTAAAGCAATCTCTTTCATTCTTCCTTCACCTGAATCAACGCCGCCTCTTTTTTCCGAATTCCCACGCATTGTCCAGAAGACTCAATCATACAAGGACCACCAAAAGGCATTTGATATTTCAAGCAAATTTCCGTTCCTTCGCTAATCCCCATATCCATCAGTCTTCTCCGCATCGTCTCCTGTAACGTTGAGAAATCATCAATCACGGCTTTTTGCCCTTTTTTAAGATCTGATATATTCAAAGGCCCTCGCCTCCATAAAAAATAAAGTTATATTTGAGAACTATTTTCGATAACTATTATACTACTTTATTTCATTATTTAGTGTCACAAACCTGTGAATACTACCTGACAATGGAAAAGAGACCGTCTCATAAATAGTTGAGACGGTCTCTTTTCTGCACCGAAAGCGAAGCGACAGGTGCAAAAACCCAATTTAATGGCATTTTCAAATAAGAAGTATCGTCCCAAAAATTTGCGACGCAGACTTTTGGGACATCCTTTTCTCATTACACTCTAAATTGAACGACTAAATCTTGAAGTTCTTGCGCCATATTTGCTAAAGCCGTTGATGAAGCTGAAATTTCTTGCATCGAAGCTAATTGTTGTTCCGTTGCTGCTGAAATATTTTGGGTGTTTGCTGCGGCCGTTTCCGCAATACCGTTCACGGTCACAATCGATTGACTCACATGCTGAGTTCCTTCTGCTAATTGCTTCACCATATGAGAGATCTCTTGAATTTGAGTAACCACTTCACTAACAGAATCTTTAATGTCCTTAAAGGAGTTGCCTGCTTCTTGCACGACTTGCAAGCCTTCTGCTACCTCGTTCGTTGTCGATTTCATTGATTCTAGTGCCTGATGGTTATCGTTTTGTATGATCGCAATTAAACTACTAATTTGTTCAGCCGAATTAGCCGACTGCTCCGCTAGTTTTTTTACTTCGTCTGCTACCACAGAGAATCCTCGTCCATGCTCTCCTGCTCTTGCCGCCTCAATCGCTGCATTTAAAGCCAATAAATTCGTCTGTGCCGCAATGTCCGTAATCACGTCATTAATTTTGCCAATTTCACTCGAACGTTCATTTAATCCCGCTACGACATTAGATAGGCCCATGACATTCTCATTAATTGAGCTCATTTGCTCCGTTACTTTATGAATGACTTGTTCTCCATCCATCGATATTTTCGACGTTTGTTCGACAGTTGCTGATACTACTTTCGCATTATCTGCTATTTGATCGGTATAGCTTGTCATTTCCTTGACCACTTGTATACTTTCTTCTACATGGCGCACTTGATCATCCGACCCGACAGCCAACTCTTGAACCGCCGTCGAAATATGTTCACTCGCATCACTACTTTGTTCAGCACTAGCACTTAGTTGTTCAGAAGACGCCGCCACTTGTTGAGACGTCTCACTCACTTTGCGAATGACTCCATGCAAACTAGCCATCGTATGATTAAAGGAAGCTGTCAATTGACCGATTTCATCTGCCGATTGATAATTCCCCTTAACTGTAAAATCCCCTTTTTCTGCTTCAGCTAATAAATCCTTGATATCAGAAATCGGCTTGACAATACTTCTAGAAATAATCCTTCCTACAGAAATCAACAAAATTAAAGATAGGATTAGGCAAGTAACCATCCATATTGTTGCTTGTCCACGTGCTTTTTCATTTTCTTGATTAATCTTTTGAGCTTCTTGTTGATTAAGCATTTTTAATTTCGCAAGCGTCCCATTGACCACATCTTTTTTCTCTTCTAATTCGTTCGCATAAAGTGTATATGCCTCTTCATTTTTATTCATTACTGCGAGTTCGATTACCTTTGCTCGCACTTCACGCATCTCATCTAAATGGGATTTATATTCATTGAATATCTTGGTTTCTTCAGGTGTTAACTCAATTTTCCCGAATTCTGTTATTAATTGATCAACCTCACTAGCTCCAGTCTTTAGATTATCTAGCAACTCTTGATTTCGATTCGGATCAGATACAACCATTAACTCTAATACATAAGCATCCATCATTCGATTTGCTTCTAATATGTCCCCTAACCACTCGGCAGGCTTTACACGATCTTCATACATTGATTCAGACTTTTGAGCCATATCATACATATTTCTATACCCAACAATCCCCATAATTATTAGTGAAATTGCACTAATAACCACCATTACTTGCAACTTTCTCGAAATATTAACATTCCGCCAAACCTTCATACATATCTCCTTTTCCTACAAATAATTAATAACGCTTCAATAAATATGAAGCAGTATTTTATTACCATTTTTACTAACACATATTATAAAAATCTATCACTTTCAAAGTAGCTGATACTTAAATATTGTTTTATTACAAAACAGCAGTAAAAAGGCAGTGTTATTATCGGCTTATATGCTATATTTTTTAACAAAATTTTTAAATATACATTTCTACAAATGAGAGCCGTTCAGATTTTCGATTCTTTACGTCAATGACTAAATACAAAAGCACCTGTTACTTCCATCTATCTGGAGGTAACAGGTGCTTTCATCATAACCTTTTCCCTTACACTTTAAATTGAACAACTAAATCTTGAAGCTCTTGCGCCATATTTGCTAAAGCCGTTGATGAAGCTGAAATTTCTTGCATCGAAGCTAATTGTTGTTCCGTTGCTGCTGAAATATTTTGGGTGTTCGCTGCGGCCGTTTCCGCAATACCGTTCACTGTCACAATCGATTGACTCACATGCTGCGTCCCTTCTGCTAATTGCTTCACCATGTTGGCAATCTCTTGAATTTGAACGACAACTTCACTAACAGAGTCTTTAATTCCCTTAAAGGAATGACCTGCTTCTTGCACAACTTGCAACCCTTCTTCTACCTCTGCTGTTGCTGATTTCATCGACTCTAGCGCCTGATGGTTATCGCTTTGAATAATCTTGATTAAACTATTAATTTGTTCAGCCGAATTAGCAGACTGCTCCGCTAGTTTTCTTACTTCATCTGCTACCACGGAGAATCCTCGTCCGTGCTCTCCTGCTCTTGCCGCCTCAATCGCTGCATTTAAAGCCAATAAATTCGTCTGTGCCGCAATGTCCGTAATCACGTCATTAATTTTGCCAATTTCACTTGAACGTTCATTTAATCCCGCTACAACATTAGCTAGACCCATAACATTCTCATTAATTGAGCTCATCTGTTCCGTCACTTTATGAATGACTTGTTCTCCATCCATCGATATTTTCGACGTTTGTTCGACAGTTGTTGATACTACTTTTGCATTATCAGCAATTTGATCCGTATAGCTTGCCATTTCCTTGACCACTTGTGTACTTTCTTCTACATTGCGCACTTGATCATCCGACCCAACAGCCAAATCTTGAACCGCCATTGAAATATGTTCACTCGCATCGCTACTTTGTTCGGCACTAGCACTTAGTTGTTCAGAAGATGCCGCCACTTGTTGAGACGTTTCACTCACTTTTCGAATGATTCCTTGTAATTCCTCAACCATATGGTTAAAAGACGTCGTCAGCTCGCCCACTTCATCAGCTGATTGATAAAATCCTTTTACAGTAAAGTCACCTTTTTCTGCTTTTGCTAATAAGTCCTTAATTTGAGATATCGGATTGACAATACTTCTTGAAATAATAATTCCGACAGAAATCAACACAATCAATGAAACTAATATACAAGAAATCATGAAGATCGTCGCTTTGCTCAAAGCAGCTTCATTTTCCTCGTTAATCTTTTGAGCAGCTTGTTCATTTAAAGATTGCAGTTCATCGAGCAACTCGTTTGCCTTATTTCTTTTATCCCTGACAACTTCACTGTAAAGAGCGTATGCTTCTGCATTTTTATTTTGCTCGGCAAGTTTGACCACCTGTGCTCTTGCTTCACGTAAGTCAAGCATAAGTGGTTTATATGTGCTATAGACCTTCTCTTCTTCAGGTGTTAAATCAGCTTGTTCGTAATTTTCGAAAATTCCATCTATTTCACCCGTTGTATTCTTCATTCCATCCAACAACTCTTGATTACGGGTTGGATCAGTCGTGATCATCAGCTCTAATACATACGCATCCATCACACGATTTGCCTCTAAGATTGACCCTAACCACTGAGCCGGTTTTAAACGTTCTTCATACATCTCCTTCGTTTTTCCGGCCATATTATTGGTGTTTACATAACCAGCGATCCCAATAATGGCTAGTGATAAAGCACTAATGATCACTAACAAATTCAACTTCCATGAAATTTTCAAATTACGGAATAGATTCATATAGACTCCCCTTCGCCTCTTAATTTTATACTAGTTATATCGGCGCCTTTTGCCTGATGATTTAATGTTTTTTTGTTGTTTTTCGACAAAATTCGATTATAACAACACATAGGCAATCACTACGTTATAGTTGATCAAAAAATCCGCTTATTTTCCCTTCCTGATCATGTAAAAACGAGACCAGCATAGTAAGCAAAAAAAGTCAAACAGGATAGCCCCTTCGCTATCCTGTTTGACTTTACAATTTCAATGCGGGGAGTGACAGACACTTCCCCTCTTATTTTGGCACGTGTTTAAAAATCTCACCGCTTTCAAAAAAGTCGACGACCCGGGTGAGCCAGTTATAATAGTCCGACCATTGTTTCATTTCTACAAGGAGTTCGTTAATTTGTTGTTCGGTTTCTTCTGAGAGCGGTTCGGTTTCTTTTAATGCCATTAGTTCTTTTGTTAATTTCTTCTCGAAGATTTTGTTGCGACTGATTGTCTTGCTCCAATTGGAAGTAAATAGCGAAATGAAGGTTTGGTAATAGTCGTTTTCTACTGTGTAGAGGTCTTTACGAACCCCTTTTTCGAATATTTTCTCTGCGATGTTTAAGTCCACCATTTCCCGCACGACTTGGCTCATTCTCGTTTTGCTCATTCCGGTTGCTTCTGACAATTCATTTAACGTCATTGGCTTGCGGTTTATATAAATAATACCCATTACTCTTCCGACCGTAGGAGAAATCCCATACGTTCTCATATTATCAGCGATTCGATCTATATAATGCTCCTCAGCTTGTTTCCTAATCATACTTGCCTTCTCTTCCACTGCGTATATACTCCTTTCAACCGCCATGATTTATACGTCACTTTAACATAATTTCTCTGCAAAAGGAATAGATGAAAACGACCGTTATTAGGAGGAATTTAGAGGAATTTAAAGGATTTTAGAGCATTTCTTATTTTTCCGATCAATATCCACACCTCATCGTGAAATATGTACAATTCGTAAACTTTTTATTTTACAAAGTTTACGGTATGATTTTAGTGGAACATTTGTCGAAATGAAAAAAATGACGAATTCATATGGAGGTGTCGACAATTGCTAAAGTTTGATCAAGTATCGAAAGTGTATAAGGGCGGAAAAAAAGCCGTTCATAATTTATCCCTTGAGTTTAAAAAAGGGGAGTTTATCGTCTTTATTGGCCCAAGTGGCTGCGGGAAAACGACGACGATGAAAATGATTAACCGTCTAATTGAGCCGACAGAAGGAAACATTTATATCAATGGAAAAAATGTGCTAGAGCAAGATCCTGTACAATTACGACGAGAAATTGGCTATGTCATTCAACAAATTGGCTTGTTCCCTCACATGACGATTCAGGAAAACATTACCCTCGTGCCTAAACTTTTGAAATGGCCGAGTGAAAAACGCCGCGAAAGAGCCCTTGAGCTACTCAAACTCGTCAATATGACCCCTGATTATTTAGAAAGATATCCACATGAATTAAGTGGCGGACAACAACAGCGGATTGGGGTTTTACGTGCGTTAGCGGCTGATCCTTCTTTGATTTTGATGGACGAGCCATTCGGTGCTCTAGATCCGATTACAAGAGATTCATTACAAGAAGAATTTAAAAAGCTGCAACAATCATTAGGAAAAACGATTGTATTTGTTACTCACGATATGGATGAAGCAATTAAATTAGCCGACCGAATCGTTATTTTAAAGGATGGTCAGTTAGTCCAGGTCGGTACACCTGATGACATTTTACAACACCCCGCGAATGAGTTTGTGGAAGAGTTTATCGGCAAGGAACGTTTACTACAAGCTCGACCTAACATTCAAACCGTTGAACAAATTATGAATCCAAAGCCAATTACGATTCGTGAGGAAAAATCGTTGTCAGAAGCGATCCAATTAATGAAGCATCATCGGGTCGACTCCTTGCTTGTGGTTAATAAACATAAGATTCTTAAAGGGTATGTGGATGTAGAAATTATTGATCAGCATCAAAAGAAAGCAGTACTCGTCGGTGATGTCATGGAAACAGACATTTTAGCCGTACAAAAAGAGGCGCTTGTTCGCGACTCGATTCGCAATATTTTAAAGCGTGGTATGAAGTATGTGCCTGTCGTCGATCAACAAAAAGTGCTTGTTGGCATCGTGACAAGAGCGAGCCTTGTGGACATTGTGTATGACTCCATTTGGGGCATAGAAGAGAATGCGGAACAAATTGTTGGATAGGAGGGAAAATAGTGGACGAGATCATGCAATTTTTAGCTACTAATGGTAGTGAATTGGCTCTGAAAACGTGGGAGCATTTTTACATTTCCCTCATTGCCGTTCTTCTCGGAATACTTGTTGCTGTGCCGCTTGGCATTGCATTAACCCGCACGGAAAAAGCAGCAACTGTTGTCATGGGGATCGCTAGCGTCGTTCAAACGTTTCCAAGCCTCGCGATTTTAGCTTTCTTTATTCCG
The DNA here is from genome assembly GCF_037201805.1 of Bacillus sp. FJAT-52991. Classification (GTDB taxonomy): domain Bacteria; phylum Bacillota; class Bacilli; order Bacillales; family Domibacillaceae; genus Bacillus_CE; species Bacillus_CE kandeliae. The sequence continues at coordinate 658,419 of NZ_CP147404.1, read as the reverse complement.
ATTTTAGGTGTAGGAAAAGTCCCTGCAATTATCGCATTATTTTTTTACTCTGTGTTACCGATTTTACGAAATACATATACCGGTGTGAAGGAAGTAAAGCAAAGTTTAGTAGAATCAGCGATCGGGATGGGGATGACGAACTGGGAGCGAATTCGATATGTAGAAGTACCATTAGCGATCCCGGTCATTATGTCCGGCATTCGTTTATCCACTGTTTATTTAATCGGCTGGGCAACGTTGGCTGCTTTTATCGGGGCCGGCGGACTTGGAGATTATATTTTCAGCGGATTAAATTTATACGAAACTTCATACATTATTGCCGGAGCGATACCTGTAACGCTGATGGCCTTTACCATTGATTTGCTACTAGGTCGTCTCGAAAAGAGCGTCACACCAAAAGGCATCCGAACATTAAAAGAAGCAGCATAAAAAGGAGAGAATGGAAGTGAATCATTCGAAAAAACTCATCCTGTCCTTTACGCTCATTTTATCATTGTTGATCAGTGGGTGTTCTCTACCCGGATTGGGCGGATCATCGCAACATACGATTAAAATTGGCACATTGAATGTGACTGAATCACAAATTATTGGACAGATACTACGTTTATTAATTGAGCATGACACCGATTTAGAAGTGGAAATGGTCAATAACTTGGGCTCCTCTATCGTTCAGCATAAAGCAATGGTTAATGGCGATGTGGATATTACCGCTACTCGCTACACAGGAACCGACCTCGCAGGTGCACTTGGACAAGAACCAGAGAAAGATCCTAAGAAAGCTTTAGCGATTGTGCAAAAGGAGTTTGATCAGCAATTTGATCAAACATGGTTTGATTCTTACGGATTTGCTAACTCCTATGCGTTTACTGTAACGAGTGACTTAGCAAAAAAGCATCAGTTAGAGACCGTTTCGGATTTAGAACCACTGACTTCCGAGTTAAAGCTCGGGGTCGATAATTCTTGGCTAAAACGAAAAGGAGACGGTTATGAAGGCTTTGTCCAAGAATATGGATTTGAATTCGGAAAAACGTATCCAATGCAGCTCGGATTAGTATATCAAGCAGTAGCTAGTGGGGAAATGGATGTCGTTTTAGCTTATACAACCGATGGACGGATTCAAGCATTTGATTTACAGGTGCTAGAAGACGACCGGCGTTTCTTTCCGCCGTATGATGCCTCACCTGTTGCCTCGAACGAAGTGTTAAAGCAGCATCCTGAACTAAAAGAGAGCATCGAAAAATTAATCGGTCAAATTAGCACAGAGCAAATGCAAAAGATGAATTACGAAGTAGATGCCAAGTTAAAAGAGCCTTCAATCGTCGCTAAAGAGTTTTTAGAAGAGCATCATTATTTTGAAGAAAAGAAATGAGGTGATTTTTTGGATACGATGCAAGAGATTTGGACATATTACGCACAAAACGGCTCATATGTATGGCAAGAATTTTACCGTCATTTCCTCATGTCTGCCTATGGAGTTTTCTTTGCGGCGATTGTAGCGATTCCACTCGGGATTTTGATTGCACGCCATCATCGGTTAAGTAAATGGGTGCTGTCTCTAGCCAACATTATTCAAACGATCCCATCGTTAGCGATGCTTGCGATGTTAATGCTTGCATTTGGACTTGGGACAAATACGGTAATTATTTCGCTCTTCCTTTATTCTCTCCTCCCGATTTTAAAAAATACGTACACTGGCATTCGCCAAGTGGATCACGCCCTTTTAGAATCTGGAAGAGCAGTTGGCATGACCAAGTGGCAATTATTACGCATGGTTGAGCTACCGCTAGCACTATCCGTTATCATGGCCGGATTACGCACCGCGTTAGTTATCGCTATTGGGATTACAACAATCGGCACATTTGTCGGAGCGGGCGGACTTGGTGACATCATCGTCCGCGGAACAAACGCAACTGATGGAACAGCCATCATCTTAGCTGGTGCCATCCCAACCGCCCTCATGGCCGTCATCGCTGACCTTATCATGGGCTTGATCGAACAAAAACTCTCACCAGCCAACAAACAAAAGAAAAAACTTCAAGAAATGGCGACATAACTCGGGGAGTGACAGGCACCGTTTTTGGACATAGTAATGGTGAGGTGACAGTCTATGAAAAAGAAGTTGGTTGCCTGTTTTTTGGCAGTAATGTTCATAACGTTTTCGGCTAGTGCACAGGAAGCTCGTTTAGTTGAGGTATTTAGTATTGAGCAGGAAAAGGTAATCAAAACCGTTCCAAGCAATGCCTCTATTCAAAAAGAAGCAGCTAATTATTTAGCTAATATAACGGACATTTATCGTAAGGTTTCGCCTATTCCAAAAGAAGGTACAATGGTAAAGATCCCTTTATCCCCTGAGGTTCAAGTGAAAAACCGCTGGGTCGATACAAAGGTAAATCAAGTCATTGTGGTCATCGGCAAAAACGAAGAACCTTTCCTGATGATATTCGATGACAAAAACAATCTTCACCTCTTTACTTTTAAAGGGGATGTCAAAACCTTATTATCCAAACTTAAAAAATAAAGCCTGGATCTCCCCAGGCTTTTTATTGTTCCACTGCCACCACGGTCAAATGGCGTAATTGAGCAGAGAAAGAATGAAACGCTTCTTCATTTCTCTCATCCAATGCTTCATTAATTTTGTACTGCAAATAATTCAACTTCAACTCAAGATCCTCTTTTGAATAAAGAAAACCTTTCATATATAAATTCTCTAAGTCCTCAATATTTATGTAAAAAAAATCTTCATTATTTCTTCCGACAAGGAAATACCACCCTAACACATCCACATGCCGTTTATCACTTGTGATGGTTAAGTAATCCTTCTGACGGAATTCAATCGTTCGCTGATGAGATTGATCCGGACAAAAGCAGTCGACTTGATGCTCATATGGCCGAACAAAAACAAACTGACTAGCCATCACTTTCACCTTCTCTTCACTGAAAATTTATGTGAGCGGGACCGAAAAAAATTATATACATAAGGGATGTTTACATTTGCATCATGTACCATTTTAAGAGGGGGTATCGGTCCCACCCAGTGGAAATCAAGTACACTATTACTATAAATGATATTGATTATCATTGTCAACAAAAAACTTTTTTAATCAAAATGATAGGAAATGTTGTTCACCTTCGTATTAATAAGTGAAAATGTTTTTAGAAAGGCGGTCAATCAATGGATGACGAGTTAATCGTAAAACACATCTCCAAAAAGAAAGACATCGGCTTACAACTGCTGATCGAGCACTATGCTGGACTCATCACTGCTATTGTGAGAAAACAGCTCGGAAATGTGAACATGTATGAAGAAGAATGCATTAATGATGTGTTATTAGCCATTTGGAACAATATCGGAAGCTTCGATAAGAAAAAAAATTCATTTAAAAACTGGGTCGCAGCGATCTCGAAATATAAAGCGATCGACTACAAACGAAGGTATATGAAAAACCAACAAAACATGAGTTTAACGGAAGTCGAGCATCAGCTGGCTACCCCCTCTTCCCTACAGCAAGAAATACAAGAAGCAGTGGAGGAATTGCTGCATCACTTAAATGAAAAAGATCGCGAGCTATTTAAACAATACTATTTAGAAGACATTCAACTAGAAACGATCGCAGACTCCAATCAAACGACCATCAAGAATTTATATAATCGGCTATCGCGCGGAAGAAAAAAAATAAAAAAGGCGGTGCAACAATGAAACATCCATACGATTTATTAAACGAAACGAAAATCAATGTAGACGAATATGAAGAAGTGGAATTAAGTCGAGCGGAGAAAGACCGTCTGCTACATACGTTGCAAAAAAACGTCCAACCTCGCAAAAAGAAACCCCGTAAAGGCTTCATCGCTGCAGCGGTCGCTTTAGCCGTGATGAGTCCTTTCATGCTGAGCAATGAACATGTATGGGCTTCCCTATCTAAAGCCGGAAAACAAATCGAACAATTTTTTAATAAACCAGACAATCAATTCACAGGCTATAAACAAAAAGTTGAACAAGTGGCAACGGATCAAAACGTGGCCGTGACATTAAATGAGTTGATGCTTGATGATGGCCAGGTCCTACTTAGCTTAAATGTAAATGCTGAACAGTTAGATACGAAAGCATTAGGCGCTGGGGAAGATTCGCCCATTCGCCCAGGAGAACTAATCATTAAAATAGGCGATATGACATTTGCCAATTCCTCTCATAGTATACAACTAGAAGACCAAAAAACGGAGGATGGCAGCTGGAATTACTTGTATACCTTTGACTTAAACAGCATCGATACAGATGGAGACGGTATCAATGACAAAGACAACTTCCAAATCCTTGATGACTATATGAATGCTGATAAAGACTATGACGTCAATATCGCTTTTAACACCATGGAATATGAGAAAAAGAGCGGTGTCCACTCTGGTAAATACTCGGATTCCTTTGGACAAATCAAAGGAAACTGGGCTTTCCAAACGACAGTCAATGGAGGAAATATTAAATCTGACACAGACGTATACTATGTCGATAAAGAAATCAACATTAAAGAGAAAGATGTAGAAGGCATCCTCAAAATTGAAGAAGTTCGCGTATCACCGGTTTCATTGAAAGTTCATTACACGTTTGAGTACACAAAAGGTAATCAAATGGAGACAAATATCGATCTACGTGTAGAAGATGAAAAAGGAAGGTTATTGACTGGAAGCGGTACAGGTGGAGGCACAGATACACTCTCCACTATGGACATAGACATTCCATTAGAGGACGACATTAAACAAATTAAAATTACACCATCCCTGTTTGACTATGAAAGAGAATCTTCAAAAGATCTGAAGGACCAAGCATTTGAAGTGAAGTTAGACAAATAATTCTTTTTCACCCCGTTTGGAACGCTCCGAACGGGGTTTTTATTGAATCAACGAAGTGATTTACTGATTTGAGGACACGTTTTACTGATTCACACGACATTTTTACTGAATCCAACATCGCTTTTACTCACTCACGGATGCGTTTTACGGAGTCTGCACGATTTTACTGACTCAAGGACATGTTTTACTGATTCACACGATATTTTTACTGAATCCTACTAAGCTCAAAATAAAAAACCTTCTGAACAAAACTCAGAAGGTTAAAATTGCAACACCAGATAACTAAGTGTCCCTAGATCATAGTCGCGGAACAACACTTTCGGCTCGCTTTCGTTACCTGCACCTAAAGCGATGAAAAACGGCACAAAATGTTCTGCTCGTGGGACGGCTTGCTGAGCATATGGTGCTAGCTGCTTGTATTGAATCAAGTTAGCGATGTTCCCAGTGTCCAGCTGCTCTAACAGCCAATCGTCAAATTGGACGGCCCAATCTTCCGGAGTCTTCTGTCCCCAATTCAATAAACGTAAATTATGAACCGTCACGCCGCTTCCAATCACTAAAATATCTTCTTCTCCTAGCCCTTTTAGCGCTTCGCCAATTCTAATTTGTTCCTCTGGTGGCAAAAATGGATGAACCGATACTTGCACAACCGGAACATCAGCATTCGGAAATAAATGAGTCAATAATGTCCAAGTTCCATGATCTAGACCTCGTTTCGTATCTAACTCGGATTCAATGGCTTGCACATGAAAACGTTCCTGCAGCTGCTTGGCAATCGCCGTTGATCCTTTCGCTGGATACGTCACTTCATAAAGAGCTGGTGGAAACCCTCCAAAATCATAAATCGTTTCAAATTCATCATCACGAGATGAAATTTGCATCACGGCACTTTCCCAATGAGCGGTAAACAACACAATCGCTTTTGGATGCAAACTCTCCCCCAGTTTTCTTAAAAATCGAGTATAATCAGTATCTTCTATCGCAATCATTGGTGATCCATGTGGCAAAAATAATGATGGCATCATCGTAATCCCCTCCAAATAAAAATATCCCCCATTAAAAAGTTTACCTATAAGAATATTTTTCTCTTATAGATTAACAATATAAATCTGGTCTGTCAATAATTTGTTTGCTATAATAAAAATAAGTTTTCCATAAAGAAACTTTAGAGGTGAACAACATGGATATTGGATCAAAAATTCGGGCTGTCCGTAAAAAGAAGCAAATGACCATTGCTCAAATGTGTGAAGAAACCGGGCTTTCCAAAGGGTTTATCAGTAATATTGAAAATAATCATACATCCCCTTCGATCAATACATTACAAATGATCGCGGGCGTTTTGGACGTTCCTTTAGCCTATTTTTTTCTTGAAAAAAAACAACATATGCGTGTAATTCGTAAAGAGGCAAGAAATAAAACGATATTTAAGGAAAAAGACATGCTGATCGAGCATATTAATTTCACTGGAGGCTTGCGGATGGTACAAGTCGAACTTCCACCCGGTGGCTCAAATGGTGAAGGACATGCCCACGAAGGAGAAGAAATTCACCTTGTCCTAGAAGGAACCGTTCTTGCTGAGCAAGGTGAAGATTCCTTTACCCTACAAGCAGGTGACTCCTTCAGCTGGAATGCAAGCGTCCCCCACCTCGTCAAAAACATTGGCGATACACCCGCCACCATTCTCATAGCTATCACCACAGAAACAGATAAACAAACAGAAGACATAATTTAACGCATCGGGGGTCTGCCCCCGATGCGTTCATGTAAGATGCCAGATTGTACAGGAGTTTTTACAAAAAAGAGAGCTGCTGAATCGCTCCTTTTAGTCTTGTTACTCCTTCTTGAATATCATTGATCTCGGCTCGGCCGAAAGTAAGACGGATATAGCCTTTTTCTGATCCCATTAAATGTCCTGGCACAAATGCTACTCCATGACGAACGGCCTCTTCCAATAATTTTTTTCATCTATCGCTGAATGTAATTTCCCCCAAAGATGAATGCCCCCGTCTGGCACTAGGAAGTCTATTTCTTCATATAAATGCTCCTCAAGCCCTTGAACCAATAAATCTCTCTTCAACTGAAGCTGACTTCTTAACGATTCAATATGAGTGGAGAAACTAGTTGACGATGAACCTCCCCCACCTATCGCTTTGCGCTTGAGGTGGGAGTTTCTTGTCGATCCCCTCGAAATCAGAAGCTAGACGATGTCCATAGGTGTACACGACACCCTCGTCTTTCTCGGGGACTGACGCTCCCATACAGGAAGCAGTGGTCTTGACGCCAGACGTCTCCCGACGGCTGGCTGCCACCGTAAGCAACAGAGAGAGAATCGAAGGCACGGCCCTCTCCCCCCGGGGCGGTTCTACCCATCTACTACGCCTGTACAGGACGTAGATACGTGATGCCAGTCAACATCACTTCTCGAAATTTCCCGTGCAAATACTGAGATAAGATGTTTCCTGCACCATGGACATCCCGGTGCCGTTCATATCCACAAGAGCATCGGTAGTTTCGTGAACGGACCTTGTTGCGTTTTCCACAAGCAGGGCATGCTTGCGTTGTATAGGCTTCATTTTCTTTCGATAATGAGACGCCTGCCGCTTCTAATTTGTAGGCTAGCTGTTTAGTCAGCTTTCCAAAGCTCCAGTTGCTGAGTTTTTGGTTCACTTGTTTGGAACGGATGCGTTTTCTCCGTTTGTTTCGCTTGCTCGTATGTCGCTGAACACCTTCCACATCGCCAAGAGCGACATGGCCGATTCTTTGTTCCACACACCAGTTCACAAAGGCACGGGTCGTCTTATGCAGGAGATCCCCCAGCTGCCGTTCGCTTTTCGAGAGAATGTACTTCTTCGCTCGATGGTATTGACGCCATTTCCTGGACCCTTTTTGACACCGACTCATGAGGATTTGTAGTTCTCTTACTTTTTTGTTTCGCAACCGGTGAACGCTACGCATCTTCCTGCCAGAAATCACAAGCGCTTGTCCACTTGTACTGACGGCCGCAATCGTATGAATCTCCCCTGGATCAATCGCTGCCGTATGACCGCCTTGAATCGGGACGGGGTTGATTCCATCTTCATACGACAAACAGGCATGCCACCGACCGTTGTAGACGAGTTCCACTTCTTTGACTAGGCCGGTTGGAACCGAGGCGAGTGTCAACACGAGCGATGCCTGCTGTTTTCCCTTCCACCTGCCTAGACTGAGCGTCAGCTTGCGTCCTTTGAGTACGAAAGATTTGTCTACCCACTTTGGATGAAACACGAACTTTTCCTTGTATGGATACCGGATGGACTTATTCGTTTTCCGTGCTTGGCGAACCCCATCTCGGGCATGCAGAAACTTATGACAAACCGCTTGAACCGTCTGACTATGAAGAGGGTACAAGCCTTTGAGTTCGGATTGAAGATCGCTTTTATTGATCCACATGCCGTGAATCCGGTAGTAATATCGGGCCAGCTGCACGCAGTCATTCCAAATCGTTCCGCAGATCTGGCGTATGTGAAACAACTGTTGAAGCGTTGGCTGAGGAGCCGTAAAGCCTGTTTTCAACGTTCGATACATGATCATCCACCTCCCTTGTCATCATTATAATGCGAACAAGAGTTCCTATCAAGGGTAAATGGAAAATTTAACCCTTTTTTCTTTCGACAAGGATAGGAAGGTGATCGACCAAGCTCTTTTCGGCTGTGCCCTTCACGCTCCTTGAGGAAGGGGAATTCTCTCGGACTGTGTTAAATTCCCCTTTGTTGCCTTACTATAATGCTCGTCTCCTTTAGTAGCCACAGCAATAGTACCAACAGCCCCTGCCAACATAACAATCACAATCACAATTAATGAAATATACATCGTTCTCTCCTTTATTATAGATACTCTTTCTTCTATAATAAAAATATTTAAGAAAAAACGGACCATCCACTTTACTATCTTTTCGACCATCCACTTTTGGGATTTTAACTTTTTCACTTTAAATTACTAAAATGATGACATACAAAAAAACAGACCCACCATCGGAGTCTGTTTTTTGTTTTAGGCTCTGTTTACATTTGTGGCTTGTGGTCCACGTTGGCCATTTTCGATGTCAAATGTTACTTCTTCCCCTTCATTCAACGATTTGTAGCCTTCGCCTTGAATCGCTGAGAAGTGAACAAATACATCTTCGCCACCTTCACGCTCGATAAAGCCGAAGCCTTTTTCACTGTTAAACCATTTTACTTTCCCACGTTCCATTGCTTTGTTGCCTCCTAATATCATTCACGAAATTGCAATTTTACTTGCTCACTTAGTATTGGCCATATTTGGCGATTTTATACGAAAAATCACGACTTAATTTCCAAGCAATACCTTGATCCCTCTAACAATATTCCAAATGAAAAAATATAATCCGATTAGGGCAAAAACAATATACGTCATAATAATGCCAATCCCAGCAGTCATTTCTCCTTGTGCACCCAGCCCAAGCACACCAGAAAATAGGATACCAGCAATCAATAGGACGTATGGAATCAAATGCGTCCAAAAAGCACGTTTCGCATGATTCTTCACCTCTCCACTAGCAATAAAATACACGATAACAGGAAATAAAAACGGGGCGAAAAAGATACTAAAATAACATAACGATGATAAAATTTTATTTGCTCTCATGATGCTTCCCTCCTAACTCTTTTATTTTGACATACAAAGAAAAAACTGACTAATAAAAAAAGCTGCCCTAAGGCAACCTTCTATACTATATTTACATAATTTTCATCTGGGATTGTATCGTTCCAAGGTGGAGTCCTTCATGGAACAAGGAAAAATTAAGAATATCATCAATACTCGTCAGCACAAGCGGTCCAATTTTCACTTCATTAGCAGGCGCATCTGCTAAACGATCTTGGAAATGTGCTTGAACGCGTTCAACTTGTCCTTTGAGCAAGTCGATGATCTCTTCTTTTGATGCCGGATTTTCTGACCAATCCGCTGGTTTCGTCCCTGTTGCAAAGAATGGCGCATATTTTTCCACATCCGATTCATAATTCGGATCCGCTTCCTTTAGAAACCATTCCATCGACACATAGATATGACCTGCGTTCCATTTCACTGTGTTCGAAAATCCTTCTGGCTGAACATCCCACTTTGCTTCATCAATTGCCTCCAGCGTCCGAAGTGTCACTATTCGACTAAAATTAACTCTTTCCCACATTGCCAAATCAATCCCCTCCTATTCTACTGCTCTTTCATTATAAAGCATGCATGGATGTTCTCCAAAAGAAAGGCATCAATCGATCAACTACTTGTAGCCAGGCGCCTGATGAAGGGGCCTGGTTTTTTCATTTAAATATTCATGAGCCGATATAATCGCTCTTTATTTTGATTGAGCTGCTCTTGAAGTTGATTCACTGGCTCTTGATGAGGACTATTTTGAACAGCATTCATGAGCGCATTGTCCGCTTGCTCAATCATATTTCTCGCTTGTTGAATGGATTGCTCGGTTGGATGCGATTGTGCTTGTCCCACCGCTGTCGTTGCGTGTTCCACTGAATTCCGCAATTGCGAAATGACATTTTCATTTTTCCAGCTCATTTTTGTATGATCATCCATAACTAACCCCTCCTTTTTTCCTTACTATGGCTTCCGTTGAAATTTTTTATGCGAAAAAGTGCCCTTTTTCTTCTTTGTTTTCTATATATAAAGTAGAAAGACATACATAAGGAGGAGAAAAATCAAATGAATGCGTCTCAAAACCAGACACAGATCCAGACACTATTCCCAACACAAACCGCGACCTTTAATAAAGAAGAAGAAAGAAAAGAAGAAGAAATGATAATTATCTTTTAGTAAATAACGATAGACTTTCCTACACCATATTGGTAACTTAATGTAAAACAGATACTATTCTACAGGGGGAACAAATGTTGATTTATTTATTAAGTGCAATTATTTTCATTTCCGGGATCGCTTATCTATTCGCGGTTAAAGCCGATTCTTCTTTTTGGAAATATGTATTAAAACCGGGGACGATGGTGTTCATTATTTTGTTAGCAAGCACCGGGTTAAAGGAGCCTACTTTCTATGTCATGTGGGTACTTGTCGGGCTGTTATTCTCCGTTTGCGGCGACATCTTTTTAATGCTGCCAAGCAACAAATTTTTACAAGGGTTAACGTCTTTCTTGATCGCACATATTTGTTATATTATTGCGTTCACTAATGGCTTACAAGATTTTATAATTGAATGGCGTATCATCGTACCCCTTGCTCTTTTTGGAATTTTTTATTACAGCTTTTTGTATCCTAGTTTGAAAAAAGAAGGCAATCTCGTCTTACAAATCGGTGTCATGATGTATATTGCCGTCATTTGCTTGATGTTTACGCAATCGTATGTAACAGGCAGTCAATGGGCAGTTATTGGATCTTTCTCCTTTCTCGTCTCTGACGCCATCCTTGCCTACGACCAATTTCATAAACAATTTCGGACCGCCCATTATTATGTGATGATTACTTACTACTTAGCACAATACTTGATTGCGTTGAGTTTGGTCTTGTAACAACTGAAAGCCAGTCAGTCTCCGTCAGACCCGCTGGCTTTTATCTTTTATAAATAATTGCTTTCCACCGAATAAGCTAATCCATTCCCTATGCTGTAAAAGCAAATTTGAACATTTTTCCTCAACAATACAGAAATGTTCACTCATTTTCTCCATCGCTAATTGATCATTAATTTTCTTCAATGTCATCGCTCTAACATAATTAAGTCTTAACTATCACAGTTCGACAAAAGTCGGGGAGTGACAAGCACCACTTCTTGATCTCTTCTTCTAGCTGCGGATGCGTCGGCTTACCGATTTGGTTTTTATATTGCTTCTTCACGTTTAGCACGCTTTTTTCTCCTGTATATTCGCGTAGCACATGATCCATATCCTTCACCACATGGCAGTGAATATTGTCCTTGCCTAATGCAGCCACCGTCTGTAAATCAGCGGCCTTGGTTTGCACATCTTTCTCACCTGTGATTGCTAGCACTGGACAAGTTGTTTCCTTTAAGTGATTCAATATAGCCCCATCAGTATAATGTAAATGCTCGCGCAGCCACTTAGCCGGAAATTTTTTGAACTGAAGCTTAATGACATCTTCTTTAGAAGATAAAATCTTATCAAAAAACTTCTGCTGTTTTTCCATCACTTTCTTTTCCGAAACGAGCTTTCGAAGCAAGAACCCCTTGACTCCCTTCATCTTCTTCACTTCTTCTGCGACGCCCCTATTTTGATATTCCATCGCTGTTTTCAACGAAGTTCCCGCCCCCGCCAGCAAAATCAATCCAGCGACTGGAGATTTTGAATGAGCAATCGTTGTTAAAATACAGCCTTCACTATGCCCTAATAAAACAATACGATTCGGATCTACATAAGATAAACTTCTCAAAAAATCAACCTGGCTCATCACATCATCGACTAAGTCAAACATCCCCGTTTTATCGGCATCTCCTTTACTCTTCGCCACTCCACGCTTATCATAGCGAATCGTCACAAAGCCAAGGCTTGAAAAAAACTCCGCTAATTCCTTATAAATGTTCATTTGAAAGTTTTTCATATTTCCATCTCGATCAGCTGTGCCGGTACCACTTACGATCACAACAGCTGGATGTTGTTCATGCTCATTTTCTGGAATCGTTAACGTCGCACTTAAAACATATTTCCCTTGAACCATGACGTCCATCGTTTTCATCTTCTTTCCCCCTATTCATCTTTCCCAGGCATCATCGTAAATGAAAATTTCCGCAATGTCCGTTGATCATTCGGCTCATTCCTCGCGACCTTCATCAACGCCTGTTTCATATCCTCCAAAAACGCATCGCATTCTTCATCACTTAAATAAAATGGGTAGCTTCTAAATCCGACACGATCTTTTTCCATATCATAATCTTCTGTATTCACATACTGCTGAAAATCGGTTAGTAACGACATCGCAAATGTATAAAATAGCTGAAAATGCTCTTCCTTGCCACCTTGCTCCACCGCTTCTTGAATTTGCTGAAACGGATTGATTTTTAAGCGGTACACCTTTTCAACCGTGCCTCTTATTTTATTCTCCTCACAAATTTCTAAAACCTCATCCTTTACCAGCTTATTAATATGTCTATATAAGCTCGCTTGCGGGATATCTGGCAATTGCTCAGAGATCACTCGAGTTGTTACTGTTTCCTGACCTAACAACGTCTGCAAAATCCTCATTCTAATCGGGTTTAATAGCCCGCTTAATACTTTATGATCCATCTTCTCCACACCTTTTTATCACTTTTAATTATATTATCATTTTTGATAACATAATACAATAAAGAGTTGCGATTTTCCTCCTTTTTTTGTAATAATATAAAGTATATTGATATTTTAGGAGGTCTGCCCATGAGGCGTTATGGAAAAATTTTCGCACTCCTACTCTGCTTACTGCTTATTTCCGCGTGTTCAAATGAACCAACCAACCCAACCGAAAAACCAACTGAATCGCCCACATCAAAGACAGAAACAATGAAACCCGCCGCACGAACCGTTGAAGAGATGATTTCACAACCACCAGGTGTCCTAATGAAAGAACATTTTGATGAGGACATCGAAGCCGTTCGAACAGTTAATTGGACTCAATATCGCGATTTCTATGAAAAAGACTTTAAACCTATGATGGAAAAAGAAATCAGCCATTATTTCCAAAAACAAAAGAACCCAACAAGTGATGCAGTATACGATTATCTCGTGTATCAGCTTGGTTCCGGACAATATGAAAAATTCTACCGACCACTACATGACTTCCAACATGGATTTCAAGCTCCAGAATTGCCCACAGAAGAAACCTCCGTCGAAATGAAACAAAAGCAAACCAATGTAGTTATTTTGATGGATGCAAGCGGAAGCATGAAAGCTACAGTTCCCGGTGGAGTCAAAATGGATTTAGCGAAGAACACCATTCAAGAATTTGCATCGGAGTTGCCTGAAGGAACCAATGTATCTTTGCTCTCCTATGGCCATATCGGAACGGGAAACGATGCGGATAAGCAAAAATCCTGTGCAGCCATTGAATCGGTTTTTCCATTAGGTCCATACGATCAAACCACCTTTAACGAGGCGACGAATTCCTTTCAAGCGAGCGGATGGACACCATTAGCTGGTGCCATCAATCAAGCATCCGACATTCTTGCCGCTTATCCCGCTGAAGAATATAAAAATATCGTCTATATTGTCAGTGATGGGATTGAAACATGCGATGGTGACCCTGTTGCCACAGCGAAAAAACTACAAGAGCAAAATATTCAAGCCAAGGTTAATATCATTGGGTTCGATGTCGATGATCAAGGTCAAAACCAATTAAAGCAAGTAGCAGAGGCTGGCGGCGGTGAGTATGTGACCGTAAAAACGAAAGACGAGTTGGAAACGCAAATTATTGAAAAATGGCGACCTTCCATCTTTGAAGTAATGGGGAAACAAGGCGTGCCATTAGCTGAATATGTCAACCAATCTCAAGAGCTCGTCAATTATTACACTCATTTACATGATTTAAGTAACTATGAAAAATATCGGATTACAGACGCGATTTACTTTTTAGCAAATGAACAGCTAATTGACGAAGAAACAAAAAAGGGAGCACTTGCACTAGCTGATGAGATGAACAAATTGCGTAACGATCACTTCAAGGAATCATACGAAACGAAAAAGCAAGAACTAGAAGAAGCGAAAAATACCATTGACCAACAAGTAGCGGATTGGAAAAAACAATGGGAACAATAACGTGAAACTTCAATCAGTGAGGGATTTTCTTCATTCCCCACTGATTGAAAGGCGATGAGGATCAAATATCCCCATCGCCTCTTTCCACTCATTTACTCACTAACATTTCTATTTTTACCGATAATGATCATAATAGTCTTCTGAAATCACCTTCATCTCTAAAGCTTTCTTAGGAGAAAGTAAAAAAATCGGACTTAATATCAAGAAGAAATAAGAACCTACATAAAACAATGCCGCGATTACTACCGAGTTTGTAGGTACGAGCACTTCATTCGCGATCCATATAGCAATCATTCCAATTACCCCCAACATGACACTATAAATCAAAAGAAGTTTAGATCGCTTATATCGGCCATTCGCATCTAAATTATTCACCTTCAACACCATGGATCTCCTATTAAAATAGCAAATAGCAAAAATAATGATGTACAATGCCAACGTGAGCCACATACTCCAAGTACGGAACGTCAAGTGTAACATTGGAATATAACAATAAAATGTCATCATTATCAACATAATAAATACATTAATCGTTCTTACATGTACACCATCATGTCCGTATTTCAACCACACAATATATAAAATAAGCAAGAAGACAGGAACCAGCCCTATACTGAACAAAAACCAAGTTAAATCTTCCGTAAGCGCTCCAAATAAAAACGAAAAGATCACAGCAAGAATCGTCACCTTTGGTATATTTGTCTGCCTAACCTTTTTCCTCTTCATCCCATACCTCCTTTTTTGGTTGTTTTCCTTATACCCCCATCATTGATCGATAAACAAAGGAACATCCCCGTTCAAAACTAGCAAGTAGAATCCCCATACACCATATATATGAAAGGCTAATCCACTAATAAAACAGTGAGTGACAGGCATCCATCAAATTTGCTATATTTGGTATAAATAACTACTAGAGGGATTGTTTCCATTTTGTTTAATTTTCATAGTGCTAGATATAAACCTATTCTGATTGTGTGTATAACTTTGTTTTTGCTTACTAGTTTTCGTCTTGCATGGGTAGCCTATCATTCGACTCCTGATTACCGGCTTGCTAAGCAAGGCGTTTTGGATCTTAGAAATATTGATTTAACTGATGAGGATTCTATTTCGCTAGATGGAGAATGGAAATTCTCACCTGAGATCCTATTGAATCCTCAACTAGATGAAGATACTTCGTCCGATACCGAGATTATTTCCGTACCTACAAGAGGGGGCAAGGATTGCAACGATCAATTTGGTACGTACAAGTTACGTATTTTACTTAATCAAGATCAAGGCAAAAAACAAACTTATGGAATTCGAATTCCAGTTACCAACACCGCTTATAAATTATTTATTAATGGCCAGCAAGTAGCTAAATCAGGAGAAGTGGCAGAAACGAGTCGTCAACATAAGGGACAATATAGTTCGGATACAGCTTTTTTTGCAACAGATCAAAGTGAAATTGAAATCGTCATGCAAGTCTCTAATTTTGATACACCTGAAAATGCAAGCATTGAGAAATCAATCAAATTCGGTTCTGCTACATCGATCATTCATGAACAACAGTCTACTAAAACAATGACAACGCTAGCCATTATGGTTCTGCTGTTGTTCAGTTTATATACGATATTGATTTATATTTTTATCTATCGAAAGAAAATCCTTCTTTTTTTCACTGTTGGATTTCTCTTTACGGCGATGGATGAATTCATCAACTACAATAAATCTATACTTGAGTGGCTGCATCTTGATTATGATTGGTCGATCAAAGTCACCCAATTTATTTATCTTGTTTCTGCATTTTTCTTTATGCAATTAATCAGGAGTTTGTTAACCGAGTATAAAAAAGCGAAAATATTCCGTTGGTTCAATATTTTATATGGCCTATTTGCATTGTGCATTTTACTGCTTCCCATCAAATTCTTGTTTTTTGGAGGGGTTTTATTTTCTTTACTGTATCTCAGCTCTTTTATTACAGTGATCGTTCTAGCTTTGAAATTATATGTCCAACAACAGGAAGAGTCCTTTTTTCTAGCCTTAACTGCTTTAAGTACAACATCTGGGATCATATGGGTGATCATTAAAAGCGTTAACTTACAAGAAATACCATTCTATCCCTTCGATTATCTATTTGCCTTTCTTGGATTTTCTCTTTTCTGGTTTAAACGTTTTCAACAAACGACCAATGAATCTAAGAAGCTTGTTCACCAGCTCAAACAAACCGATAAATTAAAAGATGATTTTCTAGTAAATAGCTCTCAGCAATTATGGACCCCTCTTAATGAGATGATAACGATCGCTCAAACTATACACGATCGCAACACAGGCTCTATCCCTTTGGAAGACAAAAATGATTTAAAGCTTCTCATCGATATTGGTCGCAGCATGTCATTTATGCTCAATGATCTGCTCGATTTCACTCGATTAAAAGAACAATCGATCCATATTCATCCGCAAAGCACCAACATTCATGCAGCATTATTTGGTGTTTTCGATATAGTGAGGTTTATGACTGATGGGAAGAAAATTCAATTGTTATCGACTATTCCGGATTCATTTCCTAATGTACTAGCGGATGAAAA
The DNA here is from genome assembly GCF_037201805.1 of Bacillus sp. FJAT-52991. Taxonomy (GTDB): domain Bacteria; phylum Bacillota; class Bacilli; order Bacillales; family Domibacillaceae; genus Bacillus_CE; species Bacillus_CE kandeliae. The sequence continues at coordinate 641,258 of NZ_CP147404.1, read as the reverse complement.
ACGACTTATTCAAATCCTGTTTAACCTATTGCATTACGCTGTCAAATTTACAAATGAAGGCTCCATTATTGTTCAAGCGGAACATAACGATGACACAGTAACCATTCAAATAAAAAGCTCTGGTCTCACTATAGATGAAGAAACAAAAAGTCATTCAACAATGACTGAACGTGGCGAAGAGCTTGGGCTGAATGTTTGCAAACAATTAATTGAGCTGCACGGCGGATCATTACATATCCACTCTATTCCTAATCAAGATTCCTTCTTTTCCTTTACACTGCCTATAGCTAGAGGTCTAATACAGAAGGATGAAGAACTAGAAGTGGACTCAAACGAGGAATCGGATATCAACGATCGTAACGATCACTTCCAACTGCAAGAAAAACCATCTAATGAATCATGCTTTACGATTCTAGCAATAGACGATGATCCCATTAATTTGAAGGTCATCCGTAATTTCTTCCCGTCCGAACAATATGTAGTTGTAACAGTCACAAGCAGTAAAGAAGCGTTAGACTTATTAAATACAAGAGATTGGGACTTAATTATTTTAGATGCCATGATGCCAAATATGTCCGGATATGAATTAGTACGTTTGATTCGCGAACAATATTCGGCGTTAGAGCTTCCTATTCTTTTATTAACAGCAAGAAGTTACCCTGAAGATGTGTATACTGGTTTCGCCTTAGGTGCGAATGATTATGTGACGAAACCGATCAATTCGCTAGAGTTAAAGGTTCGGAGTCAAGCCCTTATTGACTTAAAACATTCCATTAACGAACGTCTTTGTATGGAGGCGGCGTGGCTTCAAGCTCAAATTCGGCCACATTTTCTTTTCAATACATTAAATACGATCGCATCACTCAGTACCATTGATACATCGAGAATGGTTCATCTTCTGAACAAATTTGGGCATTATTTGCGTCAAAGCTTTGACGTGAAAAATTTAGAACGTGTCGTTCCAATAAAGCACGAGCTTGAACTTGTGCGTTCTTATCTTTACATAGAAAAAGAGCGATTTGGCGATCGCTTACAAATTATTTGGGAAGTAGACGAGAAACTAACATTAGACATTCCTCCCCTTTCCATTCAGCCATTGGTAGAAAACGCCATCCTCCACGGAATTCTAAAAAAAGCGAAGGGTGGTACCATTTGTATTCGAATCACTGATCATCCAACCTTCACCACAATAGCTATTATTGACGACGGCGTGGGCATGGATGAGGCAAAATTGAAACAAGTCCTTGATGAAAAAATACCGGGAAGAAAAGAAGTCGGCCTCCTCAATATAAATAAACGCCTGAAGCGGATTTACGGTCAAGGATTACAAATCAAAAGTTCACCTAATCAAGGAACAGAAATGACTTTTAAAATCCCGAAACTTGTAAAGTAATAAAGTGAACCTTCAATCAGTGGGGGTTTTCTTCCTCCCCCACTGATTGTTAGTTGAACGGATCGGGCGTTTACGGGCTGTTGATCCCCCACCTACACGGCTATGCTCCTTCTGCCATGTTGAGGTGGGGGTCTTACAGCCCGTTAATGCGGGATAAAAAGCAATCACCTTTGAACCTTGGGCCTAAAGTGTACCCTATAGAGTAGACACTAAAAAAGTCTACCTATAGGGTACTTTTTTGTATAATAAAAAACACAACCAGAGAAATTGACATGGAGACGGAGAAATTATGAGTAAAAAGGTTTTTACAGAAAAAGAGATCAAGTTGCTATCAATTAATCCTTACGTTAAATCTGTAAGTTTAAAAGGAATTACCTATACAGATGAATTTAAACATATTTTTATCGCAGAAAAAAAGAAAGGCAAGTTTGCCAGAGATATATTTGAACAACATGGTTTTGACATAGATGTTTTGGGGAAACACCGGATTAAGTCAGCTAGTAGAAGGTGGAATGATGCTTACAATGAGGGAGGGATAAGTGGTTTACGTGATACTAGAACTGGTAACTCAGGGCGTCCTAGAGAAAGAGAATTATCCCTAGAGGAGAAAAATGCTCGCTTAGAAGCACAAATTAACTTGTTAAAGGCGGAAAATGAACTTTTAAAAAAGATTCGATTTGCAGAAAGGGGGATGAAGAAATAGCACTTCCTCCTAGCCGAAAGTATATCCTTATTCGATCAGTTATCGAAAAATATCAATTAAAAAATATAGTGAGCTACCTATGTAAAGCAGCTGGCGTCTCAAGAAGTGGTTATTATAATTATTTCTCAAAAGCGTCGCAAGAACAAAGGAAGCTAAAAGATGAAAAAGATGAGGTAGTAAAGGGGATTGTCTTAAAGGCCTTCCATTTTAAAAGACGGAAAAAAGGGGCACGTCAAATCAAAATGACTTTGGCGGGTCAATTTGGTGTTGTCTACAATTTAAAGCGCATACGGCGAATCATGAAGAAGTATGGGATTATATGCCCTATCAGAAAGGCAAATCCTTATAGACGAATGATGAAAGCCACACAAGAACACCGAGTTGTACCAAATCTATTGAACCGGCAATTTAAGCAAGGTGTCCCTGGAAAGGTACTCCTAACCGATATCACATATTTATATTACGGAAAGGGTCAGAAAGCCTATTTGTCGACAATTAAAGATAGCTCAACCAATGAACTCTTGGCCTATCACGTGTCAGACCGATTAACCATGGATTTAGCTACAGGTACCCTTCTGAAGTTAAAGAAGAATCGAAACTTTAGAAAGACAGAAGATGCCTTGATACACTCTGATCAAGGTACCCACTATACACACCCTGATTTTCAAAAGTTAGTGAAGAAACTTGGATTACGTCAATCCATGTCCAGGCGAGGTAACTGTTGGGATAATGCTCCGCAAGAATCCTTCTTTGGGCATTTTAAGGACGAGGCCTATATTAAACCATGTATAACACTAGAGGAATTAAAACGTGAAATTAAGCAATATATGATTTATTACAATAACTATAGGTATCAATGGAATCTAAAAAAGATGACCCCTGTTCAATACAGAGATCATCTTCTAAAAACTGCCTAGGCTTTTTTAAAATGTCCTTTACAAAGGGTACACTTTAGGCCTAGCCCAGGGTTTTCTTTTTCATCAAAAAGTCCCTGAACCCTATTTATAACGCATCAATAGGAAATATGATCCAAATTAATTAAATATTCTCTTTATATGAATTTGAAATAAAATTCTGTAAAAATATGTTGACTTTCACAAACCATCCCACTATAGTATACATATCTTATAAGTATACTATGAATTAAAAAATGAGTGCCGCATTGTGAACAAACGATATGTCAGCTCATTGAATCAAAACAATAAAGGAGAGTTGAAAGATGAAAAGGAACAAAATAGTAAAAATCGTCGCCGCTAGTTTCGCATTAGTCACTATATTAACGGGATGCGGCTCATCTGAAACGGAATCAAACACTTCCACCACTCAAGATTCTGATGTAAAAAAAGTAAAGGTTGCCTATGACCAAGCGTCAAAGCCGATCTCTTGGCTCGATGAAAATGGCGAACCAGCTGGATATGATGTGGAAGTCATGAAATTGGTCGATGAATTACTTCCAGAATATGAGTTTGAATACGTCGGTACTTCAAGTGACGACTTATTACTTGGGGTGGAACAAGGAAAGTATCAAGTAGGGGTCAAAAATGCATTTTGGACACAAGAAAGAACCGAGAAGTTTATTTTTCCTAAAGAGTTCCTTGGACTAAGCAGCGCAGGTCTTGTCTTAAAGAAAGAAAATGAAAAAATCAAATCCTTATCCGATTTTGCTTCTGCTGAATTAACATTAGCTCCTATTGCAGCCAATAACGCTCAATACACCATTGTAGATGAATACAACAAAGCCAATCCGAAAAATAAGGTGAAATTAAAAGCTGGTGATTCCTTTAGCGTGGACGTTGTTCAATGGGTCAATGAAGGACGAGTAGACGGCGGGATCATGATCGAAGGACCTTTCCAAAAACAAGTAACTGACAAAAATGGCCCTTATCATAATTTAGTCAATGACGTTGTTTATAATGAGTTCGCCGTCATTAAAACATGGCCATTGTTCAATAAAGACGAACAAGAATTGGCTGATGCGTATGATCAAGCCATTAAACAAATTAAACAAGACAAGAAAACGAATGAATTGAGCAAAGAGTTTTACGGACGGGATTTATTCGAAGTGTTAGATCAAGTGAAAAGATAACCATTAGCGGGAGCCCCCTCTCTCCCGCCAAGCATAGGAGGTGAACAAGTTGGAGAAATATTTCGATGCGACTTATATATGGCAATCGTTTTCAATGTTGCTGCCTTTTTTAAAAGTAACCTTTCTAGTCTCCATTCTTTCTGTCATTTTCGGTACTATTCTTGGCTTCCTTTTAGCCATTATGAAGCTCAGCGGCAATCCGTTTGCCAAGAAGCTAGCCAATGCCTATACGACAGCGATTCGTTGTACCCCATCCATCGTGTTACTGTTTTTAATTTATTATGGCGTACCCGCTCTATCTGAACAATTTGGGGTTAATTTAGATCAAGTGGATAAAATGGTGTTCATCGTCATCACCTTTTCCCTTCAGTTTGCTGCTGCCATGTCTGAAGTCATCCGCTCTTCCTATCAAGCCATTGATAAAGGGCAGTTTGAAGCGGCTGTAAGTGTTGGATTGAGTCCGATTCAAGCATATAGAAGAATCATTTTTCCACAAGCCTTTGTTGTGGCCTTGCCAAACTTCGGCAATAGCTTACTAGAATTAATAAAGGAAGGCTCCTTAGCTTATACGATCGGCTTGATCGATGTCATGGGCAAAGCTAGTCTAATCATCGATGGCCGTTACAACGCACATGCTTTAGAAACATATATCGCCCTATCAGTGATTTACTGGGTGATTTCGATTGCGATCGAACAAACCTTTGCGAAATTGGAAAAAATATTTAGCAAAGGCAAACAAGTATTAAAAACAACTTAAGGAGGTGATAACGTGTCCGAAAGTTTAGATTACCGCTTTTTAGTGGATACATTTTTTGTCGCTTTATCCGGCGTACCAATTGCTTTAGCCGTTACAGTCGTCTCCTTGCTTATTGCTTTGCCGTTAGGATTTTTGCTCGCCTTAACGAGGGTCAATCGAATTCCGGTGCTTCACCGCTTCGCCCAAGTGTATGTTTCCTTTATTCGCGGCACCCCCATTATCGTTCAAATTTTTATCGTTTATAGCAGTATCCCTTTATTTTTATCTATACTGTTTGAAAAATATAAGATCGGAATAAACGTGTACGACATTCATCCCATTTGGTACGCCTTCATCGTGTTTTCATTCAATACAACAGCAATTCTAATCGAAGTCTTTCGCTCAGCACTCAGTACGGTGAACAAAGGACAGCTTGAAGCGGCTTACTCTGTCGGTTTAACGAATGTGCAAGCCTTTAGAAGAATTATTATTCCACAAACATTAGTTGTCGCATTGCCTAATCTTTGTACGGCCACTGTCAACTTGATTAAAGCAACCTCTTTAGGGTACGCTCTGTCCCTTCAGGAAATTACGTTAAAAGCAAAAGTAGCTGCCAATGTTGGCTACAACTACGTCGAAGCATATATTGATACTTTCCTCATTTACCTTATTCTATGTAGCTTAGTGGAATACTTATTTAAACGTTATGAAAAACATGTAAGCAAATACAAAGTCGTTAATGCATAAGGGAGTGTTGAGGAAATATGTTAGAAATTAAGAACCTTCACAAATCATTTGGAGAGCATCCGATCTTAAAAGGGGTCGATTTACAAATAGATAAAGGGGATGTCGTCGTTATCCTTGGGCCAAGTGGTTCCGGAAAAACAACCTTGCTTCGCTGCATCAACTTTCTTGAAAAAGCCGATCAAGGGCAAGCCATTTTCGGAGAGCTAGAAGTCAACTTAAACAAAGCTTCAAAGAAGGATATTCATGCTGTTAGACAGAAAACGGCCTTCGTCTTTCAAAACTATAATTTATTTAATAATAAAACCGCTTTAGAAAATGTCACTGAAGGATTAATCATTGGCAGAAAAATACCTAAAGCGCAAGCCAATGAAATCGGCCAGCAAGTACTAAATAAAGTGGGTCTATCCGAAAAATACGATGCCTACCCTAGCGAACTATCCGGCGGGCAACAGCAACGAGTAGGAATTGCTAGAGCTGTCGCTTTAAATCCCGACATTATTTTATTTGACGAACCGACTTCCGCTCTAGACCCAGAATTAGTTGGTGAAGTGCTCACCGTGATGAAAAACATTGCTAAAGAAGGAACGACAATGCTTGTCGTCACTCATGAAATGTCCTTTGCCCAAGACGTTGCCAACAAAGTCATTTTTATGGATAGTGGCGTCGTTGTCGAAGAAGGCACACCTAAAGAAATCTTCACCCAACCAAAAGAAGAACGAACGAAACAATTTCTAAAAAGAGTCATCCCCGAAGAATTTACCTATTACATCTAAACAAATGCCAGGCACCCGCCAAAAATCGACAGGTGCCTGGCACTTAGTATTGTACAGGAAGATATTCGCCTTTTTTCATGGAGATATGTCCTGACTCATACAGTTTTCCATCAATCGTCAATATCACTTTTTCAGCATGATAATATTGACCAAACGTGTTGGCGATGCTTTGCAAAATCATCGACTCATAGCCAGCTCCCGCATTCATTTCTTTCATAAAGGCTTGATTTAAATCGATATATACGATGCCATCCTTATTTAAGTAGAGGCTATTGATTTTTGTATTTTTGGAGAAAACCTTTCCAAGTGGAGGGCTTACCGGCTGTTTATAAGTCTCCTCTAGCTTCTTTCTCGTGAGATCATTCGTCTTAAAACTAATTTTTTTCGTTTGGTCACTTAACTTCTCATCATCTATATTCGGATAAAAGAAACGAACCTCTTGAACAAACGGAACATTTTCCTCAACCTTGCTTAATGAAGAGCTGACTTCCATCTCCCCTGACCGAAAGACAGACTTCACTAAACCTATTCCTTTCGCATAGTAGTCCAATGTTTGACTATCCTTGTCTTTTGTCATCACTTCAATTGCCCGATAACTGCCTGATGGCGTATTAACCGAAGCAGCTGTATTGGTGATCTTTCTAATACGACCATCCTTTAGTTTCCAAGAGGTCCCTTTAACGAGCGGATCCATTAACAAGATTTCCTCCTCACCGCCTTTTGCTTTTAAAAGGTTTTCCCGGTAATAGGCTTCTTCTCTCGTTAATATCCTCTTCAGCTTCCCATCCTTTAACTGGATCACATTGGCCAAAACTGTACCGCCATTATCGATGCGTTGCTGCACTCGCCCTTTTTCAAGATAATCCACCATCACATGATAGGAGGCATATTCATTGCCTTTTCCCTCATAAACATACTTCACATTTTCAACCATCGGGAAATAATCCTCAATGTTCAATTTCCCCCGCACAGAAGCAGCCTTTTTTTGCTCCTTTTCCTTCCCATTATATCCTTGACTCGCTTCTTTCTCACTAGCACATCCAACGACCAGAACAAAGGTGAACACTAACCATATCACTGGAAAAAGTTTTTTCATGTGTTATTCCCCCCTCTATCCTTCTTGCTTCCTCGTTACTCTACTTTTACCCAATATCATTCCCTATTCAAACTATCAACCATAAAATATAACTTTCCTCATTGGGCACAACAAAAAAATAAAGTGCCAGCTTCAACGCCTGGCACTTTACTTCTCATTAAATTTAATCAATAATCCACAGACCGCACATGGAACTCTTCGCTCCGGTCCATTAAATCGACAAAAACCGAGGAGTGACAGGCACTCTATTGATTCGTTCTTCTTCTTTTGTTAACAACCATAAGGATAAGAGCAATGAATAATAAAGCAATACCAGCAGCTAACCAAGAGTACATATTGGTTGCTGTGTTAGGCAATTTATTCTTAGAATCAGATGGCTTATCATTAGGCGAATGGTTGTCGGAATTTCCAGAGTTTCCTTGATTATTAGTGTTCGAAGGATTCTTGTCAGGCTCATTAGTATTGTTGCCATTAGTACCGTTACCGTTATTATTGTTACCGTTCGTATCAGTACCATCAGCATCTTTACCAATCCCAGAGCCTCCACCGGAACTACTCGGTCCGTCATCGTTTTCTTTTTTGTTTGTAACAATCACTTTTTCGACTTCAGTTTGATCTTCTTTAATCGTAAACTCTACTTTTTCACCGTCTAAAATGTAGCCAGTTGGTGCTTTTGTTTCGACGAATTGATAGTCTCCTGGTTTCAAACCTGTTACAAGCAATTTACCTTCTTTATTCGTTGATAAATTTTCCTTAATCGGATTTTTATTTTGGTCTTCTAATCGGAATTCCGCACCTGCTAGCTTCAATTTTTCATCAGCTTCGTCTACTTTTGTTAGCTCGACAGCACTTTGAGCTGTTTTATTCTCAAAAGTGACATACAATGTTTCCTTCTGCCCTTTTTCAATCGTAAATTTAAGCGGCTTCGGATTTATTACATAACCTGTCGGAGCTTTCGTTTCGATGAATTGATAGTCTCCTGGTTTCAAGTCTGTTACAAGCAATTTACCTTCTTTATTCGTTGATAAATTTTCCTTGATCGGATTTTTATTTTGGTCTTCTAATCGGAATTCCGCACCTGCTAGTTTCAATTTTTTATCATCTTGATCCACTTTCGTTAACTCGACAGCACCTGTAGAAAGCTCATTTGTGAAGGTCACTTCTCTAATCTCCGTTTGATAATTGGCGATAGAAAAATGAACAGGTGTTTCATTCAACTCATAGCCGAACGGGGCTTCCGTCTCAACGAATTGGTACGTCCCTTGCTTCAAGTTTTTGACGACTAGTTTTCCGTTTTTATCCGTTGTTAAGCCTTCTTTAACAGTATTGCCGTATTGATCCTTTAACGTAAATACCGCTCCCTCTATTGGCTTTTTCGGATCGTCTTTATCTACTTTCGTTAACTCAACTTGGCCTTCATCCCACTCATAGCTTGGCCATTGAATCAATTCATTCTCAAACGTCACCTTCACGGTTTCTTTTTGGCTTTTATCAATCGTGAAATCAAGTGGCTTCGTATTTAAAACGTAACCTGCTGGAGCTTTCGTTTCCACGAATTGATAATTACCAGGTCTCAAATCTTTAACGAGCAATTTCCCTTTATCATCTGTTTTTAGCTTCTCTTGAATCACTTTACCGTCTTGGTTGATTAACTTAAATTCGGCATCTTTTAAAGGAATCTTAGCATTATCTTTATGAATTTTTGTTAATTTTACGGCCCCTGGAATTAATTTATTCTCAAAATCAACTTTCAATGTCTCTGTTTGACCTTTAGCAATCGTAAACTTCAGCGGTTTTGTATTTAGCTCATAATCTGCTGGGGCTTTTGTTTCAACAAATTGATAGTCGCCAGGGCGCAAGTCTTCAATGAGCAGCTTCCCTTCGTCATTCGTTGTTAACTTGTCTTTGATGACTTTTCCATCTTTATCTTGCAGTTCAAACTCCGCATCTTTTAAAGTGATTTTGTGATCATACTCGTCCACTTTCGTTAGTTCAACATCACCTAGCATGATCTTGTTTGTATGACTAACTTTATCGGTTTCTGTCTGATTCGGTTCAATCGTGAATGGAATCGGGGTCGCATCTAATTCATAACCGAACGGGGCTTTTGTTTCAATGAATCGATAATCACCCGGTTTTAAATCATTGATGACGATTTTCCCATTTTCATTTGTTTTCAGTTCAGAATAGGAAGTATCTTCGTAGTCTGCCCCATTGTGATACTGCAGCTTATACACGGCATCTGGTAGCAATATAGAAGAAAACTCATCATCCGTTTTGGTCAATTCCACTGAACGAATAATTTTCTTATTCTCAACCGTTTTATTGACTTCTGCTTTATCAATCTTCACTACTTGACCTGCTTCATGGATGCCAACTACGTATCCTTCAGGCGCAGAATCTTCTTTCAATAAATAGTCATCATACAATAAATTTTTAAATGTCACTTTTCCTTCTGCATCTGTTGTTGCGGTTTTAATAGCAATTTCACCTTTACTATCGTAAAGAGTAAAAGTCGCTCCAGGTAATAGTTTCCCATTATCAGCAGCATCCACCTTCGTGACTACTAAATTACCGGTATCGCCAGACCCTGTTCCACTACCGCCTGATAACTTAACGGCAAATTTTTCACTTGTTGTTGTTTCTTCATTAGTAATTTGTTCGCCTGTTAATTTCACATCATTCGATACCATATCTCCGTTTTTGGCATTAATAAACGTTTGATATTGTAAAATATAAGCTGAATCAATCTCATTCAGGAAGCTGATTTCAAATGATTGCTTATCGTCAGCATCTGTTTTGATTTCAAGTTTGTAGTCCTTATCTCTTTCTAGTTCTTCCCCTTTTGTTACCTTTCCGTCCTTATCAACCGTTGTTTTGTACAAGTGGAAAGAATTCTCTAATAGGATTAAGTTAGCACTTGGTGTATCTGTCACTTTTGCGTTAGAAATTTTTGACTGGCCTCGGTTAATATGAACCATCCAATCTACCAATTTCCCACTCTGTTTCGCTTCTTTATTGACATATTCCCCACCATGCTGAACCGATACGCTACCTTTTAAATCTGTCAACTTGTCGCTGCCGTCAAAAAGCGTAGCTGTATTTTCATATTTTTCTACAATCAGTTGATCCTCAAGACTTGTTTTATAGGTAATATAATATGGAGCTTCCATTTTTCCAAAATCAATTCGGAAGCCAGGATTGCCTGCTTGATCTTTAATGGAATAATCCACCGTATATTTACTTTCATCTACCTTATCACCTATTGTTACGCCGTCCGCTCCCCCAGTCAGTTCAACGTTATACACTTCCAGTGAACCTTCGACCAATTTCTGTCCTTGTAAAATGAAATCTTCCACTTTAGCGTCACTGATATTTTTCAAATTGTAATTGACACCAATTCCCCATGTAATTTCTTTTGTTTGTGCGTTATACGAACCATTTTTAAAACCGTTATCCGTTGTATACTGATCTGGATTGAATGTAGCTGTAGTTTCTTTGCTTTTCTCTGTTGATGTGCTTCCATCTGTCCAAACCATGCTGGCGTGATTGTCAAAACCAGTTATAGTTTTGTCCTTCTTCCAGTCGTTATCAAACTTTGTTTTATAAGTGATCGTATAACTTTCAGTAAGTGGCTCTAAAAACGTAATTGTGTAACCTTCTTGCCACGAACCATTTTTTGGTTCTAACTTATAATCTTTCCCCTTTTCTAATGTAGTGGAGCTATTATAAATCTTAAACGACTCTTCTATCAGTTCAAGGCCATCATTCGGGAATGTATCCGTTAAAACTCCATCTGTCATATTGAAGTTATTCCCATTTAATTGAATGACCCAATCAACTGTTTTGTCTTTATAATTCTCATTTCCAGACCGTTTGCGAAGAATTTCTTGCCATGTATCTTGTGTGGCGATTTTTTCTGTATCGTGGGACTTCACAGTATTGATAATTGGCCCGCCATCGAAAACTTGCTCCGTCGCGACTGTTTGATAAACAATTTTATAGGCGGATGAAATGTCTTGATTGAATTGTAACTTAAAGCCATTCTCATCCGTTTTTGTTTCATCTTTAAAGGTATACTCGGATGCAGAAATTTCTTGCTGGGAAGCCTCATTTCCATTCTCATCTAAGGTGACTTTATAAACCTTAATGTCACCTTTTAACTCATGACTCTTGGTGAAAAAGTCTTCAAGCCAAGCGTCATTTTGAGCGATATTTTTCTCGTTGTAGTTATATTTGATTTCCCAATCAATCGTTTGTGTCAAGGAATCATAGTTTGTTGCACTTTTTTCTAAAGGTTTTCCGCGGCTGACAGAAACTGTGCTAGTGGCATCAATATCCGCTACATTATCCCCTGATAAAATCGCTTTATTACTATACGATGTTTGATTGTGATCAGTAATCGCTGTTGTATATTTCACACGATACGCTTTATCAATCGTTTCATCTTTAAACTGAAGTTCAAAGTCTTTGCCATCTGCTGTTTTGACAATTTCGTATTTATCGGCTTCAACTTCTGTCCCTTCCGTTGTTGAACCGTCTAAATTTATATCTAACTCATAGACCTTAATGGAACTCGCTTGTAATTCTTGCCCATCTTGAATCGGATCTTTTAAAACGGCATGTGTAATCTTATCTAGTTGTTTATTGATATCAACCGTCCAATCGATCGTTTTCGCATTATAACCTGTATCAGGAACACCTGATTTATCAATTGTCTTACCTGGCTTCGGTTGAAAGTGAACAGGTATTTCTAGTTTTGTGTTTTCTGTAGGAAATTCAATGATTTGATTGGTACTACCTTGAAGTCTTTCACTGAATATGCTCCATATTTCAAGTTCTCCATAAATATCAGAGCGATCTGTAATCTTTTCATTAAACGTCATCGTCACTTTTCCGTCCTGTGTGACTTTAAACGTACCGACACTTCCACCGGATCCAGTAGCTAAATTTCCGTCAACCTCATTGAAAAGCTCAAATGCATCTGGTAATTGAAATTCAAATGTAGATCCGGCACCATACTTATGACCAATTGGGAGTCTCCACGAATAATGCACACCGACTTCTGTGCCTAAAAGTGGACGGTTATCCGGATTTTTCTCCCCATGAATTTCAATACCTTCTCTATTTGTTAATACAACATCTGTAATAATATTTTCCTGAATTTGCGTTACCTTTGCTGCTGGCTTCACTGGTAAAACAGGTACTTCATCGATGTTGACTTCTTTCTCTTCCTGATGGACAACTTTATCGTCTTCTACTGGTACTTCAACGTCTTTGTTTTCAACAGGTGTTTCAACATCTGATTGAAAGACCACATGAATCGTTTGCTCTTTGCCGTTGAGATCAAAAATAATTGGAAGCTTTTCACTCCCTGTTACAGCATTTTGATCAAATTCAGCTGGAATACTCAGCTTACCGCTAGCATCGGCTTGGCTTTCTGCTTCTTTATTAAAAGTAATCGTTACTTGACCATCCTGGCCTACATGGTAAGTGGCTATTTCTGTTTGATCACTTGTTAATAATGAACTATTTATTTCACTACTGATCTGAAAAACAGAAGGCAGATGGAAGGTAAATGTATCCCCTTCCTTCACAGCTGCATTCGAAATAGCCCATTCGTAATGTAAATCCACCTTTGCTTCTCGACTGGGCTTAAATTCTTGATTTTTGTCAGCATCGATCAATTGGCCGCTTTGGTCAGTCATTGTGACATTTGTCAAAATACTTCGGTCTAGTTCTTCCGCATTAATATGTGTGGGAAAACTTGTCCCATAAATAATATTTTGGAAGAAGAAAATAAATATTAAGCTAATTATACCTATCTTTCTTTTCATTCCTTTTTGTTACCTCCGTTACACCATAGGTTGACCTTATTACCCATACTTTCTAATTATGTATAGATTCAAATCTTACTATTAATATTTTTCACAACCGCAATTCAAACATAGCTGCAAATATTTCACAAGAAAAATATTGGTTTATTAATTAATAATAAACTATCAATCTTTACAATTTCTAAACATATCTTTAGTCGCTAATACTTGCGATGATCGCAGGTGAATCAACGGCTAAATTCACCCCTTTTAACCTATCTATGAGTAGAAGAAAGCTTGGTAAAAAGTAGTATCATATGTTTATCATTTATGATTTTAGCAGGATATATATTTTCCTAAATAATGACTTAACCGCAATTTTGAACGAAGATGAGGATATCGTTTTCTGAGAAGTCCTGATATGATGAATAAGAAATAATCAAGTCATCACTTTTTAGCGTGCAGATGAAAGATAGAAAGAGGAGATCATCTTGCTGAGATGGGTAAGAAACTTCACCTTTATGAGCGGAATTATTTTTATCGGTATATTTACTTATCAATTTTTACAAAGCGAAAAACTTCAGAATGATTCCATGCAAGAGGCAGAGACACGTATTGCAGCAAATAAAGAGGCGCAATCAAATCCAGACACCTTTAAAGTGAATGAAAACGAGGCTTTTTCTACGCTCGAAATTCCGAAGTTAGGAAAAGAGATACCTGTTGTTGAAGGTACAGATGCAGATGCACTAAGTAAAGGTATTGGACATTTGTCACAATCTGTTCTTCCAGGACAGGGAGAACAAATCGTCTTATCAGGCCATCGGGACACGGTTTTTCGAGAGTTCAATAAAATTGAGATTGGCGATACATTCATAGTACATATGCCATATGGCTCCTATTCATATGTCATCAAGGATACGGAGATCGTAGACGAAGATGATACATCTGTTATTAGAGAAATGGGAGAAGAAGTGCTTGTTGTAACAACTTGTTACCCATTTAGATTCGTAGGCAATGCTCCAGAACGCTTCGTAGCTTATGCCTACCCGGTACAGAATACAAATTAATCCTTTATCATATTTCTATTTCACCTAAAAATCCTATCTTTTCTGTCTATTTCCCACAAAAAATAAAGTGCCAGCTTCGATGACTGGCACTTTACTTCTCAGCAAATTTAATAAATAACCGTTCCTCTTCAATTACTCCACAAACCGCGCATTGCACTCTTCGCTCTGGTCCATTATAAGCGATATGCAAAGGTCCCGGATCACTCATACTTTCCATTACATCACCCGTCTGTGGATCTAACTTCACTGCACGGGCCACTTGCTTAATAATATTAAAACGCGACCGATTCGTTTGACAATTTGGGCAACAATAACGAGTACTCATAAAAACCCCCTATTATACATAATCACCTTTAGGATGCCCGAAAGCTTACATTGTATTCAGAGGTGAATCGACAAAAACCGAGGAGTGACAGGCAAAGCGATCGTGCATGCACGATCGCTTATGCTTCATCCATTTCATTTTCTAAAAAACCATTTACTTTCAGGACGATCGCGCGGTGTTAAATTTAAGATGAAGTAGCAAATAATTAAAATTAAGATGACGAGTGAGTAAAATAACGTATTCAGCGCGTCGTCATGATCAACGATGATCAATCGTATCATTGCAGTAATACCGATATAGAGGAAATAACGCAGCGGAAAATGGTACTCCTCTTTGAAATACTTTACAATCATTGCAATAAACTCAAAGTATAAAAAGAAAACCAGAATATTCGCTAAATATAATTGATGATTAACCTGCCCATCAGTTAGTAAAATATGACTGAAAGCAAACAGCTCTTTGATGAGTAAAAAAGACAAAATGATGGCAAGAAAAACAAGTGAAACATTTAATAAAACTTGTTGCACCTTTGGAAACACACGCAAAAAGAAACTATACCCTTGTTTAATTTTTTGCATCCATTCCTCTCCCTTCCATATCTCATGATAAAAAATAGCCGATTTCATTTCTGATGTAATTTTATCATAAAATCAATGTTTTGAAGTTCACCACCATGCAAAAAAGTCCATGTTTGAATACGTTAATGTATTCAAACATGGACTTTTCATTCTATAATATTCCCCTCAACAACAATCCCAATTGTACATCACATTAGAAAAATCAAGCTTCTCTAAATCTTCTTTTTTAATAAAGAAATTGCCGACTCCACTATCTCCCCACATAATGTCGAGATCATCATCTGTGTCGATTTGAAGCAATAGAATATTATGCTGTTGGTATTTTTCTTCATAGCTACGCGGATCTTCTTGAGTGAAGAAAGGATAGCCGCCGATTTTAGCACCAGTACCGGCGAAGCATTCGGCATATACGTCCCAAAGTTCAGTTCCGTCATTCGTCTTCTGCTCTAAGTCGATCGAAAGTTGCTCAAAGCGATAGTCCTCATCGGAAATCGGCTCTTCATCTAACGTAAAGGATAGCTTACCTTCTTTTCCAACAGGAAAATATTCCTCGTCGTCCTCTTCCATATAGCTGAAATCGGTCACAAGTTCAGACTCATCCATCGTAATGTCTGAGTGATAAAGAATTCGGAAGTTGGTTTGATCTGTTGGATTATCAAAGTCCATGCCAAACAAATCATCATTACCCGCAATATAAAATTGCAAGATACCCTTTTCTGGAAAGTGTTCGATGCTCGGCACTTCTGCAAAGTTAATTTGTGCTAACAAACGGAGCGGCACGCCATGTTCATCTTTTGGATGTTCGATATGTTTTGGCAAATACGGATGACCTGCAAATTTACTTTCAAAAAGAGTAGTAGGTGTGCAGCTTCCTTCTATTCTTACAATTGGCTGGATCGACTGTTCTAGTTCCTGACGATATGGCTCTAATTCCTTTGGCAAATCAATTTTATGTTGGATGGACATGGATCCTCTTCCTTTCTCTCGATCAAATTTTAGTTAATATAGAAACGTATGTTCTTACTTTAACGAATTTATTGATTAAGTTCCACCTTTATTTTTCGACAAAAATCGAGCAGTGACAGGCACCTTCCACTTGATCCCAAGGCACGCTATAGCCTTGGCCTTTGGAGCAGAAGATCGAAGAGGAAGTATAGTCGGGATCAGCGTCTTTGTTGTAGGCAATTTTTTCGATCACTTCCGCTTCATTATGGCAGCGGTCGTAGCCGCCAAAGTTTAAGTGAATCCGTCCTTTTCCTTGAGTGAATGCTACAAGCTCAGTGCTGTAGTGCATGAACGTCGCGACGGGAACTTTTCCGGTTAAGATAGCTTTATTGCCCTCTGTCATCGGCGGATCAAAAGAGCCATGGGCTGTTTGAATATCTGCCAATACTTTTCCCATTTGGTCCACATCCACTTTGATTTTAAACTGATAAACAGGCTCTAACAAAATGTTCGTCGCTTTTTCAAGACCTTGTCTTAAGGCACGAATGGTCGCCTCGCGAAAATCTCCACCCGATGTGTGCTTCGAATGAGCGCGTCCCGTAAGCAGAGTCACTTTTACATCCGTTAATGGAGAACCCGCCAATAGTCCTCGGTGTTCCTTTTCAAATAGATGATGACGAACAAGGTTTTGGTTTCCAACCGGCAAATCATTGGCATGGCAAGTGTTTTCAAAGCTAATGCCGCTGTTTCTTGCGGCAGGCTCTAATGTTAGATGTACCTCGGCGTAATGACCGAGCGGTTCAAAATGACCGTATCCTTTCACTGCTGTTTCAATCGTTTCTTTATATAAAATGTTTGGTTCTGCAAAAGAAACATCGAATCCGAAACGTTCTTGAATGACTTGTTTTAACACTTCGAGCTGAATCGGCCCCATCACATGAATGTGAATTTCTTGCAAATGCTCATCCCAAGTAACAGCTAATGAAGGGTCTTCTGCATCTAATAATTGAAAACAGCGAAGCACTTCTTTTATATGAAGATTCGTCTCGTTATTAACTTTTGATTTTAAGGTTGGGACCATTTCATATACCGCTTTTTCTGTTAACGCACCTACGCCATCCCCAGCAGCTGCCTTCGATAATCCGACAACGGCAAACAGCTCGCCAGCCACTACTTGATCGACTGCTTGGAATTTTTGACCGTTGTACTTTCTGATTTGCGTAATCTTTTCCGTCCCACCGCTATAGTTGATTTCATCACGTACACGCAAAGTACCGCTCAATGCCTTAATGAACGTGATCCTCGTGCCATTATCCTCATGACGAACTTTGTACACTCGACCAGAAAACGGCTCTGCTTCTGGAAAATGAGTGTCCGTTAGCTGATCGAAAACGTCAAAAAATTCACTGACGCCGAGATCTTGCAAAGCTGAGCCACTGGCACATGGAAACAACTGATTGTTTTGAATCGATTTCTTCATCGTCGCCAGCCACAAATCCGGTTGATAGCCTTCCTCCATATATTGTTCTAACAGCTGTTCATCCCGCTCTGCCAAAAATTCAATCATCTCTTCGTTCATCTTATTCGGATGAAAAGAGTCTGCGATTTCACAAATATCCGGAGAAAATTCGCTCTGCAGTTCTTCCAATACGCGGTCAATATCGGCCCCGATACGATCGATTTTATTAATAAAGAAGAACGTCGGAATATTGTGTTTGCGAAGCAGCTGCCAAACCGTTTCCGTATGACCTTCGATTCCTTCCACCGCACTAATCAGCACGATCGCATAATCTAACACTTGGATGGAGCGTTCCATCTCTGAAGAAAAATCGACATGCCCCGGATTATCAATTAAATAATAAGTCGAGTCACAGTAAGTCATCACGGCTTGATCAGCAAACACCGTAATCCCTCTTTGTCGCTCTAACGCATGATGATCTAGAAACGCCTCTTGATGATCGACCCGGCCCCTTTGTTTAATGCTCTTCGTGTGATACAAAAGTTGTTCAGAAAAAGTCGTCTTTCCGGCATCGACATGTGCCAAAATACCAATTGTTTTATTCATTCAGTCACCTCTATCATCCCTTTTCAATCTATAAAGAATTATATCAAAATAGGCGGCATGATTTGGAATGAAAAAAACCGCCTCAAGTAACGGCGGTTTTTCAGTATTCATTCGACAAAAATCGAGGAGTGACAGGCACCTCGCTTACACCCAGCCAAATCCCCTCACAACTTGTGCCACAACGAACGTAACAGCGATAGCAATCGCAGTCGGCAAAGCAAAAGCCACAAAGGTCCATTTCTTGCTTTTTGTTTCTTTGTAAATATTGATAAGTGTAGTTCCGCATGGGAAGTGAAGCAGTGAAAATAGCATCATATTTAATGCGGTTAGCCACGTCCAGTTGTGATCGAGAAAAATTTGCTTAATCGCGTTTAAGTCCTCAACTTCCGTCATCGCACCAGTTGATAAGTAGCCCATCATCAAGATCGGCAACACAATCTCATTCGCTGGCATTCCTAAGATAAAAGCCATTAAGATAAAGCCGTCTAATCCTAATGTTTGAGCAAAGGGATCAAGGAAGTTGACGATATGCATTAACACACTCGTATCCCCAATAAAAATATTGGCGGCGATCCAAGTAAACACGCCGGCAGGGGCCGCAATGATGACCGCTCTTTTTAATACGAACAATGATTTATCCAATGTCGCACGAATAACGGTATTCCAAAATTTCGGACGGCGATAAGGAGGTAGCTCCAATGTATAATGAGTCGGGACTCCCTTTAAAGCTGTTTTCGATAATACCCATGAAACGGTTAACGTCACAACGATGCCGAAAAGTACCATGCCCATCACAACGCCAGCCGTGACCAGCGTGCCCATCGTTCCAGAAAAACCAGTCGCCATAAATAAGGAAGCAAGCAAGATTAACGTCGGCCATCGACCATTACAAGGAACAAAGTTATTCGTTAAAATCGCTAGCATCCGCTCACGTGGCGATTCAATAATTCTCGTCGACATGATCGCCGCCGCGTTACAGCCGAATCCCATTGCCATCGTTAACGATTGTTTTCCATGTGCTCCGGCTCCTTTAAATAATCGATCCATATTAAAGGCAACACGCGGAAGGTATCCGTAATTTTCCAACAAGGCAAACACCGGGAAAAAGATGGCCATCGGCGGCAGCATCACACTTACTACCCAAGCAGTTCCCCGATAAAAACCGAGCACAAGCACACCGTATAACCAATCCGGCGCATTCATCCAAGCGAAAAAGGTCGTTAAATACCCTTCAAACCAGTTAAACATATCCGCAAGCATCCCCGAAGGAACGTTTGCCCCAGCAATCGTAAGATAAAAAATGATACCTAACATCGAAAGCATAATCGGGAAACCCCATATTTTCGAGGTGAAAATCTTATCAAGCTTTTCCGTTTGTTTCACTTTCTCCAGATCTTTATAAGCGACCGCTTTCTTACAAATCTCTTTTGATGTTTCATACATATTAGTGACGACTTCATCACGAATCCCCTCATTAGACAATGATTGGGCTAACTGAAACAGTTCATTATAATTGGTGGGTGTTTGTTTGATAAGCGATGTCATGTTGCCTTTCCCCCTTCTGTTGTCTCCCTTTTTTGTCAAAATAAGCTTGGAATAGAGATTCATCCCCATCAAGAAGACGTAAAGCTAACCAACGTGCCGGAATGTCTAGATCGAATATTTTTTCAATAGAAGGAATCAACATAGCAATCTTTTCTTCTATTTCTTGAGAGTACTCCATTCGGTAAGGAGCGTTCGTAATCTTTCCCTCAATCATGCGGTCGACCGTATCTAGTAACTGGTCGATCCCCACTTTATTACGAGCGGAAATTTTGATCACTGGAACGCCAAGTTTATTCATTAACGCTCGCTCATCAATGAAAATCCCCTTTTTCGTCGCTTCATCAATTAAGTTAATACATACAATCACCTTGTCGGTCATCTCTAATACTTGCAGTGCTAAATTTAAATTCCGTTCAATCGAAGTAGCATCCAATAGGACAATGGTCAGATCTGGACGTTCCAAGACGATATAGTCTCTAGCCACCTCTTCATCAGCTGAGTTGGAAAAAAGTGAATACGTCCCAGGTAGATCAATGATCGTGTAGTCTTTCCCCTTAAAGGAAAATTCTCCTTCTGCATGCATCACTGTTTTCCCTGGCCAATTGCCTGTGTGTTGTTTCAATCCTGTCAGCCCATTGAACAACGTGCTCTTCCCGACATTTGGGTTACCTGCTAAAGCAATTCTATACTTCACTTCTAACCACCTCCCCGTAAATTTTAGAGCTCTCTTCTTTTCGAAGCGCAATCGTCGTATGACTAACCCAAAAGGCCATCGGATCGCCAAGTGGACTTTTTTGTAAAATTTTTACCTCAGCCGATGGTACAAACCCTAAATCTAGTAGTCTTCTTCTCATCGTACCTGTAATATCGAGCTGATTGATTTTAATCACGTCACCGATTTTCGCTTCATTTAGAGCAATGAACTGGCTCATCATCCTGTACCTCCATCCTATATTTTGGACGACTATCACAAAGTTTCCTTAGTGCAAATTTTTGATATCTTTATCATATGCATCAATTTTTCACATGTCAAACTTTTTTTAAAAAATTAATCTTCAATCTTTTTATCATTGCGATCTAGACAATATTTCACTAATATAAATGGTAGAAAAGTAAATTATAGGAGGTTGCATCATGAAGCAAACAAGCATCCCACCATATGTTCATGAAATCGACGGAGAAATGTGGTTGATCGAGGACGATCGCGACAATTTAAAAGTGAGCTATCGAATTAAAGAAATGATCTATACCGCGCAATCGCCGTTTCAACATATTATGATTGTGGATACGTATGATTTTGGCAGAATGCTAGTGTTAGATGGAGTTGTTCAATCAACTGAACAAGATGGGTATATTTATAATGAAATGATTACCCATGTGCCATTACATATCCATCCTCATCCAAAAAAAGTATTAATTATCGGAGGAGGAGATTGCGGTGCTGCAAGAGAAGTCATTAAGTACAAACAAGTGGAAGAATTGTATTTTTGTGAAATTGATGAATTAGTTGTCCACGCGAGCAAGGAGCATTTGACAGGCGTGTCAGCCGGACTTGAGGATGAACGCGTCCGCTATCTTTTCGCAGACGGAATTCAGTATATGAAGGATCATAAAAACGAATTCGATGTCATCATTGTTGACTCGTCAGACCCTGTTGGACCAGCGACACAATTATTTGAATTTGATTTTTACGAAAATGTGTTTCACGCACTAAAAGAAGATGGCTTAATGGTTTGTCAAAGTGAATCTCCTTTGTTTTATCGCGAGGTCATGGAAAACACATATCGCTCGTTGCAGCAATTATTCCCGATTACAAAGCAATATTTAGCGGTAGTTCCAACGTATCCAGGAGGACTATGGAGTTTCACTCTTGCCTCTAAACAGTATGAGACATTCATTACACCAGATTTCGAGCAAACGACGAAATACTTCAATCAAGAGATTTTACAAGCAAGCTTTGCATTGCCATCATTTATGAAGAAATGAAGATAAGGCTGCCTAATTAATCATTAATCGGGCAGCCTCTTTCCATTTTACTGTGGATTTATATTCGACAAAAACCGGGGAGTGACAGGCACCCCTCGAATAAGGAGAGAGATGTGTTGAAATTAAAGTTGATCGTTACAGGAGCTTGTTTGGCGGCTGTGTTATTTATTGGCGCTTGCTTTGTTTTTTTGAACAATTTTCAAGCGAATGATACTGCCCCTGCCACAAATCCTCCTTCTAAGCTCTCTACTACTAGCCCCACAAGTCACAAAATAGAGGATGTACCATTGATTTTACAAAATCCAGAATTAAATAGAGGGTGTGAAGTGACGAGTTTAGCGATGCTGCTCAATTATTATGGAGAAGAAGTAGACAAAATGGAGTTAGCAGACAAGATTACCAAGGAGCCTTTTAAACAAGGCAACTACAAAGGCAATATGCATCAAGGTTTTGTTGGCGATATCGCAACGTTTAATCGTAGCGGTCTAGGTGTATATGTGGAGCCGATCATCGCTTTAACGAAACAGTATGTGAATGAAGATCGGTTAATTAATCTAACTGGCCAAACCCCAGAAGATTTATATGCACAGATTAATAAGGAGCGACCTGTTTGGGTGATTATTAATGCCGAGTATAAAAAACTGACAGAAGATCAATTTGAAACTTGGCCGACAGCTGAAGGAACGATGAAAGTTACTTATTACCAGCACAGTGCTGTAATCACTGGCTATGATGAACAATTTGTCTATGTGAATGACCCTTTGAAACAAGAAAAAAATATTAAAATCCATCGTACAGATTTTGAACAAGCGTGGATTCAAATGGGCCGACAAGCAATGACAATTACAGAAAGTTAACATGACATACAAAAGACAAAAGCCGCCATCTACTGGCGGCTCTCACTTTTTCATCATTAAAAACTTCCACTTATCGATTATTCGACAAAAACCGAGGAGTGACAGGCACCTCTACTCATCCTTAAATGCCTTTTGAATAATGTAGTACGATTGTTTCAGTCTTTCTTCGTAGATTGGTTCGTTCCATGTGTCCCATGTGTATGTTTGCATCGTTGGAATTTCGTTGTTTTTCATTTTTGGTAAGGAGTCCATGACTTGGCCGTTTTCTACCCAGACGAGACCAGCTTGGATTCCGTCGATTTTTTTGTCGGCGGTTAAGCCTTGCTTGTATAGATCTCCCATGACCTCTCGCTGGCTCGGGTCTTTTACGTTTAACAATAACCACGGAATTCTCACTTCGATTACGCCATCTTTTTCATTAATATAATAATCGGCTAAAGAATCGTAATCCGCTGCATCCGGATTGCCATTGCCATGACGTAATTTTCCTGTTTCATAATCACTAAAAGGAATAACCTCCCCTGTGCTTGGAATCATCAATTCTTTATTTAATGCGAATTTCTGCGGGTGGAAGATGCCGCTATTTTTCGATGGAAGCGGTGGCTGCGGCTGCAGCATATTTAACGTTTGTCCATATTGATACGTAAAAAAGTCATAATACGAATCCACAAGGACACGTGAATCATCCTTCCCGTTCAAAGTAATCATAAAATCCACATCATCTTGGAATGACACATCTTTTATCGTCGTTGAACGATGATTCCCTTGATCCGCTAACGTATTCAACAATATAACCGGATTTCCCTTCTGTGCAGCGTCCTTGTTGATTCGGAAATATAAATAACGTTCATCATGATCGACATACAAGCCATCTTCATTTTGATATAACGGATTCGTGCCTTTCCAATCCTTTGTTTGTCCGTCTACTTTGATCTTATTCCGATCAAAACTAAGAAGCCCAAATTGTTGCTCATTCGTTTGGGAATTGGACCAAAATGGCCGGCGATTCGGATCGTCATAATCCATCGTATTCCATGTCCGCTTGAACCACTCATCTTGCCAAGTGAAAACAAGACCACCTAGCATGCCTTCATGAACAATATCCTCGTACATGTCGACAACGATTTCGCCTTGTTCTTTTTCAGACAACATTCCTTGCGTTCGACCAAATGGATTATCATGTGTTAAACCGCGTGATGCTGGAACACCAAACTCAGCAATTAAAATCGGCATCTCATGTGCTTTGTGCAAATCATGTAAATAGGCCGCGTAACTATTTTTCTCCCCTCGATGGTCCACGTAGTTTAAATACTCTTCTTCATAGTTAAAGAAGTCTGGATAATATGGATACACATGATAAGAAGCAAATTGATTCGTTTTCTTCATATCACCTTTTGCTTCAATCACATTAGGATTGACACCGACTAGATCCTCATCTTCATTCGGTTCAGATGGATGTGACAATATATCTGTCGTTACCCAGTTCGTAAAGCTAACTGGACGCACCCAATTATACTTATCTTTCTCATAAGTAACTAATGTATCCATTTGTTTCGCTAACCAATGCTCAAAAGGAGTTCCGTTATTCGTTTGAAAATACGTTCCGTTATAATCACCCATCCCTTGATGTTGATCATTCGTATTCTTCACCATTTCCGGATACCACTCAATACCGATAATCCAGCCAATCACATAAGGTGAGATATCAGCGTCATACACACCAGAGGCATGGCCTGGACGTGGCTCGACAACAGCATTTCCGTGAATAACATCAGTGATTCGCTTCATTTCTGCTTGAAATTCATCCGTATGTTGATTCGAAAACGCATCGAGCGTATCGACAAGTGATTGTTCTTCAATCCACACTCCGTGAAAAACATAAATCGGATCTTTATGTTCTTCATTATAGCGTTTTAATGCATGATAAAAGCCAGGAGGATGTAATGTATACACCCGGATGGAATTGGCGCCCATCTCTCCAATATATTTGAACCAACGATAATATTCTTCTTCCGTAATCGCGGCTTCACCAGGAAACGTCCCCGGTTTTCCCATTCCGATATTCACGCCTTTAATCGGCAACTTCTTCCACTCATCGCCAACACGAACTTCAAATGAGTCATTGACTACTCTTGATGTATAAGCCGTTTCTTTACTTTTTTTAGCAGGTGGCTTTTGAGGAGCATCTGCCTTTGCATGATCAGCCTCTTCTAAAAGCACTTTCATCATTGGTACATACGTTTGCCAAAAGAATTGTTCATCAGCATTTTTGCTAAAGACTTTTTTCATCCAGTCGTACCCTTTAAATTGATAGAATTGAGGAACTTGACTAATATCATTGAAATCCCCAGCGAAATAATAACTAGACGTCTTCCCATGAGTGGTTTCTATCACACTCGCAAACTTAAGCGGGATATCATTCTCCTTCAATATCTCTTTACCTTCATTCGTCAAATTCCAATTATAATAAGCTAGCGCTTCTCCTCTTGCTTTCGGCGTCACAATATCGAACCAATATTGATAGTTAGCACTTTTTTTCAAGCCAAATTTCTCATGTCCTTGTTTAGTGAACTTCATATCGATCCCATTGCCGTTAAAATGCTTATTCTCTTCTAACACAACTACCTTATTGCTGACGTCATCGATTAAAATATATCCCGCTCCAGAATAACGCCATTTGTCTCCAAAACGTTCAACAATCCATTGAGGAATTTCCATGTTCTTCTTTGGATCAAGTTCATCAAAATAGCGACCGGTCCACCCTGACCATTCAAGCTGAAGGTAATCCTCCATGCTTTTTCGCACCTCTTCTTTTGTTGGAGAGGCAAGAGAATTAAACTCAGCGATAAAAGTAGCAGGTTTATTCTCATTTAATCGCTGTAAAATCGTTTGCCATTCCTCCATCTCTAACCCGCCATAAACGAGCTTGGAACGTGCTCCCTCTCGTTCTTTTTCGATCCAAGGTAGATCTTCTTCGTAAACACCGTATGTATCCGCCAAATAAATGAAATCTGCCTCGGCAAATGATTTCGGAAAAGAATGTATATGATAAGATTGATCTTGCTCATTTGGCTCGAACCCGACATAATCAGAGGCCGCCTCAAAAGGAGTTCCCTCATTGTTTACATATTTAAAATAATTTAACACCCAAGAAATGCCAAGATGCTCCCGATATGATTCATCAGGAACCGTTTTATCAATAATAGCGACCTCTAGTGGTTTTTGATCGTCGAAAAACCAGAGAATCATAGGCATTGCTAAAACAATTATTCCTATAAATACTGCTAGTAATATTTTTTTCATTCGACTATTCCTTTCTTGAATATCTTCTAACAGACAGAACTGAATACAGAATAACTATATTCCTTTACTATCCAATTTCCCAATCCTCTCCCTCTACTAATTATTTAGTCTTTATTACTTATTTTATATGAAAACTTCTAGCCTTTACACAAAATTCGATATTTACATGCGTCTCTAAATAAATAAAGGCGAAGCTACAAACATTAGCTTCGCCTGCCTTATTTATATGAACAATTTTTTCGAACAATCTTCCTTTGTCTATCATAGCTACCGCCTTATCACATATTGACCATGCCTGTCGGTTTGTTCTCGTCACGTTTCCAAAACAACTGGACCATCAGTAAAGCAACAAACAAGATCAGTCCTGTGACATCAGATATTCTTTCAGGATAAATCAATAATAGTCCAGCAATAATGGAAAAAAACCGCTCCCACCATTGCAGTTTACGCATCCAAAAGCCGATAATACCAGCTCCAATCGCAATCATTCCAGATAATGCAGTGAAAACAACCCACACAAGCTGCCACGGCGTTGTATCAATCATTAATAGCTGTGGAGACAGAACAAACACATATGGAATAATAAAGGCGGCAATCGCCAGTTTAGCTGATTGAATTCCCGTTCGAATCGGTTCTCCCCCTGATACTCCCGCAGCGGCAAATGCGGCTAAAGCGACCGGCGGAGTAATGTCTGCGATAATCCCAAAATAAAACACGAATAAGTGAGCAGATAAATCAGGCACGCCCAGTAAAATAATCGCTGGCGCGGCAATTGTTGAAGTGATGACGTAATTTGCTGTCGTTGGTGAACCCATCCCAAGAATAATTGAAGCAATCATCGTTAAAAACAGTGTTGGAAGTAATAATCCTCCAGCTAAATCTAATAGCCCATTCGCTAGCTTTAGGCCAAGTCCTGTTTTCGTGACGATTCCAACAATGATCCCTGCGGCCGCTGTTGCTGCGGCGACGCTTAAAGCGGTTCGTGCTCCGTCTACTAATGCCAAAATAATATCCTTCCATTTCATATTTGCCGCTCGATTGATAAAGCCCACAATAATCGAAAGAAGAATTGAGTATAAGGCGGCATGTGTCACGGTTACACCTACCATTAACAACACAATAACTGCAATGATCGGAAGGAGCAAATACAATTGTTTAAATATTTCTTTCCGATTTGGCATCTGCTCTTTTGTTAACCCTTTTAACCCGATCCGCTTCGCCTCAAAGTGCGTCATAATCCAAATCCCTGTAAAATACAGTACAGCAGGGATGGCAGCGGCCTTAGCAATGTCCCAATACGTGATTCCGCCTCCGATAAATTCAACCATCAAGAAAGCTGCGGCCCCCATAACCGGCGGCATTAATTGACCACCTGTTGATGCAGCGGCTTCCACAGCTCCCGCAAACTCTTTTTTATAGCCGAGCTTTTTCATCATGGGAATGGTAAATGCACCGGATGTCACCACATTAGCGACTGAGCTTCCGCTAATCGTTCCTTGCAACGCACTTGAAAAAACCGCCACCTTAGCTGGTCCTCCTATGCTTCTTCCAGCAACCGCCACCGCCAAATCATTGAAGTATTGCCCGACACCAGTTTTTACAAGGAAGGATCCAAATAAAAGGAATAAGAAGATAAAGGTTGAGGACACGGCTAACGGAGTCCCTAAAATACCTTCCGTCGTAAAAAACATCGTTTGGATCAGTCGCTCTAAACTCAAGCCACTATGCGATAGGAAATCAGGCATGTAAGGACCGAAATAGCCGTACGCTAAAAACAAGATCGCAATAATCGTAATCGGCAAACCAACCGCTCGACGTGTCGCTTCTAACACAAGCAAGGTAGCTAACAGCCCCGTATAAAAATCTATTTGCGTTAAAATACCCGCACGCATCACAATCTCATCAATATTCACTGGCCAGTACAATCCAACGTACACTCCCAAAATAGCTAACACGATATCATACCATGCAACTTGAAGCTTCCCTATTTTTCGCTTTTTTCGATTGGCTGGATATAATAGAAAAATTAATGATAGGGCAAAGCCCAAGTGGACAGAGCGTTGAATTTGTGCGGTAAACACACCAAAAATGGCTGTATAGAGTTGAAATAATGAAAAGGCCAATAATCCAAAAAAGACGATGTTTCCAAGAACGCCTGTCAGCTTCCTCGTTCCTGCTTCTACATCATATTTTTCTAGTAGCTCCTGCTGTTTTTCTTGAGATAACGTTTCAAACGACTCCTTACTCATCGATATTCACTCCTTTCAACTGCTGCCAAAGACTGAGCCGCTTCGGCTGAATTCGTACCCACGCCCCTGAAGATAGATGGTCGGATAATCGATAAACCTGTCCTTCATAATTGATTTGATGCTCTGCCTTCACTTGACCGATGCGTAAATCAATAAAAGGAAAGACTCGATTCATGTTCGTAATGAAATATTTTCCGTTTTTCTTTATAAATATTTCCTCACCTTCTGCATTAGAAGGCATTCCAATCGCAAATTGTTCATACTGCAATTCCGTCTGAACAATTTGCTCATCTTTCAGTTGATACGTTTCCACCACATCTGTTAGATGAATGGAATGCGTGTATTGAATTTGAAAGGATCTGGATGTTTGAATCGGTAGGTAGGCGAGCAATTCATTGGTATTTTCAAACGAGAAGGCGATGACCGGGCGATAAGGGAAAAAGAAAAGAAAACCACTGAATAGAAGAAGAGGAACAAAAAGCAACCCTATTTTACGGATCATTAGCTCCCCTCCTCTGCTCACCTTTTATGGCAAAAATGATAGACCGAGAGCATTCAGCCTATCATTTTCACGTTTGTGCGGTTTATCCCGCATTAACGGGCTGTAAAACCCCCACTGATTGAAGTTTCACTTTATTTAGATATTCCTTTTTCTTTGAAATACTTTTCAGCACCAGGGTGTAATTTCAAGTCTCCCAAGCCTTCTAGTGCTGTTTCTGCTTTAATTAATTCGCCTTTAGCATGAGTAATTTTGTCTGTATGATCAAAAATAGCTTTCGTAATGTTGTAAACGCTTTCTTCATCTAATGTATCACCGACAACAAGCATCGCCTTCACCGCAACAGTTGGTACATCTTCAGTGATTTTATACGTGCCTTTTGGAACAGTATCCTCAGCGTAATATGGATATTTTTTAATTAATGCTTGAGCTTTGTCTTTTTCAATCGGGATAATTTTGATCTCTTTTTGCGCAGAAAGGGCTTCGACAGCTCCTGTTGGTGTACCAGCTGTAATAAAGGCCGCATCAATACTTCCGCTTTGAATGCCATCTGTTGATTCATCAAAGGATAGATCCTGCTTTTTAATATCGTCAAAAGATAAACCATATAGTTCTAAAATTTGTTGAGCATTTGGAGCGGTTCCTGACCCAGGTGCTCCGACAGAAACGGTTTTTCCTTTTAAATCACTGACTGATTTAATGCCGCTGTCTTTTGTTGTCACAATTTGAATTGTCTCTGGATAAAGAGTTCCGATCCCTTGAAAGTTTTCAATTGGCGCTCCTTTAAACATTTCCTTTCCACTCACAGCATAAGAAGCAATATCCGTTTGCGTAAAGGCGATATCGACATCTCCATTTTTAATCGCTGTTAAGTTCTCTGCAGACGCACCTGATGATTGGGCATTTGCTTCGATCCCAGTATGATCCGTAATAATATTGGCCATCGAGCCGCCAAGTGGGTAATAAGTGCCTCCTGTGCCACCAGTTGCAATGCTAATGTTCTTACTGTTTCCTTCTTTCTTTGCCTCTCCACCTGTTTCTTTTTCCCCATTACTACACGCAGACACGACCAGCATAAAGGCGAAGACCATCACCAAAAACAAACGGTTACTCCATTTTTGCAACACCAATTCCCCCTTCTCTCCATATTTGTACATAAATTACAACATTATAATAACACAGACTCCAAGTTAATTGTCAAATTATTCTTAATATTTTAACAACAAAATACCTATTATGATTTTTATAAAATAAAAAGCCGCCTAAACAATAGACGACTTTTACGATATATCTCAATGATTCGACAAAAATCGAGCGGTGCCTGTCACCTCCCGAATGATTCCTTTTTCGGTGATAATGGCGGTAACCAGACTATGATCCGTAATATCAAAGGCCGGGTTGTATGTTTTGATGTTCGGTGGCGCCATTGGCTGTTCATACCATTGGGTGGTGATTTCTTCTGATTTTCGTACTTCAATCGGAATGTCAGCGCCGGTTGCACAATTCAAATCGATGGTCGAAGTCGGTGCACACACATAAAATGGAATGCCATAATGCTTCGCTAAAATCGCTAAGCCTGATGTACCAATTTTATTAGCTGTATCCCCGTTAGCGGCCACGCGATCACAGCCGACGAGCACTGCTTGCACCTTACCTTCTTGCATCACAATCGACGCCATGTTATCACAAATTAACGTGACATCAACGCCAGCCTCCTGTAATTCCCATGCGGTTAAGCGCGCTCCTTGTAAAAGCGGTCTCGTTTCATCAGCATACACACGAAAATCATAACCTCGCTCCTGTCCTAAATACATCGGAGCTAGCGCCGTCCCGTATTTAGCGGTAGCAATCGTCCCTGCATTGCAATGAGTGAGCAGTCCCCAGCCAGGTTCCAGCAAGGACAAAGCATGCTCTCCAATTGCCAAGCATACTTTCTCATCCTCCGCGCGAATTGCTTCTGCCTCTTCTTTCATTGCTTGCTTGATGTCATCGACCGTTTGATCCGCTTCCGCCTTTAACCGGTCTTCCATTCGCTGAAGCGCCCAAAATAAATTAACTGCAGTTGGCCGCGAAGACGCTAAATACTGCTTAACCTTCGCAAATTCCTCGCTCAATTCAGCAAAAGAAGCCGCCTCGGACTTCTTCACACCTAAATAAACACCATAAGCAGCAGCAATCCCAATGGCTGGCGCTCCCCGCACTTTCAAATGATAGATCGCCTCCCAAATCTCTTCTACCGTAGATAATCGAAAAAACACCTTTTCATTAGGTAAAAGCGTCTGGTCAAGCAAAACTAAACAGCTATTTTCATCATCGAGCCGCACGGATTGAATCGCTTCCATGACCCTCTACCCCTTTCACGCTATGCCGCAGTATTTGAACAAAATCATCTCCTGTTCGAATCGTTGAACGTTCTAAAATAAACGTTTTCCCGGCTGTTAAACAGATTTTTTCTGCTGTTATGCGATGCTCGGCATTCGTAATCGAAGTCAAATCCTTCACATGAGCAATGCCAATCACTCGCCGGCAAAGCTCAAGCCCTACGACAGCAGCCGTGTCTTCAAGAATAGAATCAAGATACGATTCTTTAAATCCAGGAAGAATCGCCGTTTGTTCGGTTACTTTTTCATCCCAAAGCTGAAGAAATTTCTCGGAAAAAAGCTGAATCATTTTACTGATCGTCTCTTCTAAATATCGTAAATAATCTTCTCGCATCCCACTTTCTTCTATTGTATACTCCGAATGGACATACGCAAAAATCAGATTCGCTACGACATTGCCGACATCATAGCCAGCTGGCCCGTAGAAAGCAAACTCCGGATCAATAATTTTTGTTGAATCCTCTTTGACAAATATCGAGCCTGTATGCAAATCCCCATGAAGCAACGATTGGGATTTCGTCATAAAATCAAATTTTAGCTTCGCTGTTTCTAATCTTAATCTTCTATCATTCCAAATCTCTTCCTGAACAAATTCCTTCGTCCCTTCAAACACATCATTTTGCTCGCAATCATAAAACGGCTCTGTATAGACTAAATCTTCCGTTATTTCACATAGCTCCGGATTCGTAAATTGCTGGACAAGTGCTTTTTTCTTCTTATGCTCCATCACTACATCTGATGTTAAAAGCAATGTCCGTACTAGAAATGTCGTTATATGATCAGCAAACAAAGGAAACTTCCGCCTTTTTAACAAAGCTGAACGCAAAATTTCATGATCAGATAAATCATCCATAACACAGCAATTCATAATCGGATCATATGAATACACCTTTGGCACAAAGCCTGAGGCTAATTCCCCCTGTAATGCTAAAATCTCGCTTTCAATGCGATTGCGATCTGGAGAAAGCTTAAAGGCATCCGAAATCCGTGCCACCGGTCCCGCTTGCTTAATAATGATCGACTGACCACTTTTTTGTTCGGCTACTCGAAACACGTAGTTTAAATTGCCATCCCCAATTTCCTGACATGTTAATTCCGCATCCTTAGGAAAAATGTTCAGCTTACTTTGCGCATATTGCACCGCCTCTTCTTCGTTCATTGTAAAATAAGCCGACGTAAAATCTTTCAACTACATCCCCTCCGATTATCGCTTTTTATAATAAGTCAGCCCTAATGCAAACGCTAAAACCGCTCCTTTTACAATATCCATCGCATAATAAGGAACAGAGACCATCACCAAGCCATTTTGCAAAACCCCAATAAGCACAGCACCAATAAATGTGCCAATCGCGTTCGGCTTCCCTGCCCCAAATACGGCAAAACCGATAAAAGTAGCGGCCACTGCATCCATTAAATAAGGAGCTCCCGCATTGATTTCCGCCGTCATCACTCGTGCCGATAACACCATTCCACCAATTGCTGCACAAATCGCGGACAACAAATAAGCCATCGTTTTATATTTATTCACGGCGATCCCGGAAAGTCGTGCCGCTTCCTGATTGCCGCCAATCATATACATAAAGCGTCCGTGCTTCGTATACGTTAAAAACACATGAACAAGAAGGACAACCACAAACATCACAATAATAATCCAAGGGACTTGCCCCATTTTTTCAAAGATCGGACTAATCGTTCCCGTCGCAAACGTTCCATCGGGCATCACCATATTTTGTGTAACGGTTGCTCCTTTCGTATACGTCAAAGCCACTCCTTGAATAATAAACATCATCGCTAACGTCGCTAGCATATCTGGAATTTTAAATTTAATAATAAATAAGGAATTAAGTGCGCCAATCACTAATGCAGCAGCAAGAACAGCGAAGATCGCTACAACCAAATTTTGCGAATACCAGACAAACATCGAAATGGCCACCGCATTGGCTAATGAAGCCGTTGAACCTACAGATAGATCAAAGCCATTAATTGCTAAAGAAATCGTCACGCCGATGGCAATGATCGTGACAATCGAGATCGAGCGCAAAATATTGATGAGATTCTCCCCTTCGATAAATGCGGGATTGGCCCATGTGAAAATTGTGATCAGAAGCCCGATCGTCACGAGTGTTCCATATTTATATAGCCAGTCAAACAGCTGAAATAATGGTTTAATCGGCTGATTTTTTACTAAGATGGGTTGTTCTGTATCCATCTATTTTCCTCCTGTTGAATAAAATAAAATTTCTGCCTCATCCGTCGCAGCAGTATTTAACTCTTTCACTACTTCCCCGTCATAAACGACATACACGCGATCCGTCATGCCGAGAATATCGTCTAGCTCACTGGAGGCATAAATAATTCCTTTTCCTTGACCAGCGAGCCGAGCGATCAAATCAAAAATCTCTTTTTTCGCTCCGACATCAACTCCCTTTGTCGGTTCATCAAACATATAAATCTCAGCCTCTCCCATCAACCACTTGCCAATCACCACTTTTTGCTGGTTGCCGCCCGATAAATTCTCAACTTTCGTTTCAGTAGATGGCGTCACGATGTTTAACTGTTGGATCATCTGTTCAGCGGCTCGTTTTTCCGCCTTGCGATCAATCAAACTAAAAAAACGGGAAAATCGATTTATATTGGCGACACTAAGATTCGTTGCGACCGATTCATCAGTGACGATTCCCTCTTTTCTTCGCTCTTCCGGTACGAGCACAAGCCCATGGCGAACCGCATCTGCTGGAGAAGCAAATTTCATCGTTTTCCCATGCACCTTGATGTCTCCATTTGTTTGAGAGGAAGCGCCAAACAACGCCTGACAAATTTCTGTTTTTCCTGCGCCAACTAAACCTGCTATTCCGACAATTTCACCTTTATTTACATGCATACTCAGATTTTTAACGACACGTCCGTCCGATAATCCACTCACCTGTAGAATCGGTTCGCCCATTTCCGTACGAGTCTTCGGGTATTGTTCCGTCAATTTTCTTCCGAGCATTTGTTCAATGACTTCATTTGTCGACGTGTCTTCCACCTTTTTTGTCATAACCCACTCGCCATTTCTCATCACCGTGATTTCCTCGCATATGTCAAACAGTTCTGGCAAGCGATGTGAGATGAAAATGATCGCCACTCCTTGCCGTTTTAACAAACGAATAAGCTGGAATAATTCTTCCGTTTCCGCATGACTTAAAGGGGCTGTTGGTTCGTCTAAAATTAAACAGCGACAATCGTCAGAGATGGCTTTAGTAATGAGTACCATCTGCTTTTCAGCTAGCGTCAATTGGTCGATGCGTTTGTCCGTCGGAATGTGAACATGCAAGCTTGCTAACAAATCAGCTGCTTGTTTGTGAATCACCTTCCAATTGATAAACAGCTTTTGTTCGATCTGCCCTTGCATAATATTTTCAGCAACCGTCAAGTTAGAAACGAGAGCCGTATCTACTTCTTGATAGACCATTTGAATCCCGAGTTGCTTTGCCTCTTTCGGTGAGCGAATCTTAACCAGCCTACCATCTATCAATATCTCGCCACGATAATGATCATAAGCACCCGAGAGCACTTTCATAAGTGTCGATTTCCCCGCGCCATTGGCTCCGATTAACGCATGGGCTTTACCATTTTCTATGCGAACATTGACCTTCTTCAAAGCTGCCACGCCAGGAAACTCAATCGAAATATCTTTTAACTCAATCATTTTTTATAATGTTCCTTCAAGGTGTTCATCCACTCTTCTTCAAACTCATTGGATTCTCCCCAGCCGGAAACGACAGTCGATAAATTTTCCATATTAATTGGTGCTTTAGATGAAGAAAGATCTTTTTGTGAGATTAAGCTCGCATCAAGCGCATATTGTTGCGGTGTTTCTTCCCCAGCGAGCTTCTTCGCTAAAATTCTCATATTGATTTTGCCGACTAACGCCGGATCAACGGCCGCTGTATAGGTCCACGGACTTCCTTTTTCCTGCATAATTTGTAAATCAGCATTAGATACATCAATTCCGTAAATCTTCACTTCCTCGCGACCTGCTTCTTTCAGTGCACGAGCAGCTCCAATCGCAAAGGCATCCCATGTGGCGTAAATTGCATCAAGCTCCCCCTTTGGATATTTCTTCAGCATCGCTTGCACCGCATTTTGCGTTTGCACGGATGTATCAGCCGCTGCGACACCGAAGCGATCCACCTCTTTAATGCCTGGGTTTTCTTTTAACGTTTGCTCATAAACAGCATTGCGACGCACCATTGGCGGGAAACCATCAACCCAAAGATAAGCAATCTTCGCTTTTCCATTAAAATCTTTTACAAGCTGATCCAAACTTAACGTCGCTAACGCTTTGTCATCTTGAGAAGTTAGCGTTACACCTTCGATCTTTTTCACATCTTCAATTGAGTCAAAGGTGACGACACTCTTCCCCTTCTCTGTCAATTTCTTCACCGCATCAACGGTAGCTGCATCATCCCCGTGAGAGAGAATTACTCCATCATAATCTTGGTTTGTTGCTTGAGCGATCGCATCATGAAATTTTGCCGTATCGCCATTGGCGGTAAATACATCCACTGTAAATCCGAGCGCTTCTCCTTCTTGTTTCGCACCGGCTAAAAATTGAGCTGTATGGTCATCACCGCCAATTTTGCGAATGACCTTAATTTTCACTTCTTCCCCATTAGCAAAACGCTCCGGTACATTTTCAATTTTCGTATTTTTCTTTTCTGATGAAGCTGCTTCCTCTCCCGTTGAGCAACCTGTTAACAATAACGTTAACGCTAAACTCGAAACAGCCAACTTTTTTATCCACTTTTTCACGTAAAACTCCTCCAATTCAAACACATATTATTCGACAAATTCCGAGGCGTGCCAGGCACCTAGTATACCGGGACCCAGCCTTCTTCGGTGACGAAGATGCGAACGGCGACTACTTGGCGGTCTTCAGCGAGTGTGAAGTAATGACGGACACCTTCTGGAACGGAGATCAGGTCACCTGGGTTGAGGTGGACTTCGAAAAATTGGCCGTTTTTCGCTTGAATGACAAATACTCCATGACCGCTAGCAATAAAGCGCACTTCATCGTCCGTATGATGATGCTCGTGCTGAAACTTTTTCAATAGTTCTTCCAGATTTGGTGTATGTTCGGCTAGTGAGATCACATCCCAAGCTTGGTAGCCTCTTCTTGCTGAAATATCCTGAATTTCTGCTTCAAACGCTTGTAATATCGCTTGCTTTTCTTCTTCACTCAACACATATTTCCCTTGTAACTCAGCTGGTAATTTCTCGATATCCCATTGCTCATAAATCACATCCTGTTGCTGTAAAAATGAAACCACTTCCTCTTGATTGTCGATCATTTCATTTGTTTCTTGAATTTTAATCGTTGTCATGTTGACTCCCCCTACTTTTGTAATATTGTGAATTTTAAAAATTCAAAAGAGATTTGCTTTCGCTTGAATAAGCGCCAGTTGATACTGAAATAAAAATTCACACGCTTCGAGCACTTTCTTCGCTTCAAAGCCATCTTTCCCCCAGACGGTAATACCATGGTTTCGGATCAATACGGCCCCCTTCTCTTCATTCACAAAGGGAACCATCGCAGCCGCTAAAGTTGGAATATCCGCATAGTTAGGGATGATGGGAATCGGCCATTTCGCATCCTCTTCCCATCGGCCAAATGCCTTGATCAGCTCTTGACCTTGAAACACCACTCGCCTCTTATCTCCATACAGCTCAGAAATCACATTATTCGCCACCGTATGTACATGCAAGCTACAGCCCGCGTTCGTTCGGCGATAAATTTCACAATGCAAAAGTGTTTCCGCTGACGGCTTCAAGTTCGTCTCTTCCACTGGATTCCCTTCCCCATCGACAAGCAAAAAATCTTCACTCGTCTTTTTTCGCTTATCTTTGCCACTAGCAGTGACAAGAAATTGAATGGGATCATCTTGAACCTTGATCGCTAAGTTTCCGCTTGTTCCCATAAACCAGTCCCGAGCCGCCAGCTCCTCTTTAATCTCGCTCAGCTCGTAAGCACGAGTAACGTATATACTCATTTTCTCCCCACTCCCTGTAGGTTTTCTAACACTTCAATGCAGTCATAGAACGTTTCAAACGATTGAAATGGAATTGACAGGGCCGCGCATTTTTCCGATAAATAATCTCTGGCAATGACCGTATCGGCAATCTTAGCCGCTTGTAAATCAGTGACTGAATCACCAATAACAACTGTATGTGTATCCGCATTCACCAATTGGCGGATAATCGTTGGCTTACAACAACCACAATGTTGATTCGGACATTGTTCATCACAAACATGCGGCCATTGAATCTGGATCGTGTCTCCACTAAAATCAGCTTGATTGCAGTGTACGCCGGCAATCGAATCGAAAGACTCCAACATTGGCTTTACAAAAAAATCAATGCCTCCGCTAACGATATAAAGAGGAATCCCTTGTTTTTTCGCATATTGAACGAAGTCAGAAAAGCCCTCTCTGATTTCCGCTGTTTCCAAGACAAAATCGACGATGTCTTGCTGTAAAGAAGAAGGCAATAGCGCAAACATTTGGCCCACTCCTTCTTGAATACTTAGCTCCTGAGCAAGAATCGCATCCTTCAATTTCTCACATTCAGGAGGAGCAAAACGCTCCATAATGCTCGCAATATTATCTTTTTTTGTTACCGTTCCATCAAAGTCGCAAAAAATAATTGGTTGTTTCAAGATGTGATACCGTCCTTCCATCCCCATAATCGAATCGCTTCTTGTAATTCAATGCTAGTTGTTGCTTCTGGTAAAGGAATACCCGCTTGAACGGCGTCCACTGCTTGCCGAAAAGCTCGACCTCCACCTTTCGCGCCTAATGGGTGTCCGTGAACACCTCCACCTGCATTAATAACGCAGTCGTTACCAAAATCATTGATCAATAACGGAACAAGGCCCGGATGAATTCCCGCTGATGGGACTGGAAAAGCTGGTTTTAAAGAAGACTCTCTCGTTAACGCTTCTTTTACTTTTATCACTTTCTCCCTCTCTAACGCCACGCTGCCATAAGGCGATGGAAATAAAGAAAAATCCGCTCCTGCTAATCTAGTCAATGTGCCTAACAACAAAGAATAAGAGAGGCCGTATCTTTCCGAAGAAGCGATCGCACCGCTAAATGCCGGATGAGCCATAATCGGCAAAGCGATTTCCTCATCCTCACGTAAGCCTTGCAGCACATCTAAGCCATAAGTGAAGACATTAAATAACAGAATGTCAGCACCTAACTCTTTTGCTCGTCTTGCTTTTTCCCTTAATTTAAACGTGCGTCCAGTTAAATTGACCGCGTACAATGTGCGGTGCCCTGTTTCCTCGTACACTTGATCGAGAACCTTTTTTCCTTCTGTGATTCTTTTATCAAATGGAGTAAGTTCATTATCAAAAAGAATTTCATCATCTTTAACGAGGTCCACACCGCCTAGAGCCTGTTCCCGCAATTGATCGAGCAAATAATTCATATCGCGGCCGATCACGCCTTTAAAAATGCTCATAATTAGCGGACGGTCATAAATGTCGAGTTGTTTGCGGATGCCGCTAATACCAAATCGAGGACCAGGAAAATCAGCTAATAGCTCGTCATCTAACTTTAAATCGACTAGTTTCACTTGGCCATCTAGCGATAATTTGCCAAATGTCGTCGTTAACATAGCAGGAATATCTGTTGAAAAGTTCGCTCGTGGAAAGCGAATGTGGATTTCCGCCATCGTTTTCCCTAAAGCATCTTCTCCCATTTCTTTTATCTCCACCACATGACCCTTATGTTTTTTTAACTGCTCCTGCTCAAGCAGCGGAAGATCCGTCCAAGATCCAACTGTTAACCCTAGAGCGATGCCTTCTGCTTTTTTCGGCAAACTGTCTTTATTAGCAATGATTTGATAAACAGCTGTTACCCCACTCATCTTTGTCACCTCACAATTTTTCAATTACACACGCATATACAATAAAAAAACCTCTTCAAATAAGAAGAGGTTTCCGAAAAAACAACTTCTTATCTGTCAACATATCTGTTGTGAGAATTAGCACCGTGCTCATAACGAGTCGGTTGCCGGGCTTCATTGGGCTCATCCCTCCGCCTGCTCTTGATAAGAATCATTTTATTAAATTTGTATATCTCATAGATTAACTAGGATTATGCCACGACCCCTAACAAACTGTCAACAAAATTTTTAAAAAAACTGAAAAATTATCCTTCGACAAAACTCGAGGAGTGACTGGCACCTCGACGTGTTATAATATTCTGACAAAAGGAGGGAGCAATGTGATTGAACAAGTTGTCAAGTCGATTCAAGATGAATATCCAGATGATTTTGCTTGGTGTTATGGTTGTGGTCGTTTAAATGAAGAGGGGCATCATTTTCGCACAGGCTGGGATGGTGAGCAAACGAAAACCGTTTATATGCCTCGTCCAGAACACACGGCGATTCCAGGTTTTGTATATGGTGGTTTAGTCGCATCATTAATCGATTGTCACGGAACGGGGTCAGCTGCCTTAGCTTTACATCGAAAAAATGGACATGAAGTTGGGGATGGAGCAACTCCCCCACGTTTTGTAACCGCTTCGCTCAATGTGAATTTCCTGAAACCAACTCCACAAGACGTACCGTTAGTGGCTATCGGGTCCGTCACAGAAATTCATCCGAAAAAGTGGAAAGTCGAAACAGAAGTCTTTGCAGATGACATGCTTTGTGCTCGTGGAGAAGTGATTGCTGTTGTCATGCCAAGCACCTTCGCTAAAAAAGACTGAGTATTCGCTCAATCACCCTCATAGCTACAAAGAAAACCACCATTCACAGGTGGCTTTCTTTTTTTATTCGACAAAAACCAAGGAGGGACAGACACCTCTCCCCCTCGGTTCTTGTCGAATTTTTATTCTTTACAAGTTGTCGCAATAGGACTAGAATGACATCATCTTAATTTTTGTTAAGAAATTTTTCTAATTCGCTGAGTTCTACATGAAGATCATGAGGAGCGGGGGAACCAAAGAACACTGGGGTGAATCTCAAAATAGTGAGTAGGGCAACTCTTGCTGTCCGAATCCGTCAGCTAACCTCGTAAGCGTTGTGAGAGAGAGATGGTGAGTATTTAATCAATAAACTAAAAATTAAATAATTAAAACGTATGCATCTATTTTGCTTAGTTCCTAATTTTTTAGGAAGCGGGGGAACCAACCGTGGCTCATGAGTCACATGGGGTGAATCTCAAAATATTGAGTAGGGCACTCTCAAGCCCGAATCCGTCAGCTAACCTCGTCAGCGCATTGAGAGAGGCAACACGAATTCTGTGTATTCACACGGCTAATTTTCCTATGCCGTATAAGAAGCCGCAGGAAGAGTGACCTCTTCCTGCAGGCTTCTTTTTTGTTCCCTTAAAACAATTATTTAACAAAAAAGGAGTGTTTTCACTTGCTAGATGTATCCATGGTCGTGTTGCTCGCTACCATCTTTGGCTTGTTTTTTCTCTTTATTTCTTGGTGTCATCAAACGATCGGAGGAAATGAATCATGATGTTCGCTGCCTTTGTAACTATTTGTCTATTATTTTTTCTACTTTATGTGCTTATTCACCCAGAAAAGTTTTAAAAATGAAGGAGGATTCCCCCCATGGATGTATTGCAAATAAGCGTCGTGTTGGTCTTGCTTTTACTGCTTGTGAAACCGCTAGGAACGTATATCTATCATGTGTTCTCTGGCCAACCAAATGCTTCAGATAAACTGTTTCAACCATTTGAAAACATCATTTTTAAAATCAGTGGATTAAAAGAGAGACCGAATATGTCAGCAAAAAAGTATACCCTCTCGCTTATCCTAACAAACATCATTTTCGTTGCTGTTGGCTATACAATTTTGCGACTGCAAAAATACTTACCTTTTAATCCAAATGGCATTGACAATATAGAACCGACTT
Source organism: Bacillus sp. FJAT-52991 (assembly GCF_037201805.1). Lineage (GTDB taxonomy): Bacteria > Bacillota > Bacilli > Bacillales > Domibacillaceae > Bacillus_CE > Bacillus_CE kandeliae. The sequence goes on along the minus strand of NZ_CP147404.1, from coordinate 600,187 downwards.
TGTCATTTAATACGATTATCAGCTTCATGACAAACACCAACTTGCAACATTATAGCGGAGAAACCGGATTATCCTATTTTTCACAAATGGCTGTTATTACGATGATGATGTTCACCTCAGCCGTCACAGGTATTGTCGTTGCCATCGCATTCATTCGTGGAATCACGTCAAAAGGAAATACACTCGGGAACTTTTTTGAGGATTTTGTGAAAGGTCACACAAGACTATTAATCCCGATGGCGATCATCGTCACTCTCGCTCTCGTCGGCTTAAAGGTACCGCAAACGCTAGATCCGTCCATCGAATTAACGACTCTTTCTGGTGACAAACAAGAAATCGCCGTTGGACCAGTCGCATCTCTCGTGTCCATTAAGCATTTAGGAACAAATGGCGGAGGATTTTTCGGTGTCAACTCCTCTCACCCATTTGAAAACCCTAGCCCGTTGACCAATGTACTTGAAATGTTATCGATGTGGTGTATTCCAGCGGCATTAACATACACTTACGGACGATTTGCCAAAAATCAAAAACAAGGCTGGGTGATCTTTTCATCGATGGCATTGATTTTCTTAGCCTTTCTTTCACTTATTTATTTCTCGGAAAGCCAAGGAAATCCAGCTCTTGTCAACATGGGATTGGATGGTTCTCAAGGTAGTATGGAAGGCAAGGAAATGAGATTCGGTATTGCCCAATCGGCCCTATTTAGCACCGTAACAACCGCAGCCACAACAGGAACAGTGAATAATATGCATGATACATTAACGCCGCTTGGTAGCATTACCCCACTTGCGTTAATGATGCTGAATTCGATTTTTGGTGGCGATGGCGTTGGTTTAGTGAACATGCTCATGTATGCCATCATCACTGTGTTCATTTGTGGATTGATGGTTGGCCGCACACCAGAATTTTTAGGGCGGAAAATTGAGCCTAAGGAAATGAAGCTGATCGCGATCGCTTTACTGGCTCATCCGCTTATCATCCTTGGTCCAACAGCCATTGCTTTCTTAACCGATTTAGGAAAAGAAGCGATTAGCAACCCTGGCTTCCATGGGATTTCACAAGTGCTATATGAGTACACTTCATCCGCAGCAAACAATGGATCAGGCTTTGAGGGATTGGGCGATGCGACGCCGTTTTGGAATATTTCGACTGGACTCGTCATGCTGCTTGGACGATACTTATCCATCGTTGCCTTATTAGCAGTAGCCGGCTCACTTAGTCAAAAGCAACCGATCCCGGAAACGATCGGTACATTTAAAACGGACCAACCGTTATTTTCTGGCCTTCTAATCGGAACAGTGTTAATCGTAGGTGCCTTAACCTTTTTACCGGTCCTTGCCCTTGGACCAATCGCAGAATATTTAACGATTCGCTAATTGAATGAGGTGAAAAATGATGAAAGATGTAACACCTAAGCTAAGTTCAACCGCACTTCAAAAAGCGGTTGTTCAAAGCTTTGTTAAACTAAATCCACTTGTTATGATCAAAAATCCGATTCTATTTGTAGTAGAAATTGGGGCAATATTTGTACTGTTAATGATGATTGCTCCACCCTTCTTTGGAGCAGAAGGACGGTTCGGCTACAATTTCGCCGTGTTTCTCATCCTTTTGTTTACCCTCTTGTTCGGTAATTTTGCAGAGGCATTAGCGGAAGGACGTGGAAAAGCACAAGCTGATAGCTTAAAACAAACAAAGAAAGATACAGTTGCCAATAAAGTGCAGAAAAATGGAGACATCAAATCAGTGTCTTCTAATGATCTCCGAAAAGGCGATGTTGTGTTAGTAGAAGCGGGAGAATTAATTCCTGGGGACGGTGAGATTATCGAAGGGCTTGCCTCCATCGATGAATCAGCCATTACAGGGGAATCTGCTCCCGTCATTAAAGAAGCAGGTGGAGACTTTAGTTCCGTCACTGGCGGTACAAGAGTTGTGAGCGACTGGATCACGGTACGAATCACAGCTGATCCCGGCGAGTCGTTCCTTGATAAAATGATTGCTCTCGTCGAAGGAGCCTCACGCCAAAAAACGCCGAATGAAATTGCTTTAAACATTTTACTCGTGACATTAACGATGATCTTTTTAATTGTTGTTGTGACATTAGTGCCGATTGCTAATTACGTGGGCGTCGAGTTAGATCTGTCTACACTGATCGCCTTGCTCGTTTGTCTCATCCCAACGACGATCGGTGCCCTCTTGTCGGCGATCGGAATCGCTGGGATGGACCGCGTGACACGCTTTAATGTGATCGCTATGTCTGGAAAAGCAGTTGAGGCGGCCGGTGATATTAACACGATCGTTCTTGATAAAACAGGGACCATTACATTCGGCAATCGGTTAGCTGCCGACTTTCTTCCGGTCAAAGACATTGAACAAAACACGCTGATGAATACGGCCGTCATCACTTCCTTATTCGATGAAACACCAGAAGGTCGCTCCGTATTAGAACTAGCGAAGGAAAGAAAAGCTTCATGGGAAAAGTCAGCTTATGAACAAGCGGAAATCATTCCTTTCACCGCAGAAGAACGAATGAGTGGAATCAATATGAAAGGAAACGAATTTAGAAAAGGATCTGTAGATGCGATCATGCACTGGGTGAAAGAAAAAGGCGGAATGATTCCCAATGATTTAAAAACCATCGCAGATGACATTTCCAAACAAGGTGGCACTCCGTTAGCTGTCGCCAAAAATGGGGAAATACTAGGGATCATTTATTTAAAAGACACCGTCAAACCCGGGATGAAAGAACGCTTTGATGAACTAAGAAAAATGGGAATTAAAACGATTATGTGTACAGGAGATAATCCATTAACAGCGGCCACGATCGCTAAAGAAGCCGGTGTTGATGATTTCGTTGCTGAATCGAAACCGGAAGATAAAATTAGAGTCATCCGCGAAGAGCAAGAAAAAGGAAAATTAGTCGCCATGACAGGGGATGGTACGAATGATGCCCCTGCCCTTGCACAAGCCGATGTCGGACTGGCGATGAACAGCGGAACAATTGCAGCGAAAGAAGCCGCCAATATGGTGGACTTAGATTCTGACCCAACGAAAATCATTGAAGTCGTGTCGATCGGAAAGCAATTATTAATGACTCGGGGATCGTTAACAACCTTTAGTATCGCGAATGATGTCGCTAAATATTTTGCCATCATCCCTGCGATGTTTACCGTAGCAATTCCAGAAATGGAAGCACTAAATATCATGGGATTGAATTCACCAACGAGCGCTATTTTATCGGCTCTCATATTCAATGCGTTGATCATTCCATTATTAATCCCGTTAGCCATTAAAGGGGTAAAATACGTACCAATGTCCGCCAATCAATTAATCTCAAGAAACATTATGATCTACGGTCTTGGCGGAGTGATTGTTCCATTTATCGGCATTAAGTTAATTGATATGATCATTGGATTGTTCATGTAAGAAAATTTGTGACAGTATGGAGGAGCTAACATGTTTAAAATCATTCGGTTATCACTATTGATGATCGTTTTATGTGGAATCGCCTACCCATTGGCTATGACAGGTCTTGGACAGCTATTGTTTCCGGCACAAGCGAACGGAAGCTTAATTGAAAATGAGAAAGGGCAAATCGTCGGTTCCGAGCTAATCAGTCAAAATTTTGACGAACCAGGCTATTTTCATGGGCGAGTTTCTTCTATAGAACACGACGCCTCAGCTTCAGGCTCAAACAACTATGCACCATCGAATCCTGAAATGCTAGAACGAGTGGAACAATCGATCGAAGACATCCAAAAAGAATATCCTGATATCGACTTGAAGGATATCCCTGTCGACTTAATCACAAACTCTGGCTCTGGACTCGACCCGCACATCTCAGTAGCCGCAGCTAAATTCCAAGTCGACCGCGTCAGCAAAGAAACAGGCATCGACCAAAACACATTAAACAAAGTGATTAAAGAAACTACTGAACCACGTAGCCTCCAACTTTTCGGAGAACCGCGAGTCAACGTATTAAAACTAAATATCAAAATACAGGAACTAACAAAATAAAACTGGGTCTGCCCCCACTGCATATGTTGGGGGCAGATTTTTTCAAAGGGGGATTTAGTTTGAATCGTAAGTATCGAAGAAAAACACCCGAGGAAATTTTGGCAGAAATTGAGCGATTAAAGCGTGGCAAGTTGAAGGTGTATATTGGTTCGGCACCAGGGGTTGGGAAAACATATCGGATGCTTGAAGAAGCCCATGAATTAAAGAGAGAAGGAATAGATGTCGTGATCGGCTTGGTCGAAACCCACCAGAGGAAAGAGACAGAACAATTAGTCATCGACTTAGAAATCATTCCAAAGAAAACGATTGATTATAAAGGAAAAGTACTGGAGGAAATGGACAAAGATGCGATTATCGAAAGAGCACCTGAAGTGGTTCTCATTGATGAGCTCGCCCATTCCAACGTCCCTACCTCCCCAAACGAAAAAAGATTTATGGACGTAGAAGAAATTTTACACCAAGGCATCCATGTCATTTCGGCTGTTAATATTCAACATTTAGAAAGCGTCCATGACATCGTCCAACAGATCACAGGTGTAAAAGTAAGAGAGCGTATACCTGACCGCTTCCTCCATCAAGCAGACGAAATGATCCTCGTCGATGTCTCCCCCGAACTACTTATTAAAAGATTAAAAGAGGGAAAAATTTATCATTCTAGCAAAATCGAACAGTCACTCAATCATTTTTTCACAAAAAGTAATCTAGGGGCCCTAAGAGAATTATCTCTCCGTGAACTAGCCGATGATGTCGACGATCGCCTAGAGCACAATCATGTCCCCACTGGCATCAATGAAGTCATTATGGTGTGCGTCCAAAATAATCAAAGTGCAGAAAAGCTAATTCGCCGCGGATGGAGAATTGCTAGCCGCTTAAAAACGAAGCTGATTATTCTCCATATCTCACGTGAAGCCTCCATGAACCGCAAACCTGACGAAAGAAAAAAGATAAAAGAATGGAAAAAACTCGCCACCCAATTTAACGCCCACTTCATTGTTGAGCCGATCAATAAAAGAAAAATTGCCACAGCCATTACAGATGTAGCAAGCAAACATAACGTCACCCAACTAATCCTCGGACAATCCGCCAGAAGCCGCTGGGAAGAAATCATCAAAGGCTCGATCGTCGACCATATTATGAGGCATTCCCATGGGATGGATATTCATATTGTGTCATGTAATAAATAGAGCGTATCTCAGCCCTTCTACAATCTTTATTTGTTTTAAAAAGACTTTATTGTTCAATTACAAAAAGAGCATGATTTGAAAAAACTGATCAAAACATGCTCTTAGTTAATGTAATGGATAACAATTGTGTGAATCGGTTTATATTTTTTGTACTTCTAAATAATGAATGTGGTGCCCATCTTTTTTGTGTATTTTAAATACATATCCCTCAGCTTCTATCTCTGATCCTATCTCTGCATCGATGTTTTGAGTTAAGAACCAACCACCTATTGTATCTACTTCCTCATGAGATAAATCCGTTCCTAATAAGTTGTTAACATCCTCAACGAGCAATTTAGAATCTAAAATAAAGTGATTTTCGTTTAACTTTCGAATATCCGGTACTTCATCTTCATCAAATTCATCTCTAATTTCTCCAACAATTTCCTCAAGAATATCTTCAACCGTTACTAGGCCAGAGGTTCCCCCGTATTCATCCATTAAGATAGCAATGTGGATACGTTCTTTTTGCATTTTTACCAATAAGTCATGGATTGGAACAGTTTCGATTACATGAATAACTGGATTTATGAATGCCTCTAATTTAAAGCTTTCGTCTATACTTTGGTCTGTAGTAAGTTGAGCCGTTAAGAATTCTTTAACATTGATAAAGCCACGAACCTTATCTTTGTCACCATCTACAACTGGATATCGTGTATATTTTTCAGTTTTAATGATATTGAGCACATCATCATAGGTATCGTCAAGTGAAAGCGTCACAATTTCGGTGCGAGGTACCATGATCTCTTTCGCAATTCTGTCATCAAATTCAAAGATATTATTCATGTACTTTAACTCACTCTTGTTAATTTCTCCGCTCTTGTAACTTTCAGATAATAATATTCGCAACTCTTCTTCAGAATGAGCCGCTTCATGTTCTGAAGCAGGTTTCAAACCAAACAGGCCAACTAATACACGAGCAGAACCATTTAAGAGCCAAATAAATGGGTACAAAATGCGGTAAAACCATATGATTGGCTTTGCAGTCAGAAGGGTAATAGCTTCTGCTTTTTGAATAGCCAGTGTTTTAGGAGCAAGTTCCCCAACTACAACATGTAAAAATGTTGAGAGAATAAAGGCAATAACTAATATTAATACATGCGATAGTGATTCATCGACATGAAAATAACTAAATATTGGATGTAATATAACTTCAAATGTGGATTCCCCAACCCATCCAATACCTAGCGCTGTAACAGTTATCCCCAGTTGGCAGGCTGATAAATATTCATCTAAGTGGCTGACTACTTTTTTAGCAGAAACTGCTCCTTTTTTCCCTTCTAGTATAAGCTGATCAATTTTGGACGCTCTTACTTTTACCATCGCAAATTCTGTTGCTACAAAAAATGCAGTTAGAGCGATTAGTATGACAAATATAATTAAATTAATGGTGGTCAATAGATAGTCTTACTAAAGTAAGACTTACACCTCCTTATTGTTCTTTTAATCTCCGAGAATTAATTCAGTAATAAAAGTAATGTTTGTATCAAAATGTCTTCACAGAAGACGCTTCATACATTTGAAATTGATCCAACAAAACTTTCGGATCAGCATTCACTAACAACATGGAACGATGCTTTGCTTGGACAAATTCTTCTTTCACCATATGATCAAACATTGCCAACAGCGGGTCATAAAAGTGATTTATATTTAATAATCCATTAGGCTTTTGATGAATGCCTATTTGTGCCCATGTGTAAATTTCAAAAAACTCCTCCAACGTTCCAGCCCCACCTGGCATGGAAATAAAACCATCAGCCAACTCCGCCATTTTTGCCTTTCTTTCATGCATAGAGGAAACCACAATCAGCTCGGTCAAATTCGGATGAGCGATTTCTCGATTCATCAACACTTCCGGGATGACACCAATCACCCGACCTCCTTCCGCTAACACCGTATCGGCAATCACTCCCATCGTACCAACACTGGCTCCACCATACACTAAAGCGATTCCCCTGTTTGCCAATTCCTTTCCTAATGCAATTGCTCCTTCTCTATAACTCTCAGAAGCTCCCATTCTTGATCCACAAAATACAGCAATACTTTTCATCTTTGTTTCCTCCTCTTAAATCTCAAACACCCAATATTTAAAATTATACCTAATAATTGATATAAATCGGTGCGATTGCCACTAACCCCTTACACCAAAAAAGGATTCAACGTCTCTACACGCTGAATCCTTCTCCTTTATCCTTACCTCACAAAGGCGATAATTCCTTCATCATCATCAAGAACCAATTCAATCCCCGCAGCAAATGGGTCCATGTTCATTTGCGTATCGAGCCAAAAGCGAAGGGCCTCAATCATATGCACCGTCGCTAAAATTTGTTTCCGCCCTGACCAGTGAGCTTCAGCTGAGAAGCCATATTCATCATCGTACATTAGCTCGATGTCGACTTCTTCAGGAGAAATTCGCTTTTGATTCGCAAGATGTAAACAAAGGGCATTGACAACATCTTGCTCAGAAATTTTTATCTTTCCCATGCTTGATCATCCTTGCGTTTCTTTTTCAAAGAAGTGAAGATTTTGCGAACAATCATCACAATTGCTACGATCGCCAGCGTATTAATCATAAAGCCAAGGATCGAACCTAAAACGCCAAGATTTCCAAGTAAACTACCAAATAGTAAACCGGCTAAACCACCGAGCATCATCCCTTTTAAAAAACCGCCCTTATTCGACTTAGTCGCTGTTGATTTTTTTGCAGTCGTCATGGAATCTTTTTTATCATTTTCTTTTTTAAACGTAGAAGGACTGTTGCTATTTGTTGAATTTGAGTTATACGATTTTTTCCCTGAGTTATATTTCTTTGCACTCGCTACGTTTGCATTTTGATCCAACATATGAGCAACTGGTACGAAACATAAGCTTAACACTAATAAAGATGCCATTATTTTTTTAATCATTTAAAAAACCCTCCATTTTTTATTATCATTTTTCTAACATCATCTATGTTTTCTCTATACACCGAACCTCCTCTTTCCCAATAAAAAGAGCCTATACCCAGTTAGGTATAGGCCATAAACGCATAAAAGACCTCTACCATTTTCTAGGTAAGGTCTTGCTAACAACATCATTCGTTGCCAACAAAGCCGAGAGCTATGTGCTCCGTAATGACGACTTTGCTGTAAAAGCTACTCCCCTTATAAGGAATATTGAACATCTATTACTAGCGTAACGGAATAATAGGCGAATGTCAAGGGTGTTACTCTAATAAACTCCTCACCGATTCACATAACTTTTCCATTTCTGATAAGCAACATGTAATAACGCATAATCATCATAAGAAATGGACGCTTTGTTATGCTGAATGATCACGTTTTGATATTTCACCCTCATATTCATAAACAATATGTTCGCAAGATGGTTGAAAGACGGTCTTACCACCAATTTAGTCAAATAAGCTGACTGGCTAGCCCCTGGCCTTCTCTGTTTATTTAATTCAGCAATGATGTGTTCAGCCGTGCCGATGCCAATTCCATGCCCATAATACGTACCATCTTCAAGAACAACGGCATTTTCTCCTCTCCACTGAGACTTATTCGGATCAAACTCCGGATTTTTAAAATATACGACATCTCCAGGCAAAAAATGCTCCAAGTCCCTAGCCTTTAATCCAAGATCAGGGTCGGCATGCCAGCTATATAAATGAATCGATTGAAACCATTGATTGAACGCCGCTTCCCCAATCACTTTAAGCACCGCATGATAATACACAATCAGTTTTGCTGTTGCACATTCAAACGCATATTGCGAACTATTGTTATAAATATCTAAAATCGCATCCGATGGCCTCACATCTTGCCTTTGTTGAAATCCTCCAAAATGGGTGACATACCAATACTGTGGGTTTGCACGGGACCTTGCAAATACAGCAAACCGTGCTTTACTATTATTTAAAGCTCTAGCACTTTGAATAATGCTTTTTCGCATATTCACTTCAAATGATAAATCATCTATAGATGGATAAGAATACACAACCGAAGCTTTATTCATCTCCTGAATAATCCTATGTTCAATACTCCCAGCTGGCCAAATGTTCATTTGCTGAAAGGGCATTCCCGACACTACAATCATGTGATCCCCCTTTTCCACACATTATTACTTATCCTATTCAAAGAAAAAACCCAGCATTCCTTAAAAAGGAAGCTGGATATTATTTGACAGGACTTCTTTTTCCAAATATCCCATGCCAAAAGGAAGCAGCTGTTGTTTTTCTCCTCTCTTTCTCCTTTCTAAGCATGGAAAATTGTAACGGTGGCCAAAAACGCAAAGCAACTAATAAACTGCTGATAACGACGCCAGCAATAGCAAACGTCAACCATGGGATCGATGAAGTCGTGCCTAAACGAAGCAGCTGGCCACCTGCGAATTTCCCAATTCCTTCCCCCACTCCGGAAACAAAATTCGTGATTCCGAAAAATACACCAATCAGTTTTGCTGTTCCAAGTCGTGATACGGTCGCATCCATCGTAGGCAAAATCAACATCTCACCAATAATAAAAATGGCTCCGCTTCCTAATAGCCAATAGAAATTCGTCGAGAAATAAATCGACCCAAGCCCTGCCCCGATAAATAAGACGCCTACAGCCAAAACATACATCGGATGAGTTTTTTCAATAAACCACCTAGACATCGGTGTTTGCAGTACAACGACAATGACTGCATTCACTGTCCAGATCAAGCTAACCACACTCGGCTCAGGCAAAATATCCTCCGCTCGTAAAGGCAAGCTCAAGGCCAACTGAGTATACAACGCCCAAATGAAAATACTCACCAATGAAAACACAACAAAGGCTTTATTCTTAAAAACCTCCAAATACTCTTTTAACGGAACGGTTTCGCAAGGCTGATCACCACACCCCTTTGGCAGCATAAACAAACTGATGAATCCCGATAACATATAAAGACCCGCCGCCGTATAAAAAATGAGCGTAAAAGCTCCACCCAATACAAAATAAGTTAACAAACCAGCAAGGGCGATCCCTACATTGGCCGCCACTCCCCTTAAAGAAAAGGCCGTCGTCTTATTGTCCTCCTCCGCAGCCAGAGCGGCAATCGTCGCTTTCGTGGACGGCGTATTTAATCCAACCCCTAGCCCGCTGAGTAACCCCATACTAATCAACAGCCAAAATGTATCAAAAAGGGCAAAGCCAGCAATCGCGGCTCCATTCAGCCACGCACCAACGGCCATCACGCCTCTCCTACCAATACGATCAGCCAACCACCCACTCAACAAGCTACTTACTTGATAGGTAAAAGGAGACATCGCCAATATTATGCCAATTTCAGCAATCGTCATCCCCTTCTCCACCTTTAAAAAAATCGGCAGAAGCGGTACAACCATATATGTACCAAGATGAGATAACAATACTCCCGCAAGCAACACTTTCAAATGAAATCCACTTTGCTTCCAACCACCGAACGCTGCCATGATCCCACCTTCTATCATCTAGTCTTTCACTTAGCATTTACAATTCTTTATGAAAAATGTAAAAGATATCGTTGAGGTGTGAGAGCATTAAAAAAGTGCCTCCATTGAAAGGAAGCACTTCGCAAACTAAAAGAAAAAGAACCCTAAAGAAATCACCACTCCACTCACAAATAAAATAATGAGACAGAAGCCCATAATATCTTTTGCCTTTAATCCAGCAATCGCAAGTGCCGGCAATGCCCAAAATGGCTGAATCAGATTCGTCCAAGCATCGCCCCAAGCCACAGCCATAGCCGTTTTCGACATTGATACGTCCAAGTTTTGAGCGGCCTCTAGCATAACTGGTGCCTGAACAGCCCATTGTCCTCCGCCGGAAGGAACAAAAAAGTTAACAAGACCGGCACTCCAGAAGACAAGTACATGGAACGTGTTTTCCGTTGAAATAGAAACGAAGGCTTCAGATAACACCGTCGCTAATCCGGTCGAGACCATGATCCCCATTAACCCTGCATAAAATGGGAATTGAATAATAATCCCACTCGCTCCTTTGACGGCATTTCCGACTGCTTCTAAAAATCGTTTCGGTGTGCCATGAAGTAAAATGCCAAGAAATAAGAAGATAAAATTGACGATATCTAAATTAAGATTCCAGCCATTTTCTTTAATATATAAGACCAAAAAACTAAGTCCTAAAATCCCTGTTACGATAGAGATCACTCGACTATTTTCAAGTTTATCTGCTGGTGTTAACTCTGCTGCTTCCATCGTTGCCGCTTGCAATGAATCCGTTTCCTCAAGCAAGGAACGGTCAATACTTACCGTTTGATCCTTTGACGGCATCATCAATCGATTAATGATCGGAATCGTCACAAAAAGAGCGGCAATGATCACTAAATTATACGTTGAAAAAATCGTTTCGCTTGTTGGCACAACGCCAATGATGTTTTCTGTAAAATGACCAGGTGTCGCAATCGTAAGTGGTACCGAACCTGATAACCCACCATGCCATACAACGAATCCACCATAAGCACTGGCAATTAACAGCCGATAATCAACCCCATCCACTTTTTTCGCCAACTCTTTCGCAAATAAGGCGCCAATCACAAGACCAAATCCCCAGTTAATCAAGCTCGCTAAAATGGAAATAATGGAAACAAGAACGATGGCTTTCCCTGGTGACTTCGGAATCGAAGCTAAATTCCTCAATGCTTTTTTGAAAACCGGACTGCTTGCCAACGTATGACCAGTTACAAGCACAAGAACCATTTGCATCGCGAATGCTAATAACCCCCAAAACCCCTCTCCCCAATACTTCACTACTTGAACAGGCGTACTATCTGTCACAATCAACGATAAACCAGCAACAAAAAAAGTAAGAATAATAACAAATAAAAATGGATCTGGTAAATACCTTTGCATTAACTTATTAGACAACGAAATAAGCACCTTCAACCTTTTTTTCTCCCCGCTTTCCAAAATACATAATTTTCTGATATTTTATAAATATTCCATCATTTCTTCCTATTTCCTCTTTTTTTTCGTAGACATATACTGACAAAATCATACAACTACCTCAACAAGGCTGTATGTACACCGGAATATTTTTTAAAACGAGAAGAACACTAAGAAGGCAAAATAGAAAGGAGAGAAAATATATGGGACGCGGAAAAGGCTTTAATCATAAAGAAAAGGGAAACCCAGGAAACTATACGAATAAGATCGCCAAAGGGGCAAAGGAACAGAAAGATCAGCTTGAGCCAATTGATGATATTGCCACGTATGAAGCTTTTAAAAATCGTACGAGTGAAGGGGAGTAATAATTAGGAAGTCGACTGATTGAACGTGCTTGGCGACTGATTTTTCCAAATCCCCGCCTGATTCTAAGCCATCTCCGACTAAAATGAGGAATGCCCCGACTGATTCCTCCATCAGAATAGAAAAAAGGGCTTTCCTCCAAGCCGCAACATCGACTTAGAGGAAAGCCCCTTACTTAATTACCTTCAAAATTTCTTTAAATTCAGCGGTATCTGCTGATTCTAGCAGTTCATATAATGCCATTTCTACACTCGTCATTAAAATGTCTAGCGCTTTCATTTTTTCCAGGCCAATTTGTTTATTCGCTAACGTCCGTGAAGAAACGACATCCGAGATGACTTGCACTTCATATCCGGCAGCTTTCAACTCCGCACTCGTTTGATACACACAAATATGCGTCTCAATGCCACCCACTAAAATTTGCTGACATCCCGTCGCTTCCACTGCTTGTTTAAACTGTTCATTCTTCCAGCCGCTAAATGTCATTTTATGAATGGGTTCTATCCCTGATAGCTCATCGGCAACCTCTTCAATCGTCGCTCCTAACCCTTCTGGATACTGTTCTAGCCAAATGATCGGGATATTTAGAATTTGCAGCCCTTTAATCAGCCTCTGCAATTGATTGATCATCGCCCCGCTTTCATGAACGACACGAGCTAGCTTTCCTTGAACATCCACTAAAACAAACACCGTTTGATCTTTTTTCAGCAAGTCATCCCACTCCTTTTAAGCATTCGTTACGAAAGATCCGTCTCCAACCGTTTCATAAATTCTTCTGCGGCACTGTATCCTTGCTGCCTTAAATACCAATTATTCGCCGCCGCTTCAATCAACCCTGCCACATCACGGCCTGGCTGAAGCTGAATTTGAACATGCGGAATTTGCACACCCATATAATCCGTAAACTTCGCTTCGACCTCTAACTCATTATTTAAAGAATCGGTCTCCCATTTCGTTAATTCAATATCAAGAGCAATGCGAGTTTCATCTTGAAAAGCCTTCCTTCCATACAAACGCACGACATTTAATAAACCAATGCTGCGCAGAGCAAGAAATTCTTTATTCGTTTCGTTATGGGTGCCGAGCAATGTTCGTGGACTAAGCTTCCTCAACACAACGATATCATCAGCCACTAACCGATGTCCGCGGCCAATTAACGTATGCGCTGTCTCACTTTTGCCCACTCCCGATTTCCCCCGCAATAAAATGCCGATCCCAGAAACATTCACACACACACCATGTATCGCTGTTTCTGGAGCGAGTGTTTTTAACATATATGTATCGAGCTTTGCAACGAAGACAGTCGTCGGGCCCTCCGTCCGCAACAAAGGAATTCCTGCTTCCGCACAGCATTGCCTTAAATGCGTCAACTCCTCCTGTTTCCCGGTCACAATCATACATGGAGGGTTATATTTCATAATATTTCCGATTCTCGACTTCTGCTCTTCACCGCTTAATTGCTGTAAATAATTGATTTCATTTCGACCAAGAATTTGAACATGCTCCATCGGCAAAAAGTCAAAGTAATCAATAAATTCCAACCCTGGACGAGCGGTCTTTGACTTAACTACCGGACGATCCAAATACTCTCCGCCCGCCACTACCTCTAATGAAAACTTGCGAACGAGCTGTTCTACCGTAATTGATTTCATCCCAAAACACTCCTTTAACACCACAAATTATATCAGATTTTCATAAAAAATCGTTTTGTGATGATCACTAAAAAGCAAGTTCTTTTTGAACACGCCTGCGAAACTCATCATTTGTTAAAAACTTAAGCTGAAAACTGTTCATATTTAATGAAAGCTTTTTTTGCTCTAATAAGCTTAAGTCGTTCGCAAAAAATGCAAGCTCTGTTTGATTCCCTTGTTTATCAGTGGCATACATCGCCATCGTGAGCACAAAAACAGTGGACCCGCTCTTTTGCCCCCCATGGACAAGCCATTCACGATTTTTAGGGTTATTCATTAAGGATTCCATAATGGGATCTAGGTATTCATGGACAGACTTACTGAATAACGTTTTGCTATTAAGTTTTTCTATAATCGACACATAATCGTCTGTCGTTGCGCGCGACAAGCGATCAGACCAAACCTTTTGAAAATCCATATCCATTATTTTAACCAACTGCTGTTTCTCTTCATCCGAAGGCAGTTCATTTAACCATTGTTGATGGATAGCAATGGCCTGATTACGGTATTCATCCATATCCATTTCCTTTAATGCCTGCAGCGTTTCTTCTTTTGTTATATTCTTCTCCCTCATAAGCTGTAAAGGAATGAAGAGCGTACTGACCATCGGATAAATCGGTTCATGATCCGTCACATTCAACTCTTTAAGAACACGGTTGATATTTTCAAGTCCGAGTACCTGTATTAAATAGTCCGTATTGGCATTAGAACTGTAGGCAATCATTCCTTTTGCCACTTCGCTTAAAGGAACACTGTTAATCTCTTTGTCTTTTTTCACAGAATCCAGCCATGCCTCATGGGCGCCGCCATCCGTTTTTGGCACATAATAAGTGTTTAATTCCTTAAATGTCACGTTCTGTTGAGGATCGATCCGTCCATCCGCTGCCTGCTTGGCATAGGCAATCGCTACAATCATTTTAACCGTGCTCGCTAGCGGAAGCGGCTCTCGCCCATTTACCTCTACCCATTTCTCCTTATTATACTTGACCGATAAGGCAACATTTTTATTCTTAGCATTCTCTTTTAAAAATTTCAAAATATATTCAGGATCACCCTTTTGAAACATCCAACTGCCAATTCTAATCACTAAAGCAATGATGATCCCAATACCGATCCAAAGTATCATTTTCACCTGAGACACCTCCTAATGGTATATACGAATTATCCGGCATTTAGTTTCGTAAACATAAAAAACACCTTCCACTCAATGGAAAATGTCTTTAACTGACTCATAGGAAGACCTTTCCTTAATAGAATTTTGTGTGGTAACTCAATTCTATCAAGGAAAGGTCTTCCTTTTTTTGTGTCTGTATTCATTTACACAAAATATTTTATACTCTCAAGACAACGAGAACATCTAACATACTACATCATTAAAAACTACTATTATAAAGAGTTGCAGCATTTTGCTCGTTTGCTCTTAAATAGTAAATAATTTATAATGTGCTTGTTTCCCACAAAATTGGCAAAATAGTTTTGTAGCAGAAACCTTGTTGACATGAGGGACTTGAATTGTTTGTACTCCTTTAACCAAATGTCCCTTGCAGACATAAACCATGACAACCCCCGCCTTTCCATCATGAGAATATAAAAAATGTAATGCTTTTCTAATTTACACAGATTCAATAATCATCGAAATCCCTTGTCCTCCGCCGATACATAAGGTAGCCAATCCGTATTTCTTCCCTTGATTTTTCAATTCAATTGCCAAGGAATTCAAAATTCTCGCACCACTCGCTCCAACTGGGTGACCTAATGCAATTGCTCCACCATTCACATTCACTTTCTCCCGATTAAGGTTGAGTTCCTTTTCAACGGCAAGATACTGGGCGGCAAACGCTTCATTCGCTTCAATTAAGTCGATATCATCGATGCTTAACCCTGCTCTTTTTAATGCTAATCGGGTTGCTGGCACCGGGCCGATACCCATGATGCTCGGATCAACTCCAGCAATTCCCCACGAGACAATCCTGGCCATAGGAGTGATACTTGAATTCTTTGTTAAGTAAGCGTCGCTAGCCAAAATCACAGCGCCAGCACCATCGTTAATGCCGCTAGCATTTCCAGCAGTAACCGTTCCATCCTTTTTAAAGGTCGACTTTAACTTTGCTAGTCTTTCTATGGCAGCATCATGACGAATATACTCATCCTCATCGATGGTGATCTGTTTTCCTTTATTTGTTACAATGACCGGTGTAATTTCTTGCTTGAATCGACCTTCCCTCTGTGCTCTAGCTGCTTTCCGTTGGGATTCCAATGCAAATTGATCTTGCATTTCACGCCCGATTTCATATTGGTCGGCTAGATTTTCTGCCGTCATTCCCATTCCGCAACCGATATATTCATCACTTAACGTTGCCCAAAGCATATCATCCATGTCTGGAGATTTTAGACCCGTTCCAAAACGGACATTCCTTAAAACATGAGGGGATTGGCTCATATTTTCCGTACCAAGGGCTAGAGCGACTTGGGCTTCATCTAATGAAATCGTCTGTGCTGCAGAAACTACAGCTTGCAAGCCAGAACCGCACAAGCGATTGAGTGTTAAGGAAGGGCTCTCAATCGGAATCCCAGCCTTCAAGGCCACATGTCTAGCCAGGTAGGAGGAATTTTTTGATGTATGAATAACATTACCAGCAAACACATGCTCAATTTCTTTCGCTTCCACTTTACTCTGCTCGATCGCTCCCCTGCAAGCAATCGTTCCTAGCTCAATAGCAGAAACATCCTTTAAACTTCCCCCAAAACTGCCAAATGGAGTTCTCGCTCCTCCTAAAATATAAACGTCAGCCATTTGTCATACCCCTCTCTTTTCCTGTTTTTCTTGTTGATTTTAAATCTGAATATTCCCACTATTCAAACCCTACATACTTACAACATTTCGCCTTAAATGTTGTAAGCATGTAAGGAAATGTCTCTCTATTTTCTGATGTTATGAAAAAACTTAATCTATTACATTATCTAACTAACGATTGGTTATCGAGAGGATTTACTTAGCGCCAAAGCCCCCATCAACAGCCAATACTTGTCCAGTACAATAATCAGAAGCTGCAGAAGCAAAATAAACGACCGCTCCTGCCAAATCATTTTCGTTTCCTAATCTCCTTACTGGAATTTGGGAAGCAATGATCGGACCTGCTTTTTGTACAAGCGTTCCTGGAACTTCTGGGTCATTCATTCCCGTTTGGAAAACTCCAGGCGCAATGGAATTCACATTCACTCCATGGCGGCCCCACTTAACGGCAAGATCCTTCGTTAAAGTCATTACGGCACCCTTACTTGTTGTATATCCTACAGAGTCTACTGCTTCTGGGTCAGTCCCTCTATCTCCAATAACAGAAGAAATGTTAATGATTCTTCCGTATTCGTTTTCGATCATATGTTTGCCTACAGCCTGACACATCAAAAATGTTCCTGTAACATTTGTATTGAGCATCCCTTGCCATTTTTCTACAGGCATTTCGGTAGCAGGTCCTTCCCAAACCGTTCCGCTGCTGTTAACTAAAATTTCGATCTTTCCAAAATGAGAAATGGCTTTATCCACACTTTGACGGACAGCTTCAGAATCTGTTACATCTATTGCTAAGGCAAGTCCTTGTCTTCCTAATGCTTCAACTTCTTTCACCACTTGCTCACAAACCTCTAAACGACGTGAGCATACTACAACATTTGCACCTGCTTCTGCTAGTGCCAAGGCCATTAGACGCCCTAACCCACTACCGCCTCCTGCAACTAATGCTGTCTGTCCTGATAAATCAAACATTTGTTTAACTGACATTCCAATCTCCTCCTAGATTTATGATTTTTAAACACTAATTTGTTTCTCTGATGGTATCGTTGTGTGACTTTGCTTTATAGGACGTACACTCATCCAAAACAATAATCCGGTCACGAACATCATCAAAGAAGTTATTTGAAACCCATAACGATATCCGATTGCCTCAGTCGCTGCATATTGGATTAGATATCCGAATACAAGTGGAGCAATCATACTTCCTGTATTTGAAAGAGCAATGAACACCCCTTGTGCTTTTCCGATATTTTGAGGAGAGAATAACTCCATCAAGATCGCTGGTCCGATTGAAAGAACAACCATTCCAAAACCTGGAGCAAGGGTAAAGAATAGCATCGAGATAGCACTCGAATTTATGGCACTTCCAAGATATAAACAAATAGCAGATAGCACCATCATAAAACCTGCAAGATTGATTCGCGCTTTACGGATATCTCCTGTTTTTCGATAAAGCCTATCGGAGATCATGGCAAATCCAATTTGGCTAATGGCAGCGAAAAGAAAAGGTAAAGACACGGCTAGTTTTAACGTAGAGCCATCAAAATGTTTAACTGTGGAAAAGTATGCTGGAAACCATACCCCTTGAAGAGCCACTAACCAATAGGCACACCCTCCACACAAAGTGGTAAAAATAAAATTTTTGGAAAAAAGATGCGGAAGAAACTGACGCCAAGGAACCTTAGAGAGGGTTGATGAATGTTTCTCCTCTTGATCAAATGAAGGCAATCCGATTTCTTGCGGACTTTCTTTCCCATAAAACAGCCAAAAAGCTACCCAAATCAATCCAACAATCCCCATCGCGACAAAAGCAGATCTCCATCCATATTGATTGATCAAGGAGATTAATAACGGTGCAGCAATCGCAGGTCCCATCATTGTTCCAAACAGAACAGCGGCATAGCCTATCCCATGTCTTTCTTTCGGGAACCATTTCCCTAACATAGCCGTTACTGTAGGGGCGGCTGGACCTTCGCCCGCTCCCAAGACGATTCTTGTTAACACTAGCAGAGACAAACTGGAAACAAAAGGTGTGGTAAATTGAACAGTCAACCATATCAACGACATCCAAATAAACATTTTTTTCGCGTTTTTGGAGTCGGCCATGCCTCCAAGAAAGATCGAGGTTAAGGTAAAAAACAAATAAAAGGAACTTCCTACAAGTCCCCACTGTGAAGGACTTAAACTTAACTCCTCCATTAGAGGAACGGAAACCAACCCGATGATAATTTTATCGATCTGGTTGATCATGGCAATAAAAACCAGAAACAATAGTATAATCCAAGAATATTTTGGAGTGTTTTTTATAATAATCTCCCCTACTTTTTATTATTTAGGGAACACCTTTTCCTGAAATCTGAAAAGGTACTCTCCATCACCTGAATCAGTTGGTTTCTTATGAACGGTTTAAAAAGTGAAACTTCCACCAGTGGGGGTTTTTCATCCCCCACTGCTAGTTAGTTAAACCAACCGGACATTTACTCTCCCACCTATCTTCTTCGTTTCCCTTTGCCTCTTGAGGTGTGGGGTCTTACTTCCCGTTCATACGGGATAAAATTAAACCTTCCGGATGTAAGCCCAATTACCTCAAATTTTCTACAATACCGCCAGCTGTTTTTTCACGTACAGGAATACCGCCGCTGAACACGTCGAATTCTGGGGCAACTTCTCGACCATTTGGCATCATAAGCCACAATCTTAATAAATGACGTCTGCGATCCACTTCTTCATAATCTTCAAATACAGTACGTGAATGAAGGATCGTATAATTATTAACGAATTGCATATCACCCGGTTCCATCATCATGTCAATATGCATCTTTTCATCATGAAGAAGGGAATCTATTAAATCAAATGCTTCGGTTTCCATTTTTGATAATTTGATCCCTGTTTTCTCTTGTGCCGATTCGAGATAATAACGCATATATCTGCAGCTCAATTTACCATCGTGATAACTAAAGATTGGTGATGTAAATACAGGGGATTCACCTGGTGCTTCTTCCCCACGACGATCATGGGCGAGTGAGCGATAGAGAATTCCAAGATACTCTGGGTGCTTCTCGAGAATTTCGTTATAAACAGCTATGGCACTTGCAAGACTACTTAACCCACCAGATTTCGCTTGACGAAGACATAGTAAGCCGACAACGTCCGCCAAATCTGTGTGATAGGGAAGACGTACGTTTGTTTGGTAAGCACGTACACTTGTATTATTAAAGTCGAGACCTATGTCTTTAATATGTCCTAAGAGATCACCATTTGCACTTTGCGTTACTGGAATGCCCATGTGAAGCCCCAGACCATAGTAAATGATGCTCGCATCTTCATCCGTATATCTTTCCATCGGCAATCCACGGATTAATAGAAATCCCTTTCCATTCTCTAGCTCGTCAACAAAACAAGCGATTTCGTCCGCGAGATCAGGAATCGGGAAGTCCTCCTTACTAAAATTAGGTGCTTGTAACCCCTTTTGTTTAACATGAAGTAAAGCGCTTTCAAAAGAAGCGATTGTTTTTTCGGACAAATAATAAATCCATGAATCATCTTTCGCTAAGTCCATCCCTTTCCATGCTGTTCGTCCTTGAATTTTTTCTTTTAAAATGGATCCCATAAAATTATCCCCCTTGAATAATATGGTTCGTTTCTTACTTAACCGTGATCAGTTGTCTTAAGAAACAGCGAATGTACACAATGACAAATTCAGGGCCGTTTCCTAATCCCCATTTCCTTTCACTTGACAGACAAACCAGCAGCAAACAGACCCACCTTCTGGTTTACTCATTTCATCATATCTCCCCCTTTATTTACATCGAAGTGCTCTAAATAGCATTGTAAATATTACGATTGTTGTGAATATTATGATTGTTATGAAATCTTATCTTGATTATACTCATAATTTGTAATTAAATAAAATTAAACATTTTTACTTGCAAGTAAGTATTACTACTAATCAAAAAGGGGGCCATTCATGAACATCGAACAATTACTATATATTGTTGAAGTCGCAAAACGCGGCTCTCTGTCTATAGCAGCTCAGAACCTTCATGTGACCCAATCTGGTATTAGCCAATCCATTACCAGCTTAGAAAAGGAATTAAAGCTTAAAATTTTCAAACGATCAAGAGGACATGGTGCTGTACCAACGGATGAAGGTAAAATCATTCTAAAACACGCCTACGAAGTACTGAGAAAGCTTGAAGAAATAAAAGAGACGGCCAACTCTTTCATCCCCACGGAAGTGAAGGAACTAACAATATCCTCTTCCCCAGGATTGATGACATTGTTGGTCAAAGCTTTAGCCGCTTTTAGATATGATGCTCCTCACGTAAATATGAAAGTTGCTGAAAAAACTGTCACTACGGTGATCGAAGATATTCGACAGCATAAGACTGACATCGGACTGATTTCGTATTCAACGAATTGGAACATAAACATGGAAGGAATAGCTTTTGAAGCATTATTTGAAGGGAAACCGAAAGTATATGTTTCCAAGCACTCTCCCTTAGCGTTCCTTGAAACCATAACCCCTCATCAAATACTTGATCAGACTCTCGTTATATATAACAGTGAGTTTATGCAAGGTTTCGTTCAAGATTTCTTTCATAAGTACCAGCCTTTGAACATCCTATTTACATCCAATAATATGGATGGCGTTCTCCAAGCCATCACGGAAAGCTTAGCTATTGCCTTTGCTCCTGATTTCATCATGAAAAATTATCAACCTGTCATGAATGGCGATATTATTCCGATTGATTTGGTCAATCATGAACCTTTCAATATTTCTTTAGGGTTGATTCGATCAGCGGATAAACATTTACCCGCTTTTGTCACCAAATATATTCATTACCTAAAATCCGAAATGATTAAGAGTTAAGTAAAGAAGCATATCAGTCGGATGTGAACAAAGCTACCCACCATTTAGATAACAAACAGCAGGATATCCTTGGAATCTCGATCATTCAAGGATACCCTGCTGTTTTATGCCCTTAATGGGAAAAATCTTAGTTTATATAACTTACACAAAATATGAATTGCTAATACTTCTCTTTATTGACGGATTTTCACGCACTGGAAAATTAAAGTGGTAAATTCGTTAGGGTACCTTGATGAAAAAACAATTGCCATTTTTCATTTCGATATTTCCAAATAGAACTACGTAAAGTATTTTGTTTCCTCGTTTCATCCTTTATTTGATAAGTAGTCAGTACCACATCGTCAGCCAAAATATGCATATCAAAATTATGAAGAGTCAGTTTCAACTCAACACCACCACCAACTCCAGCAGCACCCGTAAAATCACTTTTTACAAAGATATTCCCCGAACCTCCATATTCAAAAAACTCATCTGCAAGCAGATTATTTAGTTCTTCAGGAGACGCGCGAACTTCTGGTCTTAACAATTTTTCATCAAGCCCTTTAATGTATTCTTTTAGATTTAAATCTCTATCCATCTTTTCATCTCCATTCAAATATTTTTTATAATCGAACAATCCCAGCATCCAAATTCTTTGTAACACAAAGAATTACAGGTTTTAACACCATTAATATACTGAATTTCGGATTTCTAAACACCCACTTGTTCCTCTGCTTTTGTCGTTGAATGACTTCGCTTTTCGGGACGTACACTGAACCAAAACAAGGATCCGAACACGAACATACCCAAGGAAGTTATTTGAAATGCATAATGATACCCCGATGCCTCAGTCGCTGCATATTGGATAAGATACCCGAATACGAGTGGAGCAATCATACTTGTTGAACTTGAAAGAGCAATGAATGCCCCTTGTGCTTTTCCAATATTTTTGGGAGAAAAAAAATCCATCAATATGGCGGGTGCGAGCGAAAGAATGACATACGATAGACCTGGAGCAAGAGTGAAAAACAGAATCTTAAGATCAGTTGAATTTACGGTAGTCGCCAAATACACACAAACAGCAGATAGCAACATCATGGAACCTGCAAGATTGATTCGCGCTTTACGTATATCCCCTGTTTTACGATAAAGCCAATCTGATAGAAGGGAAAATCCAAGTTGGCAAAAGGCAGCGAACAGAAAAGGTAAGGACACGGCTAGTTTTAATGTTTGACCACTAAAATGTTGAATTTCGGAAAAGTATGCCGGAAACCATACTGCTTGAACGGACAATAACCAATAGGCACAACCTCCACATAAAGCGGTAAAAACGAAATTTTTAGAAAAAAGGTAAGGAAGAAACTCACGCCAAGAAACTTTAGAGAGAGTCGATGAATGCTGCTCTTCTTGATCAAATGAAGGTAACCCGATTTCTTGTGGATTGTCTTTTCCAAAAATCATCCACAAAACTAGCACAATAAGTCCAATAATACCCATGGCAATAAAAGCAGATCTCCATCCATATTGATCAATCAAGGAAATTAATAATGGCGAAGCAATCGCTGATCCTCCCGTTGTTCCTAACAGAACAGCACCAAAGCCTATACCATGTCTATGTTTCGGGAACCATTTTCCCATTATAGCCGTTGATAGAGCAGGGGCTGGACCTTCGCCTGCTCCCAAGATCATTCTTGTTAACACTAGCAGAAACAGACTGGAAACAAAAGGCGTGACAAATTGTACAGTCAACCATATTAATGACAACCAAGCTAGCATTTTTTTTGTGTTTTTGGAGTCGGCCATGCCACCCAGTAAAGCAGAAGAAAAGATAAAGAACCAAAAGAAGGAACTTCCCACAAGTCCCCATTGTGAAGGACTTAAATTGAACTCCTCCATTAGGGGAACAGAAACCAACCCGATGATAATTTTATCCACTTGGTTGATCATACCGGAAATAACTAGAAATAATAAGATAACCCAAGAATACTTTGGAGTTCTCGGCATAACTATCCCCCACTCATTTTTACTATTTAGGGAGTACCTTTTCTTAAAATCTGAAAAGGTACTCCCCATCAAATGAATCAATTGGTATTTTTAAGTAAGCCCAATTACTTCAAGTTTTCTACAATACCGCCAGCTGTTTTTTTACGTACGGGAATTCCCCCGCGCCCCGGTTTACCTGTATGCTCATCAATATACATCGCAAAATCAGATGAAATTTCTCGACTGTTTGGCATCGTAAGCCACAATCTTAATAAATGACGTTTGCGTTCCGGTTCTTCGTAGTCTTCGTATTGAGTACGTGAGTGAAGAACTGTATAATTATTGACGAATTGCATATCTCCTACTTCCAACATCATATTATAATGCATATTTTCATCATGAAGGAGGGAATCCAGTATATCTAATGCTTCGATTTCAACTTTTGACAAACGGATACCCGTTTTCTCTTGTGCTGATTCGATAAATGTACGGACATATCTGCAGCTCAATTTACCATCATAATAACTAAAGATGGGTGATGTAAATACTGGAGATTCACCTGGCCCTTCCTCACCGCGACGATCAAAGATAAATGGACGACAGAGAATTCCAAGATACTCTGGGTACTTCTCCAGAATTTCATTATAAACAGCCATTGAACTTACGATACTACTGTAACCCCCAGATTTCCCTTTTCGAAGGCTTAATAATCCGACGACATCAGATCCATCTGCATGAAAGGGAAGATGCAGTTTCGTTTGGTAACCGCGGACATTTGAATTTTCTAAGCTAAGACCTTGATCAACGACATGTCCTAAAAGGTCACCATTTGCGTTTTGCGATACCGGAATACCCATGTGAAGTCCGAGCCCCCAGTAAATGATACTCGCTTCTTCATCTGTATACCTTTCCAGTGGTAATCCGCGAATTAATAAGAACCCCCGCCCATTCTCTAGCTCTTCAACAAAGTAAGCAATTTCGTCCGCGAGATCCGGAACCGGAAAGTCCTCCTTGTTAAAATCAGGTGCTTTTAAACCCTTTTGTTTAACATAAAATAAGGCGTTTTCAAGAGAAGCAATTGTTTTTTCGGACAAATGATAAACCCATGAATCACCTTTCGCTAGGTCAGTCCCTTTCCATGCTACTGGTCCTTGAATTCTTTCCTTTAAAATGGATCCCATAAATAATCCTCCTTCAATAATATGGTTCATTTCTTAATGGACTTTAGTCAGTTGTCTTAATTCTCTCCGTAAAATTTTTCCGGTCGTGTTCTTAGGTAGCTCATTTAAAAACTCTACATATCTAGGAAGTTTGTACTTGACCAGCTTATCCTGACAGAATTGGATAATGTCATTTATGTTGATCTGCTCGTCCTTGACCACAACATAAGCTTTTACGCTTTCTCCATATTCCCCATCGGGAACACCTATTACGGCTGCTTCTATAATGGCAGGATGTTCATATAGCACTTCCTCTACTTCACGAGGATAAACATTGTATCCACCAACGATAATCATGTCCTTCTTGCGATCAACAATATAGATGTATCCTTCTTCATCCATTGTTGCTAGATCACCAGTATAAAGCCATCCATCTATTAAGGCAGCTGATGTAGCTTCCGGCATTCCTAAGTATCCCGTCATTACATTTGGTCCTTTAACTACTAATTCTCCGACTTCTCCTCTCGGCACTTCTTGCCCATCCACATTGACAACTTTAGTCTTGACGCCTGGTATGTCTAGACCGATAGATCCTGGCTTGCAAGTTCCCTTTAAAGGATTAAGAGCAACGAGAGGTGAAGTTTCCGAAAGGCCATACCCTTCCAAGATAGAAACGTTATACTTGGTTTCAAATTTTCGCAGCAGCTCAACCGGAATCGAAGCACCTCCTGAGATACACACGCGAATGGATGAGAAATCTTCCGCAGTAGATTCAGGCGATTGAAAGATAAAATTGTACATCGTAGGAACTCCAGCAAACACTGTTGCCTTGTGTTCTCGAATGGTATTGACAACGTTAAGAGGACTAAATCTAGGTATGATAAGGATAGTTGCCCCGCAAGCAATTGGCCCATTCAAACTTATAGTCATACAGAAAACATGAAACATTGGTAGAACAGCTACTACACAATCTTTATCATGAAGTTCAATTAATTCTGAAATGGAGTCTGCATTTGAAGCCAAATTCCGATGCGATAACATCGCACCCTTTGGTTTTCCTGTTGTTCCTGATGTGTATAGAATCACAGCAAGATCTTCTTGATCAATGTAAGGGTTTTCATAAACAGAATTGCCTGTTGCCATCAGATCATCCCATGTACATTCCTGATCCTTAGCATCTGTATAAATGACAAGCTCAAGATTTTCTAATTGTCCCTTTACTTCTGATAACTTCGATTCTGAGGACACATGAGCAACGATCACTTTAGCTTGACTATTGTGTAAGATGTAGCTGATTTCCCCTTGGGTAAACGAAGGATTGATCGGAATAGCAAATGCACCGAGACGTAAAATCCCATAGTAAGCAATGAGAAATTCAGGGCTGTTTCCTAATAAAAGAGCGACTCCATCGCCCTTCTTGATTCCCCGGGCAGATAAACCAGTGGCAAATCGATTCACCTGCTGATCTAGTTCTCTATAAGTAACCTTTTCATTCCCATATATATAGGCGTTACGATCTGGGAATCTACTTACACTTTTTTTCAAATTTTCGTCTAAATGATACATTGAATAATATGCCCCCTTTTTTTCACAACAAAGAGATTTTAAATATTCATTATTGTGATTTTTTCGATTATTTTGAAATCTTATCTTGATTATACTCATAATTTGTAATTAAATAAAATTAAACATTTTTACTTGCAAGTAAGTATTACTACTAATCAAAAGGGGGACATTCATGAACATTGAACAATTACTATATATTGTTGAAGTCGCAAAACACAACTCTCTGTCTATAGCAGCTCAGAATCTTCATGTGACCCAATCCGGTATTAGCCAATCTATTACCAGCTTAGAAAAGGAGTTAGAGCTTAAAATTTTCAAACGATCAAGAGGACATGGTGCTGTACCAACGGATGAAGGTAAAATCATTCTGAAACATGCCTACGAAGTGCTGAGAAAGCTTGAAGAAATAAAAGAGACTGCCAACTCTTTCAATCCTATGGAAGCGGAAGAACTAAAAATAACTGCCTGCCCAGGATTGATGACATTGTTAGTCAAAGCTTTAGCCGCTTTTAAACATGATTATCCGTATGTAAATATACAGATTGCCGAAAAAAGTGGCTCTGCTGTGATTAAAGATGTTCGACAGCATAAAACCGATATCGGACTGATTTTTTATTCAACGGATTGGAACATAAACACGGAAGGAATAGCTTTTGAAGCATTATTTGAGGGGAAACCGAAAGTATATGTTTCCAAGCACTCTCCCTTAGCGTTCCTTGAAACCATAACCCCTCATCAAATACTTGATCAGACTCTCGTTACATACAACAGCGAGTTTATGCAATGCTTCGTTCGAGATTTCTTTCATAAGTATAAGCCTTTGAAAGTCCTATTTACATCCAATAATATGGATGGCGTTCTCCAAGCCATCATGGAAAGTTTAGCCATCACCTTTGCTCCTGATTTCATCATGAAAAATTATCACCCTGTTATGAATGGTGATATCATTCCGATTGATTTAGTCAATCATAAACCTTTCAATATTTCTTTAGGGTTGATTCGATCAGAGGATAAACATTTACCCGCTTTTGCCACCAAGTATATTCATTACCTAAAATCTGAAATGATTAGCTCCAACTTCACACCTTTAAAACTTAGAGCCATAGAGATCTAAGCTTTTAGAACAATATTAGTAATACTTAATTACAAATTAGAATATTTAATTTTATTTAATTATAATTTATGAGTATAATTAAAATTGATTAATAGTCACAATAATCAAAATAATCACAAAAGTTATTTTCAAGTTTGGTCGTATAACATGGTGAATCAAAACAGGAGGGTGTTCTATGGACTTAAAGTTAGCTGGAAAAAAAGCGCTTATTGTAGGAGGAAGCCGAGGGCTTGGTAAAGCTATTGCCCGACAGTTGGCCCTAGAAGGTGTCGATTGTACGATTTGTGCAAGAAACGAAGTCACACTAAAGGCTACCGCAGAGGAATTAGCTCACGAAACAGGTAGGAATATTTATCCAATAGTGGCAGATACCACGAATCCTGACTCTATCCGAAACTTAGCTGAACAAGCGGCGGCAGCAATGGGGAGAATTGATATTCTTATCAACAGCGGCGCCCGTGTTGGCGGTGGAGAGCCAGAGGATTTTCACAATATTAAAGATGAACTTATTTTAAAAGATTTTGAAGAAAAGTATATGGGCTATTTTCGTAGTATCCGCGCCGTTGCTCCTTATATGATTGAAAATAATTGGGGGCGTATCATCAATATAAGTGGTCTAGCTGCCAAATTAGGCGGGAATTTCTTTAGTTCCGGTCCGCGTAATGCATCCGTTGTCCATTTAACAAAATCCGCATCAATGGAATTAGGAAAACACGGAATTAACGTCAACGCTGTTTATCCAGCGGTTGTCGAGACGGAAACGCTTAGAGATCGCTTTCCTAATGAAGAGGACGTACAAAAGGCAACCGCAATGTATCCGATCGGCCGCCTAGTAACAGCGGAAGATATTGCTTATGTCGTTGCCTTCTTAGCTTCACCTTTGTCGATATCGATGACTGGCGAGGTCCTTTCCGTAACTGGCGGTATCGGAAATACTGTTAATTACTAAAAACTAGAATGATAATCAAACAACAGGTCACACGTTGGACATCCAGCATGTGACCTGTTGTTGCTTGTGTCGAAACGGCCTATGCAGTAGGAGTAGGAATGAAAGGAATCGAAAAGCCGGTATCCTGTACACTGAAGGATTACCGGCTTTTTTCTGGATCATAGAACTTAGCGTATATATCTTAGATTTATCCCGCATTAACGGGCTGTAAGACCCCCACCTCAACACGGCAGAAGAAGCGTAGGCATGTAGGTGGGGGATCAACAGCCCATAAACGCCCGATCCGTTCGGGCCTGCACGATGCAGGTTACAAAGGCGTTGCAACAGGACGTTGCGCTCTTAGCCTTTGTTCCTCTTTTAATCAGTGGGAGATGAAGAAAACCCCTACTGATTGAAGTTTCACTTTATCTTACGTCTATCGAAACTTCCTATTTTAGGGGAATTTACTTAGCGCTAATTCCGCCATCAAGAGCCAATACTTGTCCTGTACAATAATTAGAGGCTGCAGAAGCAAAGTAAACGGCAGCGCCTGCCAAATCTTTTTCGCTTCCTAATCTCCTTACTGGAATTTGGGAAGCAATGATCGGGCCTGCTCTTTCTACAAGCGTTCCTGGTACTTGTGGGTCATTCATTCCAAACGGGAAAGCTCCAGGCGCAATGGAATTCACATTTACTCCATGGCGGCCCCACTTAACAGCAAGATCCTTCGTTAAAGTCATTACGGCACTCTTACTTGTCGTATATCCCACAGAGTCTATGAATTCTGGGTCAGTACCTTTAAATCCAGCAGCAGAAGAAATGTTAATGATTCTTCCGTATTCGTTGTCGATCATATGTCTGCCTACAGCCTGGCTCATCAAAAATGTTCCTGTAACATTTGTATTAAGCATCCCTTGCCAGTTTTCTAAAGACATTTCTGTAGCAGGCGATTCTGAAGCCATTCCGCTACCGTTAACTAAAATTTCGATTTTTCCAAAATGAGAAATGGCTTTATCCACACTTTGACGGACAGATTCAGGATCTGTTACATCCAATGATAGGGCAAGCGCTTGTCTTCCTAACGCTTCAATTTCTTTTACCACATTTTCACAAACTTCTAGACGACGTGAACAGACTACAACATTTGCACCTGCTTCTGCCAGAGCTAGAGCTATTAAACGCCCTAATCCACTACCCCCTCCTGTAACTAATGCTGTCTGTCCTGATAAATCAAACATTTGTTGAACTGACATTCTAGATCCCCTCCCAGATTGAACATAATCGATAATTTTTAAATGTTAAACCTTCTACTTTTATTAGAAGAAAAAATCCCATCATAAACCCGCAAGATTCGCTGATTAATATTGCGATTATTCCAACTATTATGATATTTATTATACTTATAAATTGTAGTTTAATAAAATTAAAGATTTTTATTTGCAAGTAAGTATGATTAATATTCAAAAAAGAGCCAACCTTATTTAGTCGCAATCTCTTCCCGTTTCAAATATAACCAATGATTACTTAAATACTAATTTGCTCCTCTGTTTTGACCGTTGTATGACTTCGCTTTATAGGACGTACACTCATCCAAAACAATAATCCGATCACAAACATCATTAAAGAAGTTGATTGAAATGCATAACGATATCCGATTGCCTCAGTCGCTGCATATTGGATAAAATAACCGAATACAATGGGTGCAATCATACTTCCTGTATTTGAAAGAGCGATGTATGTCCCTTGTGCTTTTCCGATGTTTTGGGGAGAAAAAAAGTCCATCAAGATGGCGGGTGCAAGTGAAAGAATGACATATGCAAAACCTGGGGCAAGGGTAAAGAACACCATCGAGATAACACTCGAATTTACGACACTTCCAAGATATAAACAAATAGAGGACAGCACCATCATGAAACCTGCAAGATTGATTCGCGCTTTACGAATATCTCCTGTTTTTCGATAAAGCCAATCGGATATCATGGCAAATCCAATTAGACTAATGGCAGCAAAAAGAAAAGGTAAAGACACGGCTAATTTTAACGTAGAGCCAGTAAAATGTTTCACTGTGGAAAAGTATGCTGGATACCACAATCCTTGAATAGACAATACCCAAAAGGCACAACCTGCACACAAAACAATAACAACAAAATTTTTAGAAAGAAGATGTGGAAGAAACTGACGCCAAGATACTTTAGAGAGAGCTGATGAATGCTTCTCCTCTTGATCAAATGAAGGCAACCCGATTTCTTGTGGATTGTCTTTCCCATAAAACAACCAAAAACCTAGCCAAATTAGTCCAACAACCCCCATCGCGATAAAAGCAGACCTCCACCCATATTGATCGATCAAGGAGATTAATAACGGCGCAGCAATCGCAGGTCCGATGGTTGTTCCAAACAGTACAGCGGCAAAGCCTATTCCATGTCTTTCTTTCGGGAACCACTTCCCCAATATTGCCGTTGATACAGCAGCAGCTGGACCTTCACCCGCTCCCAAGACGATTCTTGTTAACACTAGCAGAGACAGACTGGAAACAAAAGGTGTGGCAAATTGGACACTCACCCAGATCAGCGACAGCCAAGTCAACATTTTCTTCGTGTTTTTCGTATCGGCCATGCCTCC
Organism: Bacillus sp. FJAT-52991; assembly: GCF_037201805.1. Taxonomy (GTDB): domain Bacteria; phylum Bacillota; class Bacilli; order Bacillales; family Domibacillaceae; genus Bacillus_CE; species Bacillus_CE kandeliae. The sequence goes on along the minus strand of NZ_CP147404.1, from coordinate 568,994 downwards.
AAGTACAAGAGAGGATATCGTAAACAACCAAAAAAAGGAACTCCCAACAACTCCCCATTGTGAAGGACTTAAACTTAACTCCTTCATTAAGGGAACAGAAACCAACCCTATAATAATTTTATCAACCTGGTTGATCATACCGGAAATAACTAGAAATAATAAGATAACCCAAGAATATTTTGGAGTCCTCGGCATAAAAATCCCCCCTTATTTTTACCATTTCGGGAGTACCTTTTTCTTAACATCGGAAAAGGTACCCCCCACCTATCTCCACCATTTTTTTCTGAACCTTGAGGTGTAAAGTCTTACTTCCCTCCATTACGGGATAAAAGTAAATCTTCCGGATGTAAACCCAATTACCTCAAGTTTTCTATAACACCGCCAGCTGTTTTTTCACGTACAGGAATACCGCCGCGACCCGGTTTTCCTGTTTTCTCATCAAAAAACATTGCGAAATCCGGGGCAATTTCACGGCCATTTGGCATTGTGAGCCACAATCTTAATAAATGACGTTTTCGTTCAGGTTCTTCGTAATCCTCGTATATAGTACGCGAATGGAGAACAGTATAATTATTAACGAATTGCATATCACCAGGTTCCAACATCATATTAAAATGCATATTTTCATCATGAATGAGAGAATCCATTAAATCATAGGCTTCCAATTCAATCTTTGACAAATAGCTACCCGTTTTCTCTTGTGCCGATTCGACATATCCGCGATTATATCTGCAGCTCAATTTTCCATCGTAATAACTAAAGACCGGTGATGAATATACGGGAGATTCACCTAGTGCCTCCTCACCACGACGATCTAAAAAGAACGGACGATAGAGAACTCCCAGATATTCTGGGTACTTCTCGAGAATTTCATTGTAAACAGCTATTGAACTTACGATACTACTAAGCCCTCCAGCTTTCGCTTTACGAAGACTTAATAAACCAACGACGTCCGATCCATCTGGGTGAAAGGGAAGATGTGCATTCGTTTGGTAACCACGTACATTGGAATCATTAATGTTGAGGCCTTGATCCACAACATGTCCTAAAAGGTCACCTTTAGCGTTTTGCGTGACCGGAATGCCCATGTGAAGTCCGAGACCATAGTAAATGATGCTCGCTTCTTCATCCGTATATCTTTCCATCGGCAACCCACGGATTAATAGAAACCCCTTCCCATTCTCCAGCTCATCAACAAAATAAGAGATTTCGTCCGCGAGATCAGAAATCGGGAAATCCTCCTTGTTAAAATTAGGTGCTTGTACCCCCTTTTGTTTAACATAAAGTAAAGCACTTTCAAGAGAGGCAATCATTTTTTCGGACAAATAATAAACCCATGAATCATCTTTCGCTAGGTCACTCCCTTTCCACGCTACTGGTCCTTGAATTTTTTCCTTTAAAATAGATCCCATAAAATTATCCTCCTTGAATAAGTATCTAAAATTTCGAAATGATTAAGAATTAGAAAGAAAAAAGAGAAGCATCTCTGTCACATATACGTGATATAGCGCTTCTCTTTTTTTATGAATCTATCTTTTAAAATTGAGTCACATCGACTGGTTCAATTCCTTCAGCCGCACAGTGATCATGGTATTTTTTCAGGAATGATTCCCAGCCATCCCTAGCAATAACTTCACCATTCTCACCTAAATAGTCTAATGTTCCTTCAACGATATTAAACGTAATGACATCTTCAGTCCCTAAACCTTGAGGTGTATGTGTGGACCCAGCAGGCTCATAAACTACATCACCAGCTTTGGAGACCCAATCTTCCTCCATATATCTCCACTCTCCTTGAACCGTGTAAACAATGACCGAACCAGGATGGAAATGGGCAGGAAGTTGCATATTCGCAGGAACTTTTAATAGAGTTATAGTTTGTCCAGTCACTGGGTTGGCCTTAATCAGTTTAAACTTCGCTTCTCCAAAATAAGGAATCCATGGTAATTCTTCTGTGTTCACATTACCAGCAGACAATGCTACTATATCTTTTTGATTAATCATCTTACGTCCCCTCTTTCAATGGTTTAGTTTGTATTCACTCGCAAATTTTTAAATATTACGAATAAACTGATTTTATTATAACAATCATGATTCATTTAATAAAATTATTGTTTTTAACTTATAATTAAGTTTCATTAATATGCACCAAAAGATCTTTCAGCACGTTTCCGCTCTGATTTATCAGCATACATCTGTGCATCGGCTTGTGCAAACAACTGAGTCATTTGCCTAAGAGAGTGAGAGTGATAAGCAGAACCAAGTGATAGCTGGATAGGACGCTCGTTCTGCCTGTTATTATAATCATCGATGGTAGATGTAATTTGAATAATTAGATCGTCAACGGCTGATTCCGTTGCATCAATCATTAATAGCACAAATTCATCTCCGCTAATCCGAGCGACAATCGTCTGTTCATTGGAAAATAATACTCAGCAAACGTGACTCCAGCTAAAACACCAAAAATCCAATACTATTAAAAAGAGTTCTTCTATTTTCTTTTAAGTAAAAACCTTGGAGATGGAAGGACTTATTGCTCAGCTTCACAATAAGCGCGTTGATTGGGTATGCAGTATATGATTGACGGCATCCCCATCCCAACAGCACTTTCCAGGCCTGTTAACAAGGGCAATTCCTTACCATCAATTTCTTCATCCCAAGATATTGCATAACAAGAGTCTCCAGCGCCATTCTATTTCAGCAACTTGGCTATTTCTACTGGGTTTGAATTTGGTTTTGGAATCTCAATCATATACTCTTCACGAAGAATTGTTCTGTAAGTGTGACAAAGACGACTCAAGGCATTTTTGCGTTTCTTAGCTGAAGACAATTCGAACAGAACTCTATCTTGGAGCCTTTTCGTAAAAAATGATTTTACTATTATTCTCTCGATCTCCTTATCCATTCTAATCCCTCCACACGTCTTTTTATTTGCCATATCATTATGTACTGCAACTAAAAAAATGGCCTTCCCTTGATGAAATACTAGGAAAAGGCCACATCTTCTTGTTGTATTAAATTATACCGGCTTAAACTTACTGCAATTTCTCCACATATTCACGCACCATATCCGGTGTCACTAGCTTGCGAGTTGGAATCAATCGATGATTCGCTAACACATTAATTTTCTCCGTCACTTCATTAATGCGATCTGTTGTAAACTCCTTTCCCGCTTTGCAAAGCTCCACCACCTCTGCAATATACGTCTCACGTTGCTCGTCTAACAAGGCAAACTCTCTATATAGTTTATTTTGCTTTTCCGCATGTAATATAAGGTCTTTATGTACACTCATGATTGTTCCTCCTATGATTGGTTAACTCATTACTTCTATAGTAACAAGTTAAAAGGAAAAACTGAAGATCACAAATTGCTAATTTTCTATATTTTTAGTAAAGATAGCAGACAGTAATGTAAATTTCACTCCATTTAAAAACACAAAAAAGGCAGGCCTCTAAATTACTCCTCATAAATCATCTTCTTCGTCATGCCGCCATCAACTACTAGATTATGCCCATTGATAAAATCATTTTGCTTATCCGCTAAAAATAAGCAGGCATTGACGATATCCTGAGGCTTGCCGACGCGTCCAGATGGGTGTTGAGCATGATCCTTCTTCGACAGCTCCTCATACCCTTCTACTTGTATCCAGCCAGGGCTAACTGCATTGACCGTAATCGGTGTGTCACTAAGAGAAACGGCCAATGTGTTAGTCAGTGAAACAATCCCTCCTTTAGAAGCACCGTACGCTTCCCAATTCGCTTCATTTTGATGCCATCTTGTCGAAGCGATATTAATGATTCGGCCATAGTCTTGTCCGCTGTTGGCTTGAATAAATTCTTTCGCACAAATAAAACTGCCACGCAAGTTAACATCGATCACTGAATCAAATTCCTCAATAGAAATATCGGATATATGTTTGGAGAAAGTAGAAATAGCAGCATTATTAATGAGCACATGTACCGCTCCATATTGGGCTTTAATCTGCTCAAACGTGCGGCTAATGTTCTCCTTGATGCTCACATCTGTTTCGATAAAATCAATGCCTTCTGCCAGAAGCTTATGTTGCTTCATATCTAATGCAATCACTTGATATCCCGCTTCATGAAACCCTAGCGAAAGATGATAACCGATACCTCTCGTTCCGCCTGTGATGATGCATACTTTCGTTTTTTGCATTAATGTCAACTCTCCTTTACTACTGACTCCTTCAACTCCACTGCAACATGTTCATTCAATATAACTGTCAGCTTCTCTTTCATTTCATCCGAAGTGACGATACAGCTTGTAGAAAAGAGTTTTGTCTTAATGATCAGTTCATACCCTGCATTCACTTCTTTATCAAAGCCGTAGAACCTGTGATCCATAGTAATTGGGACGAACTGAAATGACTTGATTTTACCCCAAGGAATAAAATGATTGCCACTTAGTACTCCATCTTCAACTACCGCAAACATATTTAATAAATTATCTGAATAAGTAAACGGCAAGAAAATTAATAGAAAGAAAGACCAATCAAACCCCTTCATAAATAGTCCTAAAATAAACATAATAAGCACAAATAAAAGTACGAAAGAATATAAAATAATGCCGCCTTTTTGTTTAGAAAACGCCGGAAAACTAACAGCCCTCTCAGGATATGTTCTTAACGCCTGAAGCTCTTCATCCGTAATCGGGCACACTGCGTTCTGATTCATCTTCAGTAACACTCGAATGAACTGATAACTATAATAGCCAATTACACTGAAAAATAACGCACACAAAAATAATTTCAACTCAATCACCACTTTCCTTTGATGTTCATCACACGGTGTCAATTTCCTCTTACCTTATATACGAATCACATAGAATAAAGTTTCGATTGATTTTAAAGGGAGTTTTAAGTCACCCTTTCTTCTCCGTTTGTACAGAGCGTCCAAATCATTTTTCTAGATTAAAGTTCAATGGCATACATATAGGTATACATTGAAAATTCAGGAGGTACTTATGATTATTCATGTGGTAAAAAGAGGCGAGACATTATGGAGCATAGCTAGTCGTTATGGTGTCAGTGTTTCACAAATGATTGCCGCAAACGGACTGCCCAATCCTAATCGATTACTTATTGGTCAGTCGCTTATCATTCCTATTGCTGCTCGTCAACATACTGTTCGAGCTGGAGAAACGTTATGGCAGATTGCACAAAGATATGGAGTGACAGTCAGAGCCATTGTTCGGGCAAACCAAATTAGTAGTCCTTCTAACATCTATCCGGGAATGGTGTTAATCATTCCGCCTCGGACGTATACGGTTCAGCCCGGAGAGAATTTACGGCAAATCGCTCAACGTTATGGTGTAACTGTTCAGGAAATTATGAAAGCCAATCAAATTCAAAATCCCAATCTTATTTATACGGGGATGGTATTAGTCATTCCTTTTCCTAAGCCGATCATTGATGTAAATGCCTATACGATCAATAAGGGAGAACAAGGAGGAAGAGAAGTTCGTGAGGTTGGACAATATTTAACTTACATTTCCCCTTTTGCTTATATTATGAAAGCAGACGGCGGACTAGAGCCGATTGATGATGCCTCTATCCTTCAAGCAGCTGAAGCTAAGCGAGTCGTTCCATTAATGTGTATCACGAACTTTACAAGTGAAGACCCCGGTTCCCGTTTGGCTCATACCATTCTTTCAAGTACAGAGGTGCAAAACCGGTTATTAACCAATATCGAAAACACGATGCGGACGAAAGGATATATCGGACTAAACGTTGACTTTGAGAATGTATTCCCAGCTGATCGTGAGCTGTATAACCAATTCTTGCAGCGCGCGGTGGACCGTTTGCGTCCAAAAGGATATTCAGTTTCAACTGCACTTGCACCTAAAACAAGTTCCGATCAAAAAGGAATTTTATATGAAGCTCATGATTATGCCGCTCAAGCAAAAATCGTCGACTTCATTGTATTGATGACTTACGAATGGGGATATCGATTCGGACCTCCACAGGCGATCTCTCCCCTTAACCAAATTAAACGTGTTCTCGATTATGCCGTAACGGTGATCCCAAGAAATAAAATTTTTATGGGCTTCCAGGTATACGCTCGCGACTGGCTCCTCCCCCACGTTCAGGGTCAAGAGGCCGAAACATTTGATATGCAAGAAGCTATCCGTCGGGCCGTAAAATACAATGCCACGATTCAATATGACCGAGTAGCCCAATCTCCATTTTATCGCTATTGGGATGAAAAAGGACGTCAGCATGAAGTTTGGTTTGAAGATGCCCGTAGCGCCCAGGCAAAATTTGATTTAGCGAAGAACTACGGCTTACGGGGAATTAGTTACTGGGTACTCGGTTATCCATTCCCACAAAATTGGGTACTGCTTGAAGGGAACTTTAGAATACGGAAATTGCGTTAGGCTTATCCTGTTGGTCGTTACTAACAAGAGAAGGGGCAAAAGAGCGTTAAAAAACGACTTTTCCCCCTCTTCATCTCCATCCATAGTCTACAGCTTTGACAGTACCATTTACACCTTCTCCTATATCAACTCTAGCGCCCTCAAATACTAATTATTACCTTCTAATTAACCAATTTAATCATAGATTAATGATCACTCAACGGAAGTTCGACCCTTATTGAGATTATATTCCCTTGTAGCTCGGCGATTGTGCTACCGCCCATCTGTGCTGCTAACAGCTTAACAATCGATAATCCTAAGCCTGTTGCTTTTCTCCTTGCCTTATCAGCCGTATAAAAGCGGTCAAATAGCTGGTTTACATCTATTTCAGCAGCATCTTTTACAGGGTTACTGAATGAAATGACTGCATTCTCATTACTTTGAACTCGTACCACTACGTCACCATCGGAGTGTATGGCACAGTTGCGTATCAGATTTTGAATGATTCTGATTGTCATTTCTTTATCTATAAGAGCAAACACAGGCGGCGCTTCCTCCATACAGACTTTCAGATGATTTTCCTCAAAAATAGTGACAGAAGCGGCAACACATTCTGTGACAAGATTTGTTACATTGATTCGTTCAATATTCGATTCCGACTTGACATTAAGCAGGTAGGAATATTCAAAGAAATGTTCAATCAGATTTCCCAATTCATCCGCATGTTTCTGCGCCACTTGCAGTTTTCTTCTTTGGTCATCGGAGAGCTCGCCCTTTTCTACAAGTTGCTGATAGCCCTTGATAGCAGTGAGCGGCGTGCGTAAATCATGGGAAATATTCGCAATCAATTCCTTAAACCGCTTCTCCTCACGAATGCCTTTAAGGCGGAGGGTTTCCTCCACCTTAAGGCATTTGTTAATATTGATAGCTAAAGCATTAAGCTCTCTGTTAAGCAGTTCCAAGCTGATCGGCTGACGTGTATGTTCAGCTAGTCGTTTATCCAACTGCCGATTAATATTGCGCAATTGCAGTTGAAGAAAAACGATATACAAGGAAAGCAAAATAATAACAATAACCAAAACGCCAACCGCAATTGCCAACCTATTCACCAACCTTTCAGCTACTTAATTTCCGATTTTCTGAATACGCTGTAAGTAATAATAAGCATGACGATTATAAATACTAAACTAACAGCGATGGCCTTCACCATTTCTCCTGCCCCCGTATCCAATGTCATAAAAACATAGTCACCTTTATATGGCGTACAGGAGAAAATACGATCGAACACTGGAGAACTATCGCTTATACTCGCTAACTTCCCAATAAGAATAGAAAACCCATAATAAACAGCAACGACAAGGACGGGCTTCTTAAACACAAAAGCAAACGCTAAACAAACACTCAATTGTGCCACATATACAATCATCAAGCTGAACGTGACAGCTAACATATTCCATACCTCTGATAAAGAGAATGTACCATTATAGGACGTCAGTGTATGCAAGAAGCCGATAGCTACGGCTCCCATACTAAACTCAGAACCTGTACTAAGAGCAATCCCTGTTACAATAGCATAAGGAAGCAGAATAAACATGATGGCACAGCAGAATAAAGTTGCCTTACTAACGATGACAGCCCCTCTGCTACAGCCATTGGCAATAGCATCATGAATGATTTTATTATCGAAATCACCACAGATAAAAACACCTGCGATCACAGCTCCGAGAATGCTGATCACATTTACGTCAGAGAACATGAACCCGATTCCAGTCATGCTGTCTTCAATCTTCCCCTGCGGTATCAGATAAGCCATCATCGCCATGACCACGGCACTTACAGTTGTAATGGCAAATAAAATCTTGATGGCCCTTGATTTACGCAAGCTAAATAAATCGGCCCGAATTAAGTTAAGCATTGTGATCACCTCCTACAACAGAAAGAAAGTAGTTTTCAAGTGTATCTCCTTCGTTTGAAAGATTGGTAACGACAAGGCCATTTTCAAAGAGGACTCTCGACACTCGCTCTTTTTCGTTTAGATAATCATATAGCTTAACCGTTTTATCGGGCATTACCTTATAGTTCGTAGTGTGCAATTCCATTTCTAGAACGCTCACCAGTTTTTCCGACTCATTACAGCTAATAAGAAGATGATGTTTACAGCATTCATCCAGCTGTTCAAGGGTAAGTACCTGTTTGATTTCGCCATCATTGATAATGATATAGTCCGTCGCTACTTGATATAATTCCGGCAAATTGTGGCTAGAGATGAGAATGGTCATTTGCCGCTCCTCACTCAGTTTTTTGAGCAGATTACGGATTTCTACGACACCCACCGGATCAAGCCCATTGGTCGGCTCATCCAAAATTAAAAATTCAGGGCTGCCAAGTAGGGCGATCGCAATACCTAAACGCTGCTTCATGCCAAGTGAAAAGTTTTTCGCTTTCTTTTTCCCGGTATTTACGAGACCCACAAGCTCCAATAATTCATCTTCAACTTCCTTATTGGGAATACCTCGCATCATTCTGTGACGTGTAAGATTTTCCTTTGCAGTCATATTTGGAGTAAAACTAGGATGCTCAATCATACACCCAAGCCTTTTCCGTTCAACCTGCAAAGCTTTTTCCCCGGTATGACCGAAAAGCTCAATGTTGCCGCTTGTAGGGTAACTAAGTCCCGATACAATCTTCATTAACGTGCTTTTTCCGGCGCCGTTCCTTCCAATTAAGCCGTATATTCTACCAGCTTCTAAAGTCACCGACACATCATGCAACACATTGACACCATGATAGCTTTTCGTCAGGTTATTTATTTTCAAAACGTGTTTACGCATTTTCGTTCACCTGTCCTTTCCATCATCAAGTGTAATGCTTAAAGGTTTAGAAAAGGTTAAGAACGACAAGGAAATTGTCAAGAAAGAGATAATTTACTCTTTATGTAAGCGATAGCCTAAGCCCCATACCGTTTCAATATATTCCTCGTTTGGATTTGCTTTTTTCAACTTATTACGCAAATTGCTAATATGGGTTTTCACCGCATTGTCATCACCAAGATAGTCCTCCTGCCAAACAGATTCATAGAGGTTCGCTTTTGTAAAAACCTTGCCACCTTGTTTAAGCAGCAGTTCCAATATCATATACTCTTTTGCTGTCAGTTCAATCTCCATATCACCAACAGTAATACGCTTTGCATGATCATCTAGCGTTAAATCCTTATACTGAAACAGCTTGCTCCCCTGTATCTGCTTATGAGAACGCCGCAAATTGGACTCAACTCGTGCAACCACCTCACCCAAATCAAAAGGCTTCGTGATATAATCATCCGCACCGACCTTCAAAAGGTCTATTTTTGTGCTAACCATATCCTTTGCAGAAATGATGATAATAGGCACATCAGAAAATGACCGTACTTCTTTGAGTATCTCATCACCACTTTTATAAGGAAGCATAATATCAAGCAAAATCAAGTCATACGTATGATTTTGGATTTCACTGATACCATCTGTTCCCGTATAAATGGATTTCACCTCATAATTTGCATCAGTCAAGGCTTCTGCCAGCATAAGGTTTACATCCTCGTTATCTTCAATAATCAAGATCGTCTTCATCGCTCAAATTCCTCCTGGTTTTTCATCTAGTCTCTTCATGCCTAGTTATAAAAAGTTTCAGCAAACAAATCCGTCTCCTTTTAAACGTTTAATCACTAGCATTATTTTACCATTTAATAAAAATCAGATAATACTATTTAATTACATTAGGGTGAGGTCTTAAAAATCTCTAAACAAAATATTAGTGTTCATTGTTCCAATGGTCGCTTTCAAACTCGTAAAATAGAAAAAAAGGGCGACACCAAAAAGTCGTTTTTCAACTACTTTTTAGTGTCACCCTCTTTCTTCACTGTTACATCTTTTATTAATTATCTTTAAGTTCATAGCGCACAGACTCCACATGCCCTGAGTGCTTACAGTCGATCATTCATGACAAGAGTAGTGGTAACCGCCTAATGGTTCTTCCATTTATTTCAACGGCTAAAATGTTCCTGTGGACATTTTAGCCGTTGAAATAGCTTTCTTCTCACCTTACTTAGCTTTGCAAACTCCCCTTTAACCAAGGTCGAGGTCGATAGGGACCGATTGGGATTTCGATTAGGCTGGTGTTTCCTTGTTGATCCATCTTGTATATTTCATCACACAATTCCGCATCAAACCCAAGTAGTGGATGTCCTCCCATCTCAAGGGCTGACGCTACTAACAGTAATCGTTGCACGAGCATTCCCGCTTCCATTTGTTGAATACGATATCCTCTGTACCCCAATTCCGATATTAAGTGATCTTTATCTCCTGTCACATGAAAGCAAAGTGGCACTTGGAATAAATTCACATTACCTATAGACATTCCGGATTGTAAATGGAGTCGATGATCACCGATATCTACCTGTCGTAACGCATGATCAGCGCTATCATAATGATAAGCACCATCTGGAATACCTTCAACATTATTCAAACATACAGACAGTGAAACACGGGACTCTTGCACCTTATGTGCTTCATCCAAATCATTTCGATACAAGTACGCAGACGTTGCTTCCTGTAGCAGAGTGGCCAACTGCGATTGACTAATCTCCCCAAGAATAAAATCTATATCCGGTGAAAATCGCTTATGACAAACCGACGCTAGATCATACGATAATCGCTTCATACGAGGGAGAGTTACCACTTGACTCGCACCATTCAACTTTTCCCTTTCCTTTATTTGCCGAAATAATTGAGTTGATTCTAGTATAGACGCTTCATTCATCTTCGTTAACATCGGAAACGTTTTGATTCGCTGTGATCGGACGTAGTGATTATTTTGAATAGCTTCCAACTCTCGACATAGTTCGCTAGCAGAAACAAGCTCATCTCTACCTCCCCTGTTAGTCAACCAAATCATAGGTTCCACTGTTAGCGGGATAACTGCATACACACTCTCCTCTTCTCCATTTAGTCCAAGTAGATGGTTGATCGCCCGATCGAGATATTGGAAGTACACCCCCGAAACAAAACCAAACCGTTTGGCTACTTCCAGTAATTGTCCAATCAGCACACCAGCATCCAACCCTTGCAAACGGTAGGCAAAGTTATTGTATTTATAGAAGTTTTTCCAAAACATTGTTGACACAAAAACCGTACCAAAACAAGCTGACAAATCACAGCGATTGCCAAGAGACTTGGCTATATATGAATCAAAGTTACCTTCTCTCAACAATATCAAGCGATGGTGTGCCACATCATAATGGTATATCCCATTAGGCAAATCCTCCACCTTTAGATACACGTACAATTCGTTTGGATACAGCGCCCCACCAGAAGGAGCGAACCGCCGATACGACTGCATGAGTTCCGACCCTTGATTTGTGCTAGGAAAGACTGACTGGGACATTTGAGTAAGGCCAAATACATACCAGAGAAAATGACTGATTCTCCGAGTGTTAGGCTTTTTTGGTGCTTCCCATTCTTCAAGCGTAAGTGGTACTTCCAGAGATAATGGAAATACAGGCAAACCACGGTAGAGCTTATACGGAAGCGGTGCGTCTTCCCAATCCACTTCCCAGTCCGTTGGGCTTACCTTGTCAACGTCAAAATGTAGATTGTGCAGAAATGTCTCTAGATCCATCCTCCTACCCTCCTAGCTACTGCTTATGGAAACGGATGTGGATGTGGATTGAGCTGTTCAAGTGTCAGCGGTTGCTTCGAATATCCAAGTTCCATTGGTACCAGTAGCACCCTCTCCAGTCCCGTTACTCTCGTAAGATGATGTCCGAATGTCATTGGCAACATCCCAGGAATTAGCACTTTCACGCAATATAGTCCGTTTCGTCTCGTTTCTGATGTCGACTGATCCACCACAATCACATCGAGATTCAATTGACGAAACTTCTGAAGAATATCCTTCAGATCATCGGTCAGATCTGCATGCGTCGACTTCCACTTGAATTCCTCATCAAACGATCGCAACGGACGATTATCGTCTAGCAAAAACTGCAGGCGCTTTTGCGCTTGCGGCAAACCGTACAACATCCCATGATCGTCCATCTTCTGCACTAAGGAAGGATCTTGCAGCATTCGCACAAACTCTTCTTGGTTCGTCTCTAATTTCTCATCAAGGGTAAGCATCATAGCAGCTAACTCATGAATCGTGCTTTTCACCGCCCGTACTGGATCAAGATGAGCTCCAGCAGCACAGATGATATTCAACCCCTTTTTCTTCCTGTTTTTTGCTATCGCCCAAACACTTGGAATTCCGTGCTCCATTGTCGAGTTATAAAAATACAGATCATATCCCCCCACTACCCGTACACGGTCAATCATCAACTGCAATTCTTGATCGTTAGCCGTATAAGGATCAAGACGAGGTAGGGGCAGTTTTGCGTACCAAGTCATCAGAAACGAATCACGTTCCACCACTTCCAAAATACCATAGAAAATGGCTTCCTCTAGACTCCCTCCTAATGCGCATCCGTTAGAAGTTTCATAGACAAATCCTTTTCCGCACCCCAAGCTGTAATAGGCAAGCAACTCTGGAACCAAAATTGGACGATCTTCCAAAAGCGAATAGCCCCATACCCAGTTCATCGGGCGATCAGGATTAAACTGTTCAAATGGAAAATCGGACCGTGCATACTGTTCCTTCGCGTGCACTCCTACTTTAATAGGATTGAGGGCTCGATCTTTCAGGTTATTAAAACTATTATGGACAACTGTCCGTTTCCCACGAGGGGATATACCGCAAGACCGCTCCAATCCCTCCAAAATAGCAGTTAACTCGCTTATCGCATATGAATGAGTCCGCCCTGCTACTCCCTCGTCCCCTGAGAATAATGGCAAATTTACACCTACATCAGCAAAAGGCGGTACAAGGTCATACATTTTCCCATTCAAAACGCCCGTCCGATGATCCAGATAGTCTTTAACTAGAACTTTATTTAGATCATCCATCGAACGGTAGCGGTAACTTCCTTCAATCTTAGGACTTGATGTTAATGAAATTCGGGCCGCGGCTGGTGAGTCGTCAGGTATTTCACTACAAACTGGACATAGTGGATCCGGCAGAAAAGTATGCCATGAACTCTTTAGTGTTTTCAGATTGATTAAATATACCCGTCCTTCCGAGTATGCCTCATCACCTTGCAATATCCTCTGTACCTCTGCACTAAGTAGGTAGGCCATTTGCAAAAGCCCCATGCTCGATGCCCACGCATCACGCGGCACTCCTCCGTCCTTAGCTAGCATCTGTTGCATTTCCCACATCTCTTTACGGTCGTTTCCTGCCATGAGAAGTCGCATATCCGCGCATTGAGAGCACCCCGGTGTATCTGAGCAAACTAGTGGTCCAACCAAGCCTTCTCCAAATGAAATAAAGCCTCGTAGCCAACGGATGCCGGCTGGACGTAACACCTCTTCCGCTTTTCGATGAACAGAAGGTTTCCAGGCATCGTGCAATACTAGAACTAAATCAGTCTCTTCAGGTACCCCTGCCTCGAAATCAATATGACGAACTACATGATATTGGGCTGACAATTCTCCACACACGTAGTCAGCTAACATTCCTTCTCCGACAATCACTACGACTGCACTCACAGGGATTCCTCCTCACGTAGCAATATACCGTACACACCTACCAGTTCCTTTTTCAAAAATGGTTCCAATGTTAGTTCAACAACAAAGAGTTTCTTGCAGTTCCTTTCCAAGACTTGCATAGCGGACTGCAAGACCTCGGACTGAGGTATTTCTTCACTCGGATGGATGACTAGGCTTTGTGGCTCTTTTTCTACTAGATACACAGACGAATCCGCCATTGCTTGTGTCGTTTGATTTTTTCCATTCATAAGCGCCTGGTGTAACGCTTTTTGCAATGCCATAGTTGTACTCAAACCTACACTGCTATACCAACGATCATTCGTACCGACCCATACCACAGGGAAACCGGACACTTCCTTTCCCAAGCCTATGATTGGTGTACCCTGTATCGTAGTCAGTGCCTGTAAATAATACCGGCAACGTTCATCTTCTACATCACTTAACTGCATCCGAAAGACAACATTCTTCTGATCAACCAGCTGTTTTTGTTTGCTCCATTCCTCTGTTAGACACTTTTGCAAGCCACGGCAAACACCTTCTGCAATTGTTTCTCCCGCTCCGACACCAACAAATTCCTCATATTTTACACTCCCCTCTAGTTTCTGAGGCATAAGGAGCACTTCGATCATTCGCGACATATATGCTTCAATTCCAGATAGACCTGCTTTTTTCCGTGCCTTCTCATGTGTAAGTTCTGTACAGACAATGCTTGGTAACAGCTCTGCAGGTCCCTCCGACAAAGGATCAACTACCTGAACGCGACACTGTGCTAATGGTAACTGCCTTAAATTCTCTTCCTCTAAAATATGAAAAATACCGGATTCCGCTGATGTCAACTGACTAAAGTATAGTAGCAACTCGCCCGATTCCCCACTGCTCGAATTCTGTTTGAGCTGCAAATCAAAGTCTGGAATCCATTCTGCCTTAGCACGTCCGGTTACTAACGGATGAGGCATGAACGAATGCCAGTTTCCTTCCATCGTATCTAGATTAAGCATAAAGAATTGATTCATCTGATCTGATTCAGAAACTCTCGTAATGTTTTTAAATAACTCAAACACGATTACATTGGCCAACATCGCTCCTGCAGTGGAAGAGAAACTGTTTAATTGATCTCCATTACCAAACACAGATTGATGTATGCTGCGCCATGCAGACTCCCAACATCCTTCAGAGTCTGGATGAACTAAAGGACCTGCCATCCCCACTTGTTTTAGAAATACAGCTGGGATAAATAGTTTTTTCTCTTCCCTACAAATTTTATGAAGAGCTCGTAGTTCTTCTACATCACCATCCTGCGACACATACAAGATTGATTCAAACGAATGCACAATCTCCTGCCAAGAACTTCCCCCCTCCTTTTTCAGGATGACCTCCTCTACTGCTATCTCGGGGTCCGTTTTACGTGCATGTACTACAATTTCTTCTAACCGTTGCCGATTTGTCGGTACTGAGTCTGTTATCAACACGTGGAACTTAGGCAATCCAGATTCAATCAATGAAGAAACCAACGAGACAAAAAATGGACCAGAGCCGATCGCCAACACTTTAGTCTGACGATAGGATTGAAAACGATATGCACCTGAATCAATCGAATTTTCTAAAAATTCAATTTGAGAAGCATACTTTTTAAGAATCTGATCCCCCAATTCATGTGGACGATCTTGACTGACATCCCGAACAAACCCGTTTTTATAAAGAACTTCGGCAATTTCATACACCCGATCTCGATATGGACTCGGCAATCCGTTTGTCAAATTCCCCAACGTGTACTCACCATTGAACATGGGTATCAGCTTGTTAACCCATTGATCTATCGTACTGCCTTTCATATGAAACGAACTTACATTATTTCGAAAATACACACCGCTGTTTGGATCAGGGAGAAAAAAAGTATCTCTTTTCACTTTCAGACGCATAGAAGGGTTCAAATTTGTCATTCCGCTCCTCCTTCTTCATCTTTCCTCAAATCTAATAGCATCATTTTCCATTGCACTATAATCCTATGTATCGTCATTTGTCTCTTATGTCTAATCTTTTAGAGAAAAACCCCTGTTGAGTTAAGGGGTTTTTCATTCGAAAGCTAGAATTATTAACCACCGCAACGACCGCCGCAACGAAAGCAATTAGAGCAACGAAAACAATTAGAACAACTAAAGCAATTAGAGCAACGAAAACAATTAGAACAACTAAAGCAATTAGAACAACGAAAACAATTAAAGCAACTAAAACATCGGAAAAAACCTCCAAATTGTCGATCTTGATCCCCATAGTATTGACTTGAATCCCAAGGTATAGCCTCGCTCGCCTGGAAATCACCAACATTCAACATTTGAAGCTCATTTTGAAAATTATTCACATTTCATTCCTCCGTATTTTAATTAATAAGTTGTTTCAACAACATAAAAAGGAATCCGAACGAAAACAACTTTGCAACAAGCGACTCAACCAATAATTCGAAAGCTTTCCTCAACAAAATATGAATTCTGTTTGGGTATTGTTACTAATGCTACCGCCTATTTTATTCGATTTTAAATTGGGGTTTGATCCTGATGCAAAGAGAAGCCACAGTTCGTTGTAAGAACCAAAATGATGTTTGAAATTAAAAATCCACATATTGATTTTAGAAGAGAGATGTAAAGATTGAGGACTATTGGGATAGTTATATAACAGAAGTTAGAGGAGTACTAATTCAAATAACTATCCCCTTATTTTTTCAGTGTCATAGATATTAGATAATGGCGGAGAATAGCCTGATCAGTTCTTCAAATAAAGCCTTTTCTATATAGTAAAAGAAAACGATTTACAAGAGGTGATTAATTTGAACCTTCTCCACACGTTTGTTGCCATCATACTCAGCCTGTAATTGTCTAAGTGTATCTTTGGGGGACTTTTACAGGCTGAGCTTTATCCCAAGGAGTGTGATGGCAGAGACGAGTAATCTTTCAAACAGAGCAGGAATCACCTGCTCTTTCATCATCTATCAAATCGAATGCCTTGGCCCCCAAAGCATGATTGAAACCCCAATTAAACAAATGACTGCACCTATCCAATCGTAAGTATCAGGAGTTTTTTTATCGACTCCCCATCCCCACAACACTGAAATAATAATAAACACTCCACCATAGGCGGCATAGACTCTTCCGAATGAAGGGAAATTTTGCAGAGTGGGGATTATTCCGTATAAAACCAAAATAATACCGCCTATTATTCCATACCAATACGGCTTCCCCTCACGTAACCATAGCCAGACCAAATATCCTCCACCAATTTCGGCAATTCCTGCAAGAATGAATAAACTTACCGTATAAATCATATTTCACCTTTTCTGAACTTTTTATCAAATTATAAATTAAAGTATTTCTTCGTAATTTCAAAGTGATGCTTCTCATGAATCGCTATTAAATGAATACTTTGAATTAAATTAGGATAATGTGCGTATGGATCAGGGTAATAAATCTGACCAGCTACTCTTTCATCCATTTGATCTACTAATTTCTTTAATTTTTCTGTCTCTGATTCCAGCATTTGTTCCAAATTCCTAAATGTATAACTTTTATCTAATTCTTTTGGTGGCATTAAGAGAAAAGGAGCCTTCATTGCTCTTTTATGCTTTTGTTCAAATGCTTTAAAAACATCTTCACTTTTCGTTTTAAATGTTTTTTTCTTTCGAATACTTGCAACAGGAGTCATCAAAGGAATATAAACTGAATTTAACTGTCTAATCCTTTTAACCATTAAATACAAGTGATAATAAGTTTCACCTATTGACCATTTTTCTTTATAAGGTCTTATCCAAGGGTGATCAAGATGATTATTCATTTCATTAGAAAAAGTAATTCTCTGATCGGTGATTGTTTGAAAATGTGATTCCATACTATAACTTTCCATTTATCTTATCCTCCCTCTATCAATGGTGGTGTATCACACAATTTAAGCTGTTATAAGGGTGTCAAGAGATGATTATTGGACACGTTTCATAATAATAGTTGAAATATGTAAAACCCTAACTTTCGTTTCTGATATATGTGAATATCCATCTATTGAATCATAATCCCTTTTTTCGTAATTTGATAGCGCTCAGGTAAACAGGTTGTTCCTGGGTGATCTTTGCAAAGTGAATAAAGAACTAGTACATCACGATTTACATCCGTTCTTGGTCGTTTCGGTTCTTTAATCCCCCACTTTTCCATACATTCTAAAATGAGACTCTTTGTTTCGGGATACGTTCTAGCCGTTTCAATTAGGCAACCAACAGAGCCTAATCGAAGGACTTCATCATCCTTTGATGTAAGTATCCCAACACAAGTAGTGACTAATCTCCATAGATTTACACGATACGTTTTATTGCTATTTGGTATGACTGAATCAAAATATCCTCCTTTTATCGCAGCCCAAAGAGCTGAAAGTGCATTATTCGCTAATACGGATGTTTCCCTATTATGAAGCCGCGTGATAAGAGAACTAATTTTACATGAGATATCTACACCTCTCTCAGCAAGTCTCCAATATATACTACATACGAATTCTTCCGTTTGCTTGTCACTATAATAACGTTCCGAAGCAAGGATTCGGTCGATAACTTCTTTCGGTAAAGACTCTCCCATACGAATAACTTCATCTAAAAAAGCGGTAACACGATACTGAAGATATAATTCCCCTTTTGTTTTATCCGTTTCACGTTTGTCGATACAGAGAAAAGAGGAGACTTCCGGAATAATAGATTCAACATTAATCTCTGTGTTTAAGCATTCATAAAGTACTTCTAACATCTCAGAAAGCAACTCTGAGTCACTAACTGTTCGATAAAATCCACTTTCACCGATATCTTGTCTCACATTTATCAAATAGTTCTCAAAAAAAGCAACGACCTCTTCTGCAGTTTCTTTCTTCTGAACAGCAATCATTAAATCATTTTTCATCTCATTTCGTGCATCCGCATCTACAACAAGGAAATCTTGTAACATTTTTTTCATACCCTTCCCAACCTTTCTTTATATAAATTCTACTGTGAAAGTGTTTTGGATTTCATACGATAAAGCTATTCTCTTTCGACCCTTGGAACCGACCTCTTAAATTATCCTATACATTCAAAATACTTACAATAACACAGATACCTATTACAGCCTGAATAATGTCAAAGAAAGTTCGACATTATTTGGATGGTGACAGGCACTCATATTACCTGCGTAAATAAATAGCATTAGGTATTTATTAAGTGTCTGATTCAGAGTATGATAGTATGTAAAAAAGAAAGAGGTTATCGCATGGATTCAACACTCTCATCGACAGGTGCAGCTAAGGCGAAAACAAGAACCCTCGTCATCAATGCCCTTTTTATCACATTGACCCTTGTAGCGACCATGTTCATCAACATCAGGCTTCCTATCATGGGTAACGGAGGCCTTATCCATCTCGGGAATGTGCCTCTCTTTATAGCAGCGTTCGTTTACGGCAGAAAAACGGGAGCCATCGCAGGCGCCTTCGGAATGGCTTTATTCGATTTTCTCTCCGGCTGGGCAGTATGGGCACCGTTTACATTCGTCATCGTAGGCGCAATGGGCTACACAGCTGGTCTTATATCTGAAAAAATGTCCGGCAAAAGAGTGGTCGTTCACACATTGGCCATTGTTGCTGCACTGATAATAAAAGTCGTGGGCTACTATTTTGCTGAAGTAATCCTTTATGGCAACTGGATACAGCCATTCGGCTCCATCCCTGGAAACGTCATGCAAGTCGTACTCGCCGGTATCATTGTCTTACCACTGGCGGGACGCTTAAAGAAAATTGCTAGATAGAGATCATTCCGGAACGATCTCTAGGTATCTCCAGAGCTGATAAACAAATAGAGAAAGCGCAGCCGGCACTAGAAGCTAGTGTCGGCTCTCGTTTTTGTCCTCCCTCAAAATAGAAAAAAGACTTCCTACAAAAAGTAGGAAGTCCTTTTTCAATGGAATATTAGAACGCGTATTCCATGATAATATATGGTTAATCTTTAAGTCGTTACATTTTAGGTTATAGCTGCAAAAATTTGCACCTACTTATTATGCGCTTTAGTCTGCTGTCTGTAACGGCAAGTTTTGACTTAGACCAAGCGCCTGCGCTGTTGAAGTATGAATTTCGTCAATCAGCTCTGGGTGTTCTCTTAGTGACATGCCATAAGACGGAATCATTTCTTTAATTTTCGGTTCCCACTCTTTTATGTGTTCTGGGAAGCATTTTTTTATTACCTCAAGCATGACGGGAACGGCAGTAGAAGCACCTGGAGAAGCGCCGAGCAATGCTGCTATCGAACCATCAGCGGCACTAACCACTTCCGTACCAAATTGAAGCGTTCCTTTGCCACCAGCTTCAGTATCTTTAATAACTTGTACACGTTGACCAGCTACTACAATATCCCACTCCTCGCTCTTAGCTGTCGGGATAAACTCACGTAACTCTTCCATACGCTGTTCTTTCGATAACATAAGTTGTTGGATCAGGTATTTTGTCAATGCCATCTCTTTAACTCCTGCCGCCAATAACGTTGTAATATTATGCGGCTTTACAGAAAAGATTAAATCCATATTTGAACCTGTTTTTAAGAACTTAGGTGAGAAGCCGGCGAACGGTCCAAATAGCAATGATTTTTTGTTATCGATATATCGTGTGTCAAGATGCGGAACAGACATCGGTGGAGCACCAACTTTAGCTTTTCCGTATACTTTTGCATGATGTTGCTCAACAACTTCTTGATTTTTACATACCATAAATAATCCGCTAATCGGGAATCCACCAATGTGTTTCCCTTCAGGAATACCTGATTGTTGTAGTAAATGCAGGCTTCCTCCCCCAGCTCCAAGAAAGACAAATTTCGCCGTATGGTATTCCATTTTACAGCCATCGAGATCATGCACTTTGAATGCCCATGAGCCATCTTTATTACGTTTAATGCTTTCAACATTATGTTTGTACTCGACATCGACGTTTTGAGTTTGTAAGTGGTCAAATAACATACGCGTTAAAGCACCAAAGTTGACATCCGTTCCAGAGTCGATTTTTGTTGCCGCTATATGCTCATCCGCTGGACGGTCTTCCATAATAAGCGGAATCCATTTTTTCAGTGTTTCCGGGTCATCAGAAAATTCCATCCCTTTGAATAAAGGATTGTTGGTCATCGCTTCAAAACGTTTCTTTAAAAACTTTACATTGTCTTCCCCTTGTACCATACTCATATGAGGTAATGGCATAATAAAGTCTTGCGGATTACGTATCAGATTACTGTTTACAAGATAAGACCAAAACTGCATTGACTCTTGAAACTGTTCATTAACTTTTATAGCTTTGCTAATATTTATAGATCCGTCTGGTTTTTCAGAAGTGTAGTTCAGCTCGCACAGTGCAGCATGCCCCGTTCCCGCATTATTCCATTCGTTAGAGCTTTCCTCCCCTGCTTTTTCGAGCTTCTCAAATACTGTAATTTTCCAGTCCGGTACTAATTCTTTCAGAAGTGTCCCTAAAGTAGCACTCATGATTCCAGCACCAATTAAGATAACATCTGATTTAATCTCTCTGTTGCTCATCTTTCTCATCCTTATCCCCTAAAGATTTGCAGAAAGGATGTAGGCGCTCCTACTTAGACGTCACAGCAAGCCGGGGCGCGAACTAGTCACACACCTTTTCCGCATCAATTATAACCTAATTATAGTATAACATTATTGTTTATAGTATAGCATTATTACTTATAGTATAGCATTATTATTGATACATTAAAACATCACCATTATAAGCTATTTAACAGCTGATGGAAAGGGAGAATTCCGCCCACAAAGTTCTAGGAACAACAAAAATCAAATCCTTAACCTAGCTTCTTGCAAGGATTGAGACCTTGGTTTGTCACTATTTATAGTAAGCGTTCCCAAACTTAATGTTAAATTTTTTGAATGAAAAGGGATTCAAATGAATGAATTTCTTATCGCATAAACATTATTTATTTGTAATATCATTATTTTTGTAAAGATGCAGCGCACTTAGAAAAGCCAAAACTCCTACTATAATTATTGCCCCCATACCTAAATAAATATAGCCCTGCTCATAATTTTGTATATCCGTTACAACCATGCTAAAAAAGTAGGGGTTAAGCAGCTGCCAATCTCCTACTGCTGAAAAGAGCATGGCTATAGCAGTAGCACAGCCAATTACCGCCGTAAGGATTCCTGCCACTATATTTCTAAAGGCAATGCTGGCCAATATAGTGATGCAAACCAGTGCACATTGAGTGGCTGAAATCTTTATACTATCCAAGATCCCAGTTTTTATGAATAGCGGTGGCGGAGGAACATCAGCAAAAAAAAGGCATATGATAAGATTCACACTAAAGATTATGAAACAGGATAGTATGATAAAAAGGAAAATAATCATCATTTTCCCTATAAAGAAGGAAGTTCTCTTATATGGATAGGTAAAATGAGCTTCCGCGGTTCCTTCACGATATTCTCTTGAAAATATATAACTGGCTATACCCGCATAGAAGATTGGCGCTATAAGAACAGTCAGCAAAAAGTTCGCATATATTAATGCCGTGCCCCAATTAAAAGTAGTATTGCCCATAATGCTTGAAAGAATAACATATATGAAATTAAAGACAATAGGTATAATAATGACACATATACCCATCCATTGAACCATCGTCCTGCGCAATTTCAATAATTCAGTTTGCAGGATAGTGATCAATAAGATCCCCCTCCTCTGTGATCGATAAAAAGTAATTCTCAAGCGAGTCATGCGCATTTATCATTTCGTATACTTCCACAGAACTTTCAACCATTTTTGTATTCAGTTCAGCTGAATCCATCTTATTGTAAACTTTAATAATTCCTCCATCGCAAATGATATAGTCTGAAATGTTTAACTCTGTCTCAAGAATGAACGAAGCCTTTTTCACATCATTTACGGATAACTGCAAATATCTCTTCTTCTTTTCTTGCAAAGCTTCATAATTTAATTCTTCAATTAAATGACCTTCATGAATGATTCCAAGAACATTGGATAAATAATCAACCTCAGATAAAATATGGCTCGAAAGCAAGATGGCTACTTCATAATCATTTGCCAATTGAATCAAGGTCTGTCTTAAATCTTTCACTACTTGAGGATCTAGCCCATTCGTTGGTTCATCTAAAATAAGGAATTCAGGGTAATGCAGCATCGATCTAGCAATTCCTAGCCTTTGCTTCATCCCAACAGAAAAATCCTCCACCTTTTTATCTTTATATTGCATGAGATTCACTTTCTTCAGCATTTCTTCCGTACGTTTTTTTGAAACAACCCCCATAAGCCGGCGGTGTATTTCAAGATTTTCCTCTGCTGTAAGGTTATGATAAAAATTAGAATGACAGATGAATGATCCTATTTTCTCAAAGATCGATTGGTTTTTAGCAGGATTTTTTCCGAACAGTTCAACCTTTCCGCTGGATGGATTAATTAAATTCAAGATCATTCGTAAAGTTGTTGTTTTACCTGCTCCATTTTTCCCTATTAATCCGTATATCTCTCCCTTTTTTATAGTCATATTAATATTCTGTACAACATGTTTATCCTGATAAATTTTGGTTAGACCAAATGTCCTTAATACATAGTCCATTTTCCTCCTCCTTTTACTAGTGAAACCCACCTACAAAAGAGTAAAGTGAAACTTCAATCAGTGGGGGTTTTCTTCATCTCCCACTGATTAAAAGAGGAACAAAGGCTAAGAGCGCAACGTCCTGTTGCAACGCCTTTGTAACCTGCATCGTTCAGGCCCGAACGGATCGGGCGTTTACGGGCTGTTGCCCCCCCCACCGCAACACTTCTTCTACCGTGTTGCGGTGGGGGTCTTACAGCCCGTTAATGCGGGATAAATATTTATATATTTGAAAAGTGTTTCTAAGCATTTTCTTCATTCTCGTCATCAGCCAATAATGAGAATGAAAAACTCGTTTTTTCATAAGGCTTGCTTGTTACTCTAATTTGTCCTTTTTGTTTTTCTACTAATTTCTTCGAGATAGAGAGGCCTAGTCCGTTTCCTGTATTACTACGAGATCTTCCAGACTGAAACAGCCGATTAAAGACATAAGGCAGATCCTTTTCCAAAATGCCTTCTCCCTTGTCCCAAATCTCAATCCAGCAGCAATTATCAATACGCTGTACCTGCACACCAATCACTTTTCCCCCAGATCCGTATTTAAGTGCATTTTGGATTAGATTATTTAAGATTCTCTCAACAGCCTCTTTGTCACACCTTACATATAAAGGTTGATCAGGCAAATTTATCACTGGAGTCAAGCCGATTTTTTCAAATTCAACAAAAAAAGATACAAAAACATCTTGGATGATGTCCACAATATTTTCTCTTTTCGGTCTAATCTGTATCTCCCCAGCCTCCAGCTGTGATAGCTCAAAAAAAGATTCAGTGATGGCCGTTAACTTCTGTGCTTTCTGATAAACAACTTCAAGATATTTCAATCGTTCTTCTTCACTCATGCTGCTGTTTTCCCTGTAAATAACCTCCATATATCCTAATATAGAGGTTAGAGGGGTCCTAATATCATGTGAGATATTTGTAATCATTTTCTTTCTTTCTAGTTCAAGAAAATTCGTTCTTTCTTTGTTATTCTGATACTTTTCCATAAACTGATTCATTGAATCTATAAGACTTCTTAATTGAGAGTTCGAATAGTGAACGCGTAAATGTGTAATGGAGTCGTTAAATATAGCTTCCTCTATATCTCTTTGGGTTTTAATGATCTGTTTGTTAATGGCAAATTTATCATAAATTAATACTAGAATAATAAGTATCAACAATAGTATGATGGCCCACATCATTTCTCTTCACCTGCGAACCGGTAGCCTATCCCCCATACAGTCTGTATATATTTTGGAGTGGAAGGATCCGCTTCAATTTTATTACGTAGACGGTTAATATGAACCATTACAGTATTATCATCAGTATGAAAATCCTCTTTCCAAATATGTGAAAAGATTTGTGATTTACTGAATACCTTCGCAGGATGTGTAAACAGAAGCTCTAAAATGGCAAATTCCTTAGCCGTTAACGCAATCTTTTCATTTTTAATTGCTACTGAATATGTATCTCGGTTCAATTCTAAATCATCATATTTAAGAATTTTTTGGGAGTCTTCTTTCTTTGTTTCATTTAAATAAAGATAACGTCTAAGCTGGGCTCTCACTCTTGCCAGAAGCTCGCCAATAAAAAAAGGCTTAGAAATATAATCATCAGCTCCAAGCCCTAACCCCAACACTTTATCCTGTTCTCCCCCTTTGGCACTTAAAATCATTACGGGTGTATTTTTATGCTGCCTGATGTTCTGCAATACCTCTAATCCATCTATTTTAGGCAGCATTATATCCAAGATGATCAAATCATATTGAAAACTTTTAATACAATTCAGCGCATCTTCCCCATTATCAACCACTTCTGTTTCATATCCTTCATTTTGCAGCGTTCTCTGAACTAAATGACTAATTTCCTTGTCATCTTCGGCCACCAATATCTTCGAAAGGCTCACGTGTATCACCTCAAATATTATTTAGATACACTTCAACTTTAACATATTTTAGTATTTCCCAATAGCTTTGTCTATTTAACCCAACCCCTATTTTTCCAGATCAAAAGTGTTAAAGAATACGTTAGAAGAATAACAAATAAGATACACCATAAGTAGGAGCGGTCTGCCTCAGCTAATAATACAAACATCTCTTGGCTGCCGAACAGGAAAATATCGAACAGATCGCTGAAGTACACGGATATAAATAGTAAAAACAAGTATGCTATAACAGAAATTATAGTATTCGGCAGAGCGACACTTAATAAACTGGCAATTCCAATCAAGGCAACGAAAATGAAAAAAACACCGAAGTAATACTTTAGATGATAAATGTAAGCTTCCGCTACTCCTAAAACGGGTGCATTTTCATAATAAAAACTTACAGAATTAGCCTTCGGGTAAAACAAGTATCCTGCAGCCGTTCCAACTGCATATGTAATAACCATTATAGCTGCTACCACAGCAATCATCAGGAACCATTTCGTATATAATATTCGCTTCAATGACAATGGTCTAATGGCAACTAGACGAAGCTCTCCGGATTGGTACTCACCATTAATGCTATCAATACACAGCA
Source organism: Bacillus sp. FJAT-52991 (assembly GCF_037201805.1). Taxonomy (GTDB): domain Bacteria; phylum Bacillota; class Bacilli; order Bacillales; family Domibacillaceae; genus Bacillus_CE; species Bacillus_CE kandeliae. The sequence continues at coordinate 542,840 of NZ_CP147404.1, read as the reverse complement.
CCGGCAATATAATGAGAATCATCAAATAATAGATTTTTTTCAGCAGAAAAATAGAGTAATTCAGCGAATTAAGGGGAGTACTTTCTTCCATAGTAAAGAACAAGTTCTCTGCTAACAAAGATTGAACCAAAATATAAACTATAAATATGGTAAAGAACAAGATATTTTTTCTTTTGCTGTACATTCTTTGCCATTCACTGTTAAGCAATCCATTCAATTTATTTTCCCTCCTTTTAATGTAAGGAATCTCTCTTAGAAAACACCCATAGAGAAGCACTCGTGCCTAAGACGATATAGATCACCAATATTGAGAATATCCATCTCCTTAAAAACAGGTTATTCGTAAGCATTTGAACAACTCCGCTAAACTGTATCTCAATAAGAGAAAAATAGACATACTGGGAATAGCCAATTGCTTCTCCAAACATTCCTAGAAGTACCGGATAAAGCATGGAAACTAGCAAAAAAACTGCTGTTACGGCAAAAGCAGATGTTGATGATCTGCTTACAACTCCCACGAAGATCGCCGTACTAGCTACAGCTGTCAGCGAAAGGAAAGATAGAAGATAATAGTCTACACTGTAAGATAAAGATTTTATTTGCGTAACCGGCTCATGCTGATAGAAAAGGTATACTTCTTCTGCACCTTCAAAAAAGATCAATCCCGCAACTAAAGAACAAACGAAATAGAAAGCCAGCAATAAGAATAGATATAACAAAACAACAATATACTTCGCCAAAAACACTTTCGAAAAACTATAGCTTCTTTGCAGGATCATTCTCAGCTGACCCGTCCTGTATTCATAGGTAAAGCTCATTACGACTAACAAAACAGCAACAATATTAAAATACAGCATAAAGACTTCAGCCAAACTCATAACAGGAAAATTCGACCAGAAAGAATACTGTGGATCCGTTTTTTCGAGAATTTTATTATTTTCCAAAGATTGAATGGCAGTGATGAAAACAAGGAATGGGATTAGAAGTAAAAAAAGAAATGAACTTTTTTTGCTCCAAAGCCGTTCCCATTCATTATGAAATAAGGGCTTCATTGTGCCATCAGCTCAATAAATATTTGTTCTAAGTTTCTTTCTGATTTTTCTATACTCGTGATGCCAATCTTTTCTGCTACCAGAAGTCTCTGGAGAGTTTGTAGTTCTTCTTCTGTACACACTGCTTCAAGGGTCTTTGAATCTATTCTCTTTATTTGGATTTTTCCTTTTAAAAGATTTAAGACTTTATCCGTTTGTTCACAGCGAATCTTCCACTTTGCTTTTCCCATAAGGTCATCAAGTCTTCCTTTCCATTTCAGCTTGCCTTCATTAATCATGATAATCTTATTGCTTATTTGCTGCAGTTCATCTAGTAAATGGCTTGATATTAAAAATGTCAGCCCTCTTTCATCTCTTAAATAAAGAATCAGATCCCGCAAAAATTTCATTCCCATAGGATCAAGGCCGTTTGCTGGCTCATCCAGAATAATCACTTCAGGGTCTCCTAATAGCGCCTGAGCAATTCCTAACCTTTGCTTCATTCCTAGAGAATAGGTGCCAACTTTATCATCTCCTCTTTCTGTTAAGCCAACCAAATCCAAAACTTCTTCCACTTTTTTGTTCTTATCGGACTTAGGAATATTAGGATGCAGCTTTATCAAGTTTTTCAAATTTCCCCTTCCCGTCATATGGTCGAAAAAAATGGGGGTTTCAACGATTGCTCCTACCCTTTCTAATGCTTTACTCCTCTGTTTTGTTACAGAATGCCCTAAGACTAGGACATCCCCTTGAGAAGGCTTAACCAGTCCCATTATAATTCTGATCAAAGTAGTCTTGCCCGCACCATTGGGTCCTAGAAACCCACAAATATCACCCTTATGTATATCAAAGTTAAGTTCATGAAGCAGCTGCCTTTTTTTTATTGATTTAGATACATCCCGTACCTCCAAAACTTTTACAATTGAATTCATTTTCACACCCCACTCTGCTTCCCATTACAAGAAAAGCTAATATTTGTTAAAGATGATATCATTATCTCTTTAAGAATCTTTTTCTTAATTCTTACGTTTTCCTTAATGATTATTTTTTTAAAAATAAGGGCTATCCAATAAGTATTTTTTGAATAAAAATTGCACCAACTCAAAAAGCCAAGAACGTTGCTAAATCAACGTTCTTGGCTTTCGTTTTTTACTCGGTTTTGGCTGAGTTCACCCTTTTGGGACAACTCTCTGAAATTAATTTATTATAAGCTTTGCTACCGACTCCACGTGTCCAGAGTGTATGTGGCAATACAATGGGATGTTTGTGAGTTCAGTTATAAGAGAAGAAGCAATTATAAACTAAAACTGTAGTGTAATAGTAATCGCTCCAACGATGTCACTGCTAAACAGTCATTTTCCAGCTTGATAACGCTAACCAGTTTTCCATTTCTTTATAATCAGGCATTATCTTCCCGACGAGGCGCCAAAAAGAGCGATCATGATTTAGATGGACCATATGGCACATTTCGTGAACGACTACATAATCAATCACCCTCAGTGGTGCCATTGCTAACTTCCAATTAAACGTTAACTGTAGATTGGAATCACAAGTTCCCCACGTACGACTACTATCTGTAATACGAATGGACCTTGGTTTTGTTTTAAAGTTGCTTTGATGCACTTTAATACTCTTCTCCACTAACGCTTTACACTGTTTATAGTAAAATCGCTTTAAAGCCTGCTGGATTTTCTCATCCTTAAGCTCTTTCACATAAATATGTAGCTTATCCCCTTCAAAAACTGCATTGTCTTGCGCAATATTTGCATCTTGAGAAATCTGTATCGGATACGTGTTTCCTAAATACAAAAAGCCCTCTCCTTGATCATAAGCCTTCTCCTGCGGTCCGCGCATTCTCTCATTCATTTCCTTACGTGTTTTCTGAATCCAATCCCATTTCTCCTCTAACAATTGGATCACGTATTCAACTGGTGTCCCTTTTGGAGCTTGTACTTCAACATTTCCGTAAGAATCTACATAAAGACGTACTGATTTTTTCTTCTTGTAAGTTATATGAAAATTAATTGTCTCACCTAAATATGTATGTATCATTTCATCACCTAGCGTATTTGTTCATGTTATTTTTACACATAAAAAAGAGTAGGCTACAGACAACCTACTCTATCTATTATATCATTTACTGTTTTAACATAAATGTTACAATGCTTATCCTCTATATTTAACAGCTAGTCCCTTTAAGAAATTCCTTGCGTATCTATCACCGCACTCTCTGTAATTCATATGACCTTTCTTTCTTAATAGAGCGCCTAACTCTCCTTTTGATACCTTAACCCCTACGCTATCTAGTATATCAAGCACATCCTCACTCGTTAATGATAGTGCTATTTTCATTTTCTTTAGAAGAAGGTTATTGGCACTTTCATTAGTTTGTAAAGGCATTGCTTGTCCAGCCGGTTGCCCTGGTTTCGGATCTTGCTTTCCTCTTTTAAAAGTAATAAAACCATTTAAAAATGACTCTAACATCATAATATCGCATGTTAGTACGTAATCATTTTCGACTACATCATTATTTTCAGCTTCATGTTGTGGGCTTTTCTTTACTGTTGTAAGCATATCGACTACTTCTTCTTTCGTTACTTCCATACCACCAAGTTTAAAAATTTCCACCATATCTATATCTTTTATATCCATAGCATATCTTACTCTTTTTAATATATCGTTATTGCTCATATCCATTGTTATTCCTCCTAAAATATTGATTATTTATCCAGCAGTCAAAGCATATCCTCTAACATGCTCTAAATTATCATGTTAAATAGAATCGATCCTTAAGACTGTAGCCCTCAGCACTTTTAAACTAATGCCCGCTAAATTAATACTTTAACACTTTAAAAACATGTTTTATAGTCTTGCTCTAATTAATACTTGTGAAGGTTATACTACAACCTCCCAGATACGCTTAGAAGACTCTTTCCACCGCAGCGTTGACTAAAAGAAAAAGCAGTGCTTTGATTTCTCAAAAACACTGCCCTTTTCCTGTTCCGAATTTATCTTGCGAAAGATGGCTTTCCCGCTACCTCTTCAATGACAATATCCGGATTGTATAACTACGCTCTTGCGATACTCCGCGCTGTTAGTTGTCTTCTTTTAAACTTAGCCAAGCTACACACTCCACATGTGCAAAGTGTATATGGCAACACAAGGGTGCTAGTGGATTTATCACATTCTTAAAACCTTTCCTTTCAGAAAACAGACCTTACCAAAACAAAAATTGCCGTCTGTAAAGGAACTTGAAACTGAATAAAGTAAGTACACATAAGTTGATGTAATTCATTTTCCTCTAACTTTTTGAGAGTTACATCATTTCACTGTCTCCTGTCCCATTAACATTCTTTTCAAAGTTATCAAGCAATGCACGCACTTCATCTGTTGATTTCGTACTCATCAATTGATTTCTTAATTCAGCAGCTCCATGGAATCCTTTAACATAAATTTTGAAAAAGCGGTGAAGCCCTGTGATGGAACGTGGCAGTACTTCCGCATATTGATCTTGAAGATCAAGCTGCAGTCTTAAAAGATCAAGGTATTCTTTACTGCTATGCTCTTTTGGCTCTTTTTCAAAAGCAAACGGATTTTTAAAAATACCTCGCCCGATCATAACGCCATCAATACCATATTGCTGGGCAAGCTGCAGCCCCGTTTGACGGTCAGGAATGTCTCCATTGATTGTTAGTAGCGTATTTGGTGCGATACGGTCACGTAATTTTTTGATTTCCGGAATTAGCTCCCAATGCGCATCTACTTGGCTCATTTCCTCTCTTGTACGTAAATGAATAGAAAGGTTCGCAATATCCTGTTTTAAAATATGCGTTAGCCACTCCTCCCACTCATTTACATCCTTATAGCCAAGTCTTGTTTTCACGCTGACAGGCAATCCACCCGCTTTTGCTGCTTGAATAAGTTCTGCCGCAACATCTGGACGTAAAATAAGGCCACTACCTTTCCCTCTCGATGCCACATTCGGGACAGGGCAGCCCATATTAATATCGATGCCTTTAAATCCTAGCTCTGCCATGCCAATACTCATTTGACGGAAATAGTCGGGATTATCCCCCCAAATATGTGCCACCATTGGCTGTTCATCTTCTGTAAAGGTCAAACGGCCACGCACACTTTTGATCCCATCTGGATGACAATAGCTATCCGAGTTTGTAAACTCTGTAAAAAATACATCCGGTCGACCGGCTTCACTTACTACGTGACGAAAAACAACATCTGTCACATCTTCCATCGGTGCAAGTACAAAAAATGGTCGTGGTAAATCACGCCAAAAGTTATCTATCATTTCAAACTCAAATCCTCTCACTATGGATACAACTTCAAACTCTCAGTCAAAAAATATAAAGCCAAATGTTCCACTTCTTTTACACTTATATCATGCTTAATAACTTATTATCAAACACAAATACATTTGGACATTTATAATTTGTGAAAATCGGCAATTTTTATCTTAACTAAAATCAGTCCTGAATGGTATTTTTTATAAACAAAAAAGCAGATGGTATAGATTTTTTCTATATCAACTGCTTTTCTATTATACCAACTCCAACCACGCCACCGATTCACAATGAGTAGTCATCGGAAACATATCCACCGGCTGGATCTCCACTGTCTTATACCCACCATCTTCTAACACTCTTAAATCTCGTGCCAATGTCGCCGGGTTACAAGAAACATACACGACTTTCTTTGGCTTCATATCAATGATTGTTTGCAGTAACGTTTCGTCACAGCCTTTTCTCGGCGGGTCGACAACGAGGACATCAGCGGTAATGCCTTGTTTATACCAGTCAGGAATAACGGTTTCCGCTTCTCCGACAGCGAATTCGACGTTGGTGATTCCGTTTAATTCGGCGTTGCGGTTGGCGTCTTCGATGGCTTCAGGGACAATTTCTACACCGTATACTTTCTTCGCTTTTTGCGCTAAGAATAAGGAGATCGTGCCAATGCCGCAGTAGGCGTCAATGACTTGTTCTTCTCCTGTTAAGTTGGCGTATTCTAACGCTTTGTCATAAAGAACTTTCGTTTGTTCTGGGTTGACTTGATAAAAAGATCGTGCCGAGATGGCGAATTTAATATCACCGATGTAGTCGTAAATGACTTCGTTGCCCCAGAGAACTTTTGTTGTGTCACCAAGGATGACGTTTGTTTTTTTCGAGTTGATGCTTTGGATGATCGATGTGACACCGTCGATTTGTTCGGTGATTTCTTCGATGATCTTCTTTTTATTTGGGAAGTCTTCTGTGCGTGTGACTAACACGACCATGACTTCTCCTGTTATTTTGCCGTAGCGAGCCATGATGTGGCGGAGCGTGCCTTTATGTTTTGCTTCATCATAGGCTTTGATGCCGTAGCGGTCGCAAATGGCTCTTACTTTTTGAATGACTTCATCACTTTTTTCGTGCTGGATGAGGCATTGTTCCATATTAATGATGGAATGGCTCCGTTTTTGATAAAATCCTGCGACTAAGCCGCCGTTTTCTTCACCGACCGGCACTTGCGCTTTATTGCGGTAACGCCATGGATCATTCGCACCGAGTACGGGGTGAATGGTTACATCTTCTAGCTTGCCGATTCGCTCCATCACGTCGCGAACTTGTTTTTCCTTCGCCTGTAGCTGGCCTTCGTATGATAAGTGCTGAAGCTGACAGCCGCCGCATTGCGAGTAAATAGGACATTCTGGCTCTTGTCTAAACGGGCTTGTTTCTTTTAATTCGATCAAACGGCCAAAGCCGTAGCCTTTATTGAGTTTCGTTGCTTGAATGCTTCCTTTTTCGCCAGGCAGTGCACCTGCCACGAATAATGGATAACCTTCAATTTTAGCGACGGCTTGACCGTCATGCGTTAAGTCTTCGAATACAACATCAATGATTTCATTTTTTTGCACAGGGGCTTGAATTTTTGCCACGATTCTAATATCTCCCTTTATTTATTCAATACATCCCATCATTATAACACGACTTCTCTATCGACAAAATCAGCTATCTTTCTACAGAAATAAATACACAAATTTTTTACAGAACTGTAACAAAACTTTACGACTATTCCATTTTTCACGAACCAAATGATGGTAAGATGAGGGTGTAGGACAAATTACATAACTGGAGGGTTTTTTATGAAAAGTGCACGTTGGTATAAAGCAAATGATATTCGTGTGGAGAACGTGGAAGAACCTCAAATTACAACAGGGAAAGTAAAAATTAAAGTAGAGTGGGCTGGTATTTGCGGAAGTGATTTACATGAATATGCAGCTGGTCCTATTTTCGTTCCAGTAGACGCTCCTCATCCTATCAGTAAAGATATCGCACCTATTATTATGGGTCATGAATTTTCTGGTACAGTCGTTGAAGTTGGCGAAGGAGTAACAAAAGTAAGTGTTGGCGATCCAGTCGTTGTAGAACCAATTCTTTCTTGTGGTGAATGTGCCGCTTGTAAAAAAGGGAAATACAATCTTTGTGATGGATTAGGCTTCCACGGTTTATCAGGCGGAGGCGGCGGTTTCGCTGAATATACAATGGTTGATGAGCATATGGTGCATAAAATGCCAGAAGGATTGTCTTTTGAACAAGGCGCTTTAGTTGAACCAGCAGCTGTTGCTCTTCATTCTGTCCGTCTAAGCAAGTTAAAAGCGGGAGATAAAGCAGCCGTATTTGGCACAGGTCCGATCGGTCTTTTAGTGATTGAAGCCTTAAAAGCAGCCGGTGCCTCTGAAATTTATGCGGTGGAGCTTTCTCCAGAGCGAATCGCGAAAGCAGAAGAGCTTGGAGCCATCGGTGTGAATCCTGCAGAAGTAGATGCAGTGGCGAAATTGAAAGAGCTATCTGACGGTGGCGTTGACGTAGCATTTGAGGTCACTGGTGTACCAGTTGTTCTTCAACAATCCATTGATTGTACAAACTTTGAAGGTGAAACGATTATCGTCAGTATCTGGGAAACTGGTGCAGAGTTCCACCCAAATAATATCGTCCTAAAAGAAAAAACAGTGAAGGGGATCATCGCTTACCGCGACATCTTCCCTGCTGTGATGGAGCTTATGAAACAAGGATACTTCCAAGCAGAGCACCTTGTCACAAAGCGCATTCAGCTAGATGATATTGTCACAGAAGGCTTCGATGCCCTTCTTAAAGAAAAGAATCAAGTGAAAATTTTAGTAAAACCAGAATAATAGTTAATAAGCGGCGGGAGTAGCTCCTGCCGCTTTTCTTTAAATCTTTGCTACATTGATTAACGCTGGGCGTTGATCGGCACTGCCTTTTGTATAAGTGAGCAATACTTGTTGACCCTCTTTGGATTGATAGTTGTGTGAAGATCCGTAAGAAACTTCTAATGCTTGATGCTTGTCATCTATCAGCACTTCGATGGAAGTATTATCAATCGCTCCAACGATCATTCCTTGACTTCTCTTTACATGATCAGCAGGAATTTGAAGGTTTGTTCCAATGACCGCTATTGGATATTGCAGCTGATTTAACTCCATTAGCTGATTGACTTCTGTATTGAATCTATCAGCTAGGGAATATAATGTGTCTCCTGCTTTGACTTGATACGTGACACTCGGCTGTTTAGCTGAAGTAACTTGATCATGATCAATCACAATTTTTTGTCCAGCCTGTAGTGTAGTAGACGTTAATTGATTGTCTTTCATCAATTTTTCTACTGAAATATTATATTTTTTTGCTAAAAGTGATAAAGAATCGCCATTTTTGACGATAATAGTATTAGAGGAAGCCTCTTTTGGCTTTTTGTTTATCTGTTGGCCGGGTATTTTGCCTGGCTCTTTTTTATTTGTCTGTTGTTTATCTGTATGAATAACTAGCTTTTGGCCCGAATTCGTTTTTGTTGCTTTCCCTTTTGGTGTAATGATTAATTTTTGACCAATCGTTAAGGCATCCGATTTTAAGTTATTATCTTTTCTGATTTGTTCAATGGTCGTCCCATATTTGTTCGCGATCTTCCATAGACTATCTCCTGATTGAACGATATAAGTCACGGTCGAAGCATTATTGGCTGGCGGCTTCGGTTTTGGCTTCTCTACTGGTTTTTGACCGCTACCTGGTTTAGTCGGTGTCCCTTTTTTGTTAATGATTAACTTTTGACCGATTGTTAGGGCGTCCGATTTTAAGTTATTATCTTTTCTGATTTGTTCAATGGTCGTCCCATATTTGTTCGCGATCTTCCATAGGCTATCCCCTGATTGAACGATATGAGTGATCGTCGAAGCACTATTGGCTGGCGGCTTCGGCTTTGGCTTCTCTACCGGTTTTTGACCGCTACCTGGTTTAGTCGGTGTCCCTTTTTTGTTAATGATTAACTTTTGACCGATTGTTAGGGCGTCCGATTTTAAGTTATTATCTTTTCTGATTTGTTCAATGGTCGTCCCATATTTGTTCGCGATCTTCCATAGGCTATCCCCTGATTGAACGATATGAGTCACGGTCGAAGCACTATTGGCTGGCGGCTTCGGTTTTGGCTTCTCTACTGGTTTTTGACCGCTACCTGGTTTAGCCGGTGTCCCTTTTTGGTTAATAATTAACTTTTGACCGATCGTTAGGGCGTCCGATTTTAAGTTGTTATCTTTTCTGATTTGTTCAATGGTCGTCCCATATTTGTTCGCGATCTTCCACAGGCTATCCCCTGATTGAACGATATGAGTCACGGTCGAAGCACTATTGGCTGGCGGCTTCGGTTTTGGCTTCTCTACTGGTTTTTGACCGCTACCTGGTTTAGCCGGTGTCCCTTTTTGGTTAATAATTAACTTTTGACCGATCGTTAAGGCGTCCGATTTTAAGTTATTATCTTTTCTGATTTGTTCAATGGTCGTCCCATATTTGTTCGCGATCTTCCACAGGCTATCCCCTGATTGAACGATATGAGTCACGGTCGAAGCACTATTGGCTGGCGGCTTCGGCTTTGGAGTCTCTACTGGTTTTTGACCGCTACCTGGTTTAGTCGGTGCCCCTTTTTGGTTAATGATTAATTTTTGACCGATCGTTAAGGCGTCCGATTTTAAGTTATTATCTTTTCTGATTTGTTCAATGGTCGTCCCATATTTGTTCGCGATCTTCCACAGACTATCCCCTGATTGAACGGTATGAATAACTGAGCCATTTTTTCCTGCTTGTTGAGGCATTGTTTGCTGAATAGGCTTTTCAATTTTCTCTGTAGTAGATCGTGTGTCTACTTTTTCTGTCGGATTGGCCATCGTTACTTGAGGTGGCGTCGAGGGTGTTTCCTTTTCTTTCAATTTTGCTGATTGTTCAACCTTCTGCTCAGGTTCCTTATTTATAATTGTGTTTTCGGAGTTGTCACTTTCCTCTTCCACTCCTTGTAAATGAAGCGGCTGATTATTTTCATCAAGAGTTGGGACTGTTATTTGCTGGCCAACATACAGCGTGTCCGAGGTGAAGCCATTTTTACTTTTTAGCTGTTCAACGGATACTTGATATTTTTCAGCTAAAGAATAAATGGTATCTCCTTTTTTCACCGTATAAGAAGTGGCACAATCGCAAGCCTTTGCTTCTTCTGGCTGCCCAAACATCGATACAGCAGTTAGTGAAACCGCGAAAGTCGCACCAATCCATTTAGAATTTCGCTGATAGGCCCTCATCCTTTTTAATTTGGCAATTCTTTCTTGGCGAGTTTCCATTCTCTTGTTTTCCATACTTTTCTCTCCATTTGTTATTTTTCAAAAAAAGGGAACATTAAAAATTTTAATCTCATATCAATTTTCTCCACAAAAGGAAATATTACACCCAAATAATAAAAACAACAAATTTGTAGAAATAGTGACATTATCATAAAATATATATCTAAAATCCTATAGCAGTAATTAGTTATGAGTCTATATTTCTAATAAGTTAACTTATGAATTAAACAATAAAAGCGATATAAAACAATATCTATATAATATTTTAGTAGGTATAAAGGGTGATTTAGTAAATTTCAGGCAATACCTAGATTTCTTCATATTTAGGAAAAAGCGATTAATTTCATTATTCCCCTCCTTACGACCCTATGCGAAACAGCTGATGTCTTTTTACTTCCTCCTGAGTTCTCAGCAAATTCCGATTATTTTCTTAACCAATCACTTATTATTCCATGATAAAATATCCGGCTCGACAAGTTCTTAACAACGTCAATGATTAATATACAAATAAACCCCACATGGACTCAAAAATCCATGTGGGGTTTATTTGCGATCACTTTTTTGTCGTCCCTGCTTTCGAAGACGCACCGTAGCAACAAGCATCACGACAGTAATGACCATAAAGGCAATCACGCTCCAAAAAATCCATGAGGTTGCCCCTTCAATTTGATAAGCTACATACGCAGCAAATCCAAGAACAAATAAGTACAAAAAACGGACAAAAATCAAAAAATAATGTTTTTCCATGCCTTGACTATAGCAAAAGAAGCCCCAAACAGCAATCGCTTCTAGCCTTGCGCGTTAACATGTTGAGGGTCTGCTCCTAAGTTAAGGATGTGATTGGCTCGGGCGATGGTGTTGAGGCGATGAGCGATGGTGATGGTTGTTCGCCCTTTCATAAGGCGGTCTAGGGCTTGTTGGATGTGTATTTCGGTGATAGTGTCAATACTGCTTGTTGCTTCGTCTAATATTAAAATCGCTGGATTGGCTAAAATAGCCCGAGCAATGGCAAGCAGCTGCTTTTGTCCTTGGCTAATGCCGCTCCCTTCATGCTTCAGCTTCGTGTCGTACCCATCAGGTAGCTTCATAATAAACGAATGAGCATTCGCTTCCTGCGCGGCTTTCTCTACTTCTTCATCCGTTGCCTCTAGCCGACCATAGCGAATATTTTCGCGAATCGTCCCTTCAAATAAAAATGTATCCTGAAGCACAAATCCCATATGCTTCCGTAAATCTTTTCGCGAGATTTTTGTACTCTCTTTGCCATCTAGCAAAATCTGCCCGTCATCTGGGTCATAAAAACGAGCCAGCAAGTTAATGATTGTTGTTTTTCCTGATCCAGTCGGTCCAATTAGAGCTAACATCTCACCAGGACGAACAGAAAAATTAATCCCTTGCAGAGTCTCCTTGCTCTCTACATAGGAAAACGACACATCCCGAAATTCAATCTCTCCATGGATCGTCTCTACTTTGTCCAATCCATCTTCTTCCTGCTCTTCTCGTTCTGTATCTATAATGTCAAATACCCGTTCTGCCCCAGCGATGGCAGACAATAACGTATTAAATTGATTCGCTAAATCATTGAGCGGGCGAGTAAATTGCCGCGAATATTCCGCAAAAATCACAATCACACCGACAGATATAATCCCTTTTAGTGCGAGCCAGCCGCCTACACCAGCAATGAAAGTAAAACTTAAATTATTAAGCACATTCATCAGCTTCGGGATAAAACCAGAGTATGTTTGTGCCCAATAGCCAGCCCGCTTTAACTCTGCATTCCGTCGACCGAATTCTGCCGCGATCTTCTCCTCTTTCGAAAACATTTTGACAATATGCTTACTAGATACCGCTTCTTCAATATAGCCATTTAATTCACCTAAATGGCGTTGCTGTTCTTTAAATAACCGGCTTGTCCGGTTTGTGATCCACTTCATTCCAATGTACATCAGAGGAACAATTAACAACGTCACGGCCGTCAACAGTGGACTAAGTGAAAGCATCACGATCACGGCTCCTGTCAACGTTAATACACTAGAAACAATTTGAATAACCGAGCTATTGAGCGTGCTGCTTACATTTTCGATATCATTCGTCACCCGGCTCATTAGCTCCCCATGTTGACGCTGATCGAAAAAAGATAGCGGCAATTGATGCAGATGATCAAACAGCCCCGTTCTCATTTCAAATACCGTCTTTTGAGCAATTCCAGCCATCCAATAATTTTGCAAAAAGATCGCCAAGGAATAAAAAAAGTACACAAGCCCTAACTGAAAGAGCAAGGAAAGCAGCCCTTCTTTATCTCCGGTGACAATAAATTCATCAATCGCTACTCCAACAAGATAAGGTCCTAGCAAACCTAATGCCGAGCTCGCAGCGACCATAATGATTACGAGAAAGAGCAAGCCTTTGCGCTTTGCCAAGTAACTTGCTAGCCTTTTGAGCGTTTGAGTGACATCTTTAATTTGCGGCTTTGGTCCACCCCTAGCGATGTGCCTTGGCATAGAACAGTCCCTCCTCTCCATATTGAGAAGCAATCAGCTTTTGATACAATTCATTCGTCTTCATTAATTGCTCATGTGTACCAGCCGCTAAAATTCCACCGTCTTCAAGCAAAATAATTTGAGTGGCTTTTTGTGCCGTGCTAATTTTTTGCGTAATAATGAGCGTTGTACATGTTTCTTCCTTCAACGCCGCAAGCATTTCCACTTCTGTCTTCAGATCCAGCGCACTCGTGCTATCATCAAGCAATAAGATGAGTGGCTTGCGAATTAACGCCCGAGCAACCGATAATCTTTGCTTTTGACCACCAGATAAATTAACCCCTTTTTGACCGATAACCGTTTCAAACCCATCCGGCAATTCCGCAATCATTTCGTAAATTTGTGCTTTTTTCGCCGCTTCGATCATTTCATCAATTGTTGCGTCTTCTTTCCCCCAAGCAATATTTTCACGAATCGTACCAGTAAATAAATGAGCTTCCTGTGGAACAAATCCTATTTGCTCTCGCAATGAAGCCGGCTGTACATCACGAAGCTCTTGACCGTCTATCCAAATCGTCCCTTGATCAGGCTCATATAATCTTGGAATTAAATAAAACAACGTCGATTTCCCTGATCCTGTAGCACCTAAAATAGCGGTCGTTTCTCCAGGCTGAATGGAAAAGGAAAGATCCTTTAACACTGGTTCCTCGCTCCCTGGGAAAGAAAACGACACATGATCAAACTCAATTTTTCCGCCTTTTGCTGCAAATGGGGTCCCTTTCAAACGCTGGTCTGCCTGTTCCTCTGGCTCCTCAAGCAACTCACCAATCCGTTCCGCTGAAGCCTTTCCTCTAGAAAAAACCATAATAATAAATGTAAAAATAGATAAGGAAGAAATAATTCTTGTCGCATAATTAATAACCGCGACAATTTCTCCAGCCGTTGCCGTTCCTGCCTGAAACTCAACGAAGCCAAACCATAATATAAATAGCAAGCTGCTATTCATTACAAACAACAGCACAGGCGTTGTCGTTTCCACAATTCGTACGACGCGAATCGTTTGCTCCATCAATCTTTCACTCGCTTGCTTAAAGCGTGCACTTTCATGCTTCCAACGAAGAAACGCTTTAATTAAACGAATGCCTGCTAAGTTTTCTTGCATAACGTTATTCACTTGATCGAGTCGTTGCTGAACTGAACGAAATAAGCTTGAGCTTTGTTTCATCATTTTTAATAAAAAAGCGACCATCAACGGAATGGTCACAAGCAAAATAAGTGTTAGCTTCACATGAACAACCAGTGCCATCACCGTACCAAAAAGGATCATTAACGGAGCACGTAGCATAATACGTAAGCTCATAAACACTGCATTTTGCAAAAGTGTCACATCGGTTGTCATGCGAGTAATTAAGGAGGAAGAGGCAAAACGATTGTAGCTAGCAAAAGAAAAGGATTGCACTTTATCAATCATTTTTCCCCTTAAATCAAATCCGAAATTTTGCCCTACATGAGCGGCTACAAAGGAATTAATGATACCTGATGCAAAGGCGAGGAGCGACGTCAAAAGCATCACTGCTCCCCATTTATAAACCACCGCAAGATCCCCTTTTACAATTCCCTCATCAATAATCTTCGCCATAAATAACGGATGAGTTAACTCGACTGCCAACTCTACTAACATGAGTAGCCAAGCAATCCCCATTAAATATTTATAAGGCTTTAAATAAGAAAATACAGATCGCAAGGCAGACCCACCCTTCTATTTGACAAAAGTTCTCAATTGTATTTTTCCCCAGTATAGTCCACCGATTCATTTTTTTCAAATTTTAGACGGTTCGATTGACTGCGTTGGACTAATATATAATAAACTGCAATCCCCGCTAGAATATAGAAACTACCATAAAAATAAAGCGTACTAAAACTTATCTTTGTCACAATTAAACCAACTACAAATGAACCAAATCCAATGCCAAGATCAAACAGTGACAGAAACGTAGCGATAGCGAGAGCTTTTTTCTCTGGCGGAGCTTTTTGAATAGCGATCGTTTGAAAGCTTGGAAATAATGTCCCCCAACCAAGTCCAATCAATCCAGCAACCGTAAGAAAAGCCCATCCAGTGGACACTTGACTTAGCAGCAGCATCCCCACGGCAAATAATAAAATCGCTGGATACACAATCACATGTGCTCCGTATTGATCAAACCATTTTCCCGTAAACGGCCTCGATAACAGCAGCACTACTGCATAAACAACAAAGAAGTAACTCGCTACCTCCTCAAGTTGAAGCTCTATGGCATAGACGGATATGAAAGACAAAATTGATGAATATACCACCGAGAAAAAAGTCCCGACGATCGCAATCGGTAATGCTGAGAACTCAAGTAAATCATGGGCACGTAATTGCACTTGAAAAATGGACATCACACCATGAACAGACGGCTGTTCAGAACCTTGAATCATTCCGCCTGCCACTAGGGCAAGTCCAGCGATCACTGCACATAGAATGATCATGGTGAAACCACCCCATTTTTGCATCACCGTCAATCCAAGAAACGGCCCAATAACCATCGCTAAACTCATGGCCATTGCATAATATCCCATCCCTTCTCCACGCCGAGAATCCGGAATAATATCAGCAATTATCGCTCCTGTTACTGTTGTCGCCATTCCAAAACCAATCCCATGAAAAAACCGCAACACCAACATCGCCCACAAGGAATCTGGTACCAAGTAGAGCAAAGACGCAACAAGAAACAACACCTGTGAAATAATTAATACTTTCTTTTTACCAAATCGTTCAATCCACTGTCCTGTGAATGGCCGCACGATAATCGCTGATACTACAAATAGCGTCGTGATCAGGCCAGCCTCACTTGGCGAACTCTCCATTTCTTCCAATGCATAGATGGGCATCGTCACTAATAACATATAAAACGTGACAAATAGAAAAAAGCTACTTCCAGACACACTAATAAAATCCTTCGTCCATAAAGCCGGTTTATTCATCCCTATGACCTTCTCTCTGTTGATTTGTTAATGTCAGCAACCATTCCGAAGTAAGAAGGTGTAATTGCTGTTGCTGCTCTTTCGGAAAATTGGCTAACAGCTCTTTATTGGCCGCTAGAATTTCCTTTTCCCACACTGGATACTCCTTCTCTGCTTTTTCTGTCAACATAATAATCTTGACTCGCTTATCATGACCCGGTACCTGCTCTACATACCCTTGCTTCACAAGCCGCTGAATCGTTCGCGTCATCGGCGGTGCCTCGACTGCTAAATAATTGCAAAGCTCTGTTTGCGTCAAGCTCCCTTTCTCCTTCAATACATACAAAACCGACCATTGTGCACTATACAACCCATACGGCTGCAAAACGGTATTCACTCGCTTCGTTAATTGTCTCAAAAGCTGATGAAGCGAATGAAACAAAAGGTGAGAATTCATGAAGACACTCCTTTTTACTTACCTAGGTAACTATTTTATTCAACTAAATTGTATCACATGTGTTTCGAGGTGCGAAATACTTCATCACAAAAAAAAGCCGACCCATAAAGAGTCTAGCTTCTCAATTAATAGATTCGATCCTGTGGACGCAATTGGTCTACTGGGGCAAATACTTCTAAATGTCGATACAGATTTTCAAAGTCAGCTGGTAAAGCTCCACCTAGCTCACCATCTAAATTGATCAATACTTTCTCCGGTGAATGAACTTTAATACGATTGGCTTTCGTATAAATCACATGGTCATCTTGAAGATGCTCTCCTCGTAAAGCGAGGCTCGCGATGCGAATGAACTCAGCTAAGTTCGTCTTTTTCAAAATAAGCAAGGAAAACAAGCCATCATTGACGGAAGAATCCGGGGCAAGTTTCTCGAAGCCACCGACGGAATTTGTCAAGGCGATCAAGAACAGCATCACTTCTCCTTCAAAGAGCTTGCCATCATATTCAATCTTCACTTCGGATGCTTTAATCGATGGAAGCATCTCTATTCCTTTTAAATAATACGCCATTTGACCGAGCATCGTCTTTAATTTACTTGGCACTTCATACGTAAGTTCCGTTAAACGACCACCACCTGCTATATTAATAAAATAGCGGTCATTCATGCGACCAATGTCCACTGGAATAGTATCCCCGTTCACAATGACGTCAACAGCACTTTGAATGTCGTCTCGCGGAATTTGCAGAGCGCGGGCAAAGTCATTCGTTGTTCCCATCGGAATGACGCCAAACTTCGGACGATATTCCTGTTCAGCTAAGCCATTGACTACCTCATTTAACGTACCATCTCCACCGGCCGCAATGACGATATCATACTTGCGCTCAACAGCAATTCGAGCAGCATTCGTCGCATCTCCTTCTCCCGTCGTTGCATGAGTAGAAGTTTCATAGCCAGCCTGTTCGAGTTTTTGTAACACTCCCGGCAAACTCTTTTTAAAAAGCTCTCGCCCTGAAGTAGGATTATAAATAATTCTTGCTCTTTTCATTTGTCTCCATCCTAGTCTTCATGTAAAGTTATGTTTATTTTTCCCAATGTACTTCTTGTGTTAATATCTTACTACTTTTCAACTAAAAAAGCTATTTTTCGAACAGCTTGACTCCCCTTTGTTCCAAAAATACAATCGATTCTTCCAGCCCTTGTTCATTGACTTGAAACGCTTCCGCCACTGCTTTCAGCCACGTTTCCTTCTCTTTAAAATGATGGGCGCGAATGCCGCGATAATTTATCACCTTTAACGTTTCATCCCGTAAAAAATAACAGTTATTCCCCTGAAAGCGAACGGCCGATATTCTCCGCATCGTAAGATTACCATCATGATCTTGAAAGGACGAAACTGCCTCCTCGATAATTTCCGCTTCTGTTAACGGCATCCAATGAATTTCTTTTGTCACAAAGGTCTTCCCATTCGCTCGTCGCTCAAGTAAAAATTTCTTCTCTCCTTGATTCGTAAAAATAATTTCTTCTCCAAAGCCATGAAGCACATGACGATGTCGACTTTCTAATTCAATCGGTCGGGTCATGGGCGAGCCGTAACCGACATCTACATAATATCGGCTATTTTCAATCGTAACCATAATCGCCGCATGACCAGGAAGAACACGCACGAACGCACAAGTAAAGCCAAGCCTTTGCAAGAGCCTAGAGAAATTAATATTCAACGAATAACAAGTTCCACCCCATCCCCTCTCCTCTAAATGTTGAACGAACACATCAAAGTCCGGGACATGCTGGTCACCTTGATTATAATAATGAAACTTACTAAACGTTTCATACGGAATAAACGACAAATGATGCTGTATCAGCCGCTGTAAATAATTTAGACTGGGCTTCTCTCTATCAATTTTCAGTCGGTTTAAATAACCTGATACGACATCCATGCTTCTCCCCCCTCAATATTTATATAAAGACTATATTAACTTTTTAATTTTTGACTCATTCACTTTCAGCCTCCGCTGAAAGCGTGCAAAATGATCATTTTGCAGAAATAAGTCAAAACTAGTCGAATCATGTCACGGTGTTTTAGAAAGCTTGTACAAAAAAACAGGCTAGGAACATTTCCTGCAGCCTGTCCATCATTAAATTAATTTCTCGGTTAAAGCGGTTTTCATGCTCCGATACACTTCTTGCCATAAGCCTCTTTCTGTGAGAAAAGCGTTATTTAACTCTTGATACATCTCTTTTTGCCTTTGTTCAAATAATTCGTGATCAAGAGGCGGCAAGCTAGAACGCTTGCTATTAACTAGCTCTTGAACTGCCTGTGCACGGGGCCCCCATACCGCTTTCTCATCATCTTCCTCATTAAAAAAGATGATGATCGGAATAGCACGCGATGTTCCATTCGTTAAATATTGATCCATTAACTCTAAATTTTGATCTCTATATAGAATGCGAACATCGATATGTGCATGTCGAGCAAGCTCAAGAAAAATCGGAACATTCATCATCGCATCTCCGCACCAATCCTCGGTGATCACAATCGCCTTTAAATTCTCTTCCTGCAACCGAGACAAAAAGGATGATTCCGTTTGTTCCAATTGGAAAGCAGATTGAATCGCTTTAACATTTTCTTTATTTTGCTCCATTTGCTCCACATATTGTTCCGATGGTAATCCTTTTTCAAACCAATCCTTCAAGGTCATGATGTGTTCCTCCATATCATTCCTAAAAATTGAATCACTTGTTTTATATTCTATATTTTTTGAATAAACCCTGCAATTATCACCTATTTTTGCAAAAACGGTTGATTTAATTATATAACAATCTTATAATTATAAAAAATAATTCATATTTATGTAACTATATAAATAAAAATACATTGGGAGGTTGTCATGAAAGCTTCTGTTATTGGTGCAACTGGATATGGTGGGATCGAACTTATACGTCTTTTATCCAATCATCCGGACTTTCACCTTGATTCCATTTATTCATCAAGCAAAGACAAGGTACCTGCTACAGAAGAGTACCCTCATTTGCTCAATATTTGTTCCTTACCATTAATGAAAATTGATACAGAAAAAATCACACAAGAAGCGGATGTCGTTTTTCTAGCTGTACCATCTGGAGCTGCTGCTAAGCTCGCACCGCAACTTCTTGCAAATGATACAAAAGTCGTTGATTTATCAGGCGATCTGCGCCTAAAAAATCCAGAAAATTATAAAAAATGGTATAAAAAAGAGCCTGCAACTGCCGAAATGCTACAACAAGCAGTATACGGCTTAACAGAATGGAATCGCGAAAATATTCAACAGGCCACCTTGCTTTCCAACCCTGGTTGTTATCCAACAGCGACTTTATTAGCACTGGCACCGGCGCTTCAGGCAAAAGTTATCGATCCCTCATGGATCATCATCGATGCCAAATCTGGTGTATCAGGGGCAGGCCGTGGCTTATCACAAATGGTCCACTTTGCTGAGATGAACGACAATTTTAAAATTTATAAAGTGAACGAGCATCAACATATTCCAGAAATTCAGCAACAGTTGAACCTATGGGATGAGGAAACGGGACCGATTACGTTTTCTACTCACCTGCTTCCAATCTCAAGAGGCATCATGTCAACCATTTATGCACCGTTGAAAAAGCCGATGTCAGCACAACAGTTGCAGCAAATCTATGAAGAAACGTATCAACATGACCACTTTGTCCGCGTCCGTCCTCTTGGAGAATTTCCGGGCGTAAAAGAGGTCGCAGGATCTAACTTCTGCGATATCGGGATTGATATAGATGAACGAACAAATCGCGTTACTATTGTGGCCGTCATTGATAATTTAATGAAAGGGGCAGCGGGGCAAGCCATTCAAAACGCCAATTTAATGTTTGGCTTTGAAGAAACAGCAGGTTTAAAAGGCTTCCCTATGTACCCGTAGGAGGAAGTAAACATGTCAGCTATTAGTAAAATACAACAAGGCTCACTCATCTCACCTAAAGGATTTGCCGCTACTGGCGTGAATTCAGGTGTCCGTGAAACGAGAAATGACCTAGGCATGATTTTCTCAGAAGTACCAGCTGAAAGTGCCGCAGTGTATACGACAAGTCATTTCCAAGCAGCACCGATTAAGGTGACACAAGATAGTCTTTCCGTTGAACAGAAACTGCAAGCAATCCTCGTCAATAGTGGCTGTGCCAACGCTTGTACAGGAAAACAAGGATTGCAGGATGCATACCAATCACGAAAATCACTTGCAGAAAAATTTCACCTACCTGAGCACTATGTGGCTGTCGCTTCCACTGGTGTGATCGGTGAACATTTGCAAATGGATAAAATCGCAAGCGGCATCCAAAAGTTGCAGCCAGCTTCTGATGAGGCAAGCGCTGAGCAATTTGAAACCGCCATTTTAACAACGGATTTAGCCACGAAAAAATGTGCCTTTGAAGCGGTAATTGATGGCCAAACCGTCACAGTGGGCGGTGCTGCCAAGGGCTCCGGCATGATTCATCCAAACATGGCTACGATGCTAGCCTTTATTACAACAGATGCGCTGATTTCTGCCGAGCACTTACAAACGGCCCTTCGCCAAGTCACCAATCAAACATTTAACCAAATTACCGTTGATGGCGACACCTCAACGAATGACACTGTTGTCGTGATGGCCAATGGATTAGCTGGCAATAATCCTCTTACGCCAGATCATCCGCAGTGGGATACATTTATGGCAATGCTTAAAGAAGTCAGTGCAATTTTAGCTAAGAAGATTGCTAGAGATGGTGAAGGAGCAACGAAACTTGTAGAAGTCGAAGTATTTGGCGCACTAAATGATCAAGAGGCACAAGTCGCAGCGAAAGAAGTCGTTGGCTCGAACCTCGTCAAAACAGCCGTGTTCGGAGCAGATGCCAACTGGGGACGGATCATCAGCGCAGTTGGATACGCAGACATCACAGTTAACCCAGAAACGATCGATATCGCGATCGGTGACCAAACCATTCTCGAACAAAGCGAAGTCGTCGCTTATTCAGAAGAACAAATCATCGAATACTTTAAAGGAGAAACCGTCAAAATCTCGATCCATCTTCACTTAGGAGAAGGACACGGAATGGCCTGGGGCTGCGACCTCTCCTATGACTATATCAAAATCAACGCAAGTTACCGGACATAAGGAAAAGCGGAAAGCGCCGTTTAGCGACGGATGGACTGGAATGATCCGCACGAGATAAAGGAAACACGATGAACGACAGTGAATCGATGTTGACTTATCGCAAGGAGGAGCATGGAAGTACACTAGGCGCTGGCGCTTGGAGCTAGACATAAAGAAAAGCGGAGCCGACTATTCAGACACGACCAAGCAAATGTTCTGCCGCTGAAAAGGCGGCAAGCCTTGTAAGCGGCAGGCTATTTGACTCGAGTGTCTAGGAGGCGGAGCTGAATAACGAAAAGCGGAAACAGCCGTTTAGACTCGGCAGACATAAGACGGACCGTCGAAGTGGCGTTCTTTGCCACACAGACGTGACGACTTATGTCCGAGAGTCTGGCCGTTGCAGCTGGACAACGAAAAGCGGAAAGCGCCGTTTAGCGACGGATGGACTGGAGCGCCCCA
Organism: Bacillus sp. FJAT-52991; assembly: GCF_037201805.1. GTDB lineage: Bacteria > Bacillota > Bacilli > Bacillales > Domibacillaceae > Bacillus_CE > Bacillus_CE kandeliae. Next base: position 520,631 of record NZ_CP147404.1, on the reverse strand, counting down.
CTGAAACTCGTGAACATTTTTTAAATAAAACAAAGGAGCCCACCTTCAGGCTCCTTCCTATTTTTTCTCAAGGAGGTTCCTATGAAAACAATTGTTGTTAAATGCGGCGGAAGTGTTTTAAGCGAATTATCTGAAGCATTTTTTATTAGTATGAAAGAGCTGACTGAACAAGGCTATGCGATCGTTTTTGTGCATGGCGGTGGTCCAGAAATTAATGAAATGCTTGAAACCTTGCAAGTGAAAAGCGAATTTAAAAATGGTTTGCGCGTGACGAGTGAACAAGTATTAAAAACAGCGGAACTCGCTCTTTCAGGTAGCCTAAACCGCAAGCTCGTTCGACTGCTAGAAAAGCATGGTTTAGCCGCGATTGGATTAAATTCGAGCGACAATGGTCTGCTTCAAGCAAACTTTATTGATCAAGAGCAGCTTGGTTTTGTTGGTGAAGTAACGAAAGTGAACAGTGCATTCCTTCAATTATTATGCGAGCAACAGCTGCTTCCGGTGCTCACGCCGATTGCTGCTGGTCCGAATGGTACGGTGTTAAATATTAATGCCGACCTCGCTGCGGCTGCGGTTGCCAACGCCTTAAAGGCTGAACATTTTCTAATGGTGACTGATGTCGATGGCGTTATGAAAGATGGGGAGTTACTTCCTCAACTATCCGAAGCACAAACGAACGAGCTTATTGAAAGTGGTGTCATCAGCGGCGGAATGATTCCGAAAGTCCAATCGGCAATCAAAACGTTTTCTGATCATGTCAATCAAGTTCATATCGTTTCTGGAAAGAAAGCCTTTTACCAAAATGGTGAATGGTATGGTACAAAATTTGTGAAAGAAAAGGTGATTTCATGAGCCACTTATTCCCTACTTACGCTCGTTGGGATGTCACACCCGTTGCTGCAAAAGGTGCTTGGCTAACAGATAACAGCGGAAAAGTATATTTAGATTTCACTTCTGGGATCAGTGTCTGCAACCTCGGTCATGTCCCTGATCAAGTGAAGCAAGCCGTTGAAGAACAACTAAATCAATTTTGGCATACCTCTAATTTGTTTCAGATTGAACTACAAGAAGAAGTGGCCGCACAATTAACAGCAGCATCCGGACTCGACCTCGTCTTTTTTGCCAACAGTGGTGCAGAAGCGAATGAAGCGGCAATCAAGCTCGCTCGTAAAGCCACTGGCCGTAGCAAAATCATCACGTTTTTCGATTCCTTCCATGGCCGTACCTTTGCCACAATGGCCGCTACTGGGCAGGATAAAATAAAAACTGGCTTCGGCCCGATGTTACCAACGTTTGAATATGTCTCTTTGAACGATTGGAAAGCACTTGAACAAACACTAGATGAAGACACGGCTGCGATCATGTTTGAAGTGATTCAAGGAGAAGGCGGCATCAATTCAGGAGAAGCCGAGTTTTTACAAAAAGCGGTTGAGCTTGCTCATCAAAAAGGGGCACTCGTCATCATTGATGAAGTACAAACAGGCATCGGTCGAACAGGAAAAGCCTTTGCCTTTCAACATCTCGGCCTCGACCCAGATATTGTGTCCACAGCGAAAGGAATCGCGAGCGGTCTGCCACTTGGTGCCATCATCGGAAAAAAAGAACTAGCAACCGCCTTCTCACCTGGCTCACACGGTTCAACATTTGGCGGCAATCCTGTCGCACTAGCAGCGGCTAAAGCAACACTGCAAACCATTTTTAATGATAGCTTTTTAGATGAAGTCACAAAAAAAGGGGCCGCGTTGGCCGACATGCTAGAGACAGCCCTCTCAGCTGTCCCACACGTCAAAAAAATAAAGGGAAAAGGCTTAATGATTGGCATTGAACTCGATGGTGAAGCCGCTCCATTCGTCACTGCCGCCCGCGAAAAAGGCTTGCTCATTTTAACGGCCGGCACCCATGTCCTTCGCCTGCTTCCCCCACTTACTGTCACGAAAGAAGAAATGGAACAAGCGGTTGATGTTCTTGCAGATGTGCTGAAATAAAGGGAAACTTCAATCAGTGGGGGTTTTCTTCATCCCCCACTGATTAAAAGAGGAACAAAGGCTAAGAGCGCAACGTCCTGTTGCAACGCCTTTGTAACCCGCATCGTGCAGGCCCGAACGGATCGGGCTTTTACGGGCTTTTGATCCCCCACGAACTTGCGTGACTTTATTTAGCTAAAAAATTTTTCGTAGATCGGAAGCCTTTAAAAAAATAAAAAGAACGCTCAAAAAGCGTTCTCATTGTAAAAATAGACTTTTATTTTCTGGACAACAGGGAAACTGCTATGGCAGAAAGGCCTGTAACAATTGCTAATGGAACTGCCCTGGCACTTAATGCTTCAGGTGTATAATCCAATTGAAAGACAACTATTAAACTAATAGACGAAACAGCGAGTATAGCAAGTAAAAGCCACTTAGTCATTTGTTCTAGCATTTGTTCGCCTACTTTCTATCAACGGAATAATGTTTTATTGCTGGTTTTCCTACACCACCATAAAAAGTCTTTTTCCATAACACACCATCCCAATTGGATCTGTGCTCTTGCACTATTTTTACTTTATGTGTATGTCTGCCTTTTTTATAATGTTCAAATATACAAGTTTTATAATTACATATTTACAAAAAAAGTAATAGTTAAATCATACCTATTTTTAACATAATGAAAGTTTTAAATCATTTAAAACCTATGGATGTACAGCCTTAAAATGCTTTCTAAGCATTTTTAATATTCTTCGCTTAGTTTTACACTTGAAAGCAACACTGCAAATCATTTTTAATGATAGCTTTTTAGATGAAGTCACAAAACAAGGGGCCGCGTTGTCCGACATGCTAGAGACAGCCCTCTCAGCTGTCCCACACGTCAGAAAAATAAAGGGAAAAGGCTTAATGATTGGCATTGAACTCGATGGTGAAGCTACTCCATTTGTCACCGTGGCCCGCGAAAAAGGCTTGCTCATTTTAACAGCTGGTCCCCATGTCCTTCGCCTGCTTCCTCCACTGACTGTCACGAAAGAAGAAATGGAACAAGCGGTTGATATTCTTGCAGATGTGCTGAAATAAAGTGAAACTTCAATCAGTGGGGGTTTTCTTCATCCCCCACTGATTAAAAGAGGAACAAAGGCTAAGAGCGCAACGTCCTGTTGCAACGCCTTTGTAACCCGCATCGTGCAGGCCCGAATGGATCGGGCGTTTACGGGCTGTTGATCCCCCACCTACATGCCTACGCTTCTTCTGTCATGTTGAGGTGGAGGTCTTACAGCCCGTTAATGCGGGATAAAATTATTATGAGGCGGAATCACAAAGATTTCGTCTTTTCTTTTTATGGATGCGATGAAGCCCCTTTACTCTTCCTCAATTCTTAAAACAAAAAGAGGAATTTTTCATACCTACTAGAAATATATAGGATAGGTTTCTTTTCCATATACCCGTGACAAATAAAAACGAATAACTACTAGCTACTGATGTCGGTAGTTATATTTCTACACGCATAAATGTAAGCGCTTTTATAATAAAAAAACAAAAATGAACGGTTCATTATAAAGTGGGAGGGTTCAATTTGGACAGAAAAGCTTATCGTGGGATTAGTTATAAAGAAGCGAAAGAAGTTGTCCGTCATCAAAAATATGAGCGCCATGAATTCAGAGCCTTTAATCACAATGTAGCTGCCCGATCATTATTTGGTTCAGGTCTTTATCTTATTAACGATTTGGAACTGGCAGCCCGCTACGCCTTTTGTCATGCCGATGCAGAAGAAGAACAGAAAGCAGTGGTGTTAACACAAAAGATTTATTTACAAAATCCATTTATCTTAAATTATCGATATAGCGAGGCACGTTTAAAAAAAGAGGCGTTACGTTGGAAATACGAAAATATCCATCATCTAGTCCCTCAAGCAACAAGCAGTCCCTTAGAACTAGCTATGCAAATTGGCAATGATACGCGTGACTTCTTATTAGCGCATTCTCACGATGGAATTATTTATCATATTGATGATGAAATTATTTATTATATATTATACGACCAAGAAAAACAGATTAAAGATATAGAGGTGGCACTTGTCTTTAATATTCATGGTTCCGACAATTCCCTTACCACCTCTTATGAAGAGTTTAACTAAACGCCCCTTATATACTTGTTAGGCTAAGCTTTTCTGATGATTAATAAGGAGATTAGAAAAATATTTTCGGCCATCTGCTGTTAAAATATGCAGTTTTACTTTTCTTGAATCCTTACGCCCCTTCGCTCCTGACCTTTCAAATGTTAGAAAGGCACCACTTAAATTTTCATGTACTTGAGTAATAACATACCCTTGTTTATACAATTGATCAATTTTCTGTTTTTCTGCTAAAAATTCTTGATATGATGACATATTTCTACCTCCTTACACCTTGTGTCGATCGACTATTTACGCACCCGTTTGACTATTGATTTCGTCTTCACTTTCAATAATCCAATCACGTCCGACAGTAATTCCTAAATACTTTTCATCACTAGGGTCCTCTAATTCTGCTTGTTTATACTTTTTGAACCACCAATATTTTGCTAGCACATAATAGCTAACGGCTGATAATAGAAAACCCAATATAAAAGAGTACTCAGAAAACACAACGGAGGCTACACCACCAATGGACCACGCAATTAAACCAGCCCAGTTCACTCCGAAATGATAACTATACTGTCCATTACTTTCATACAATTCGACGACATTTACTCGACGTTTGCGAATCAAATAATAGTCCGTATATAAAATACCCACAATAGCGGATAACACTCCGCCGCTAATTAATAAAAAAGGCATTAACGTGTTAAAAAGATTCCAAGGCTGAGTCACCATGCCAATGATCCCAGCAAAGATAACCCCAACATAAAATGGAACTTTTGGGCCGCCAACGTTCGAAAATACCGTAGCTGCAGGCACTAAGTTCGCTGTTGTATTCGTCGACCATTGGGCAAACACAATCATCACGAGTAAAACACCTAAGATGATTCCACCGGCCGATTCTTGTAAAGCAACAATTGGATCGTAATTTCCTACAGCAATATAGGCTACCCCACCAATGGCAACGATGAATGTTTGAGTCAATGGTAAAGCAACTACACTACCTACTAAGGCTCCTTTATTGCGTTTGATCCAATTTCGTTCATACTTAGGAGCTTTAATAAAACGAGATAGTGAAGAGATATCCGCACACAAAGTAGACCAATACCCCATATTTCCTAGCACGACCGTTAAAAAAGGAGCAAATAAAGCGACTCCTGATACGGGGTTTTCAATCCATGTCCAAACGTTTTTATCCGCTGCACTAGCTTGATCAGTTAATGTATAGTACATCCAAATGGAAATTAATATAATCGTTGGAGCTGCTAAATTAGCGAACTGTTCGACTGCCTTAATTCCAATAGATGTATTAATCACTTGAAGAGCAACAAAGACAAAAAAGCATATAAACCAGTTATCAAATCCGGTCATAATATTTAATATCCCGTTAATGGCGGCTGCTCCAAAGTAAGAGTTAATCCCAAACCAAATCGAAGCAACGACTCCTCGAAGAACAGAAGGCAGATGGGTGCCAAATGTGCCAAATGGAGCTCGCAAATAGATCGGAAAAGAGATCCCATGTTCAATCCCTATATCGGCAATAACAGTTATTAAAAAACCAATAATTAGACACCCAATGAAAGAAGCTAGTAATACCCATGTCAGCGGCATCGTCTGTACTCCTGCCCCACCGATCGCAAAAGCCGCTAACACTACTGCCATTCCTACCCACATCATCGAAAATCCAAGCGTTCCAATTTTTCTATCACCATGAGCAATTGGTAGAAGATCGGGTGATTTCAAATACTGATTATTTTTTTTCATTTCAACTCTCCTTTATTTGAGTGATCGGAGTTTGTCTTCTCACAGCAAAGGAGTTTCAGTTTTTCATATTCACGCTTCCTTCTACTTCTGTAACAGTATTTCGAAATCGCTTTCTTTTCAAAAATTGACCTGCTCCTGGTTGACCAACAAATTGTTTGTCACGAATCACGAATTCTCCACGTGATAAAACAGAAATCGGTTCCCCGGTAATTTTCATCCCTTCAAATGCACTGTAATCGACATTCATATGATGAGTATCAGCTGATATGATACGTTCTTTCTCGGGATCAAAAATGACTAAGTCCGCATCACTACCAACAGCAATCGTTCCTTTTTGCGGGAATAACCCAAACAGTTTAGCAATTCTAGTAGACACGATGTCGACAAATTGGTTAAGTGAGATGCGCCCTTTTTTCACTCCTTCAGAGAAGAAGAGACTAAATCGATCTTCAATAATCGGGCCGCCATTCGGTATTTTAGTGAAGTCTTCTCTTCCTAAATCTTTCTGTCCTTTAAAATTGAATGAACATTGATCAGATCCGAGCGTTTGGAGTTGGCCGTTTTTCAAAGCATTCCATAAAACATCCTGATTCCACTTCTCTCGTAATGGCGGGGACCAAACATATTTCGCTCCCTCGAAATTAGGTTTTTCTAAATAAGATTGATCCAACACTAAATATTGTGGACATGTCTCTCCCCACACTTGATAGCCTTTTTGTCTAGCGGCTGCAATCTTTTCCACAGCTTCCGCACATGATACGTGCACAACATATAGTTGAGAATTAGCTAAACCGGTTAAGTGGGCCGCTCGACTAGTCGCTTCTCCTTCCACTTCAGGGGGCCGTGTGAGGGCATGATAAATCGGATCGGTTTGTTCATTCTTTAATGCTTCCTTTACTAAATAGTCAATAACATCACCATTTTCGGCATGGACCATAACGAGTGCCCCATGCTCTTTCGCTGTCACAAGCGTGCGAAAGAGTGTTTCATCATCCGCTTGAAATACATTTTTATAAGCCATAAATACTTTAAAAGAAGTAATCCCATCTTCAATCACTTGAGGAATCTCTTGCAATACACGTTCGTTCACTTCACTGATCATTAAATGAAACCCATAATCGATCACGGCTTTTTGTTTCGATTTGTCATGCCAAGTTTGAATCGCTGTTTGAAGCGGCTCTCCTTTATTTGTTAAACAGAAATCAATGATTGTTGTTGTGCCGCCATAAGCAGCTGCAATCGTTCCCGTTTCAAAATCATCGCTTGTGACTGTTCCTCCAAATGGCATATCTAAATGCGTGTGAGGATCTATCCCTCCAGGAAAAATATACGCCCCTTTTGCATCAATCACTTCATCGACGGGTGTATTTAATTGATATCCAATGGCTGTGATGATTCCATTTTCAATCAGGAGATCTGCTTCATATTGATCCGTTGCCGTGACGATCGTTCCATTTGTAATTAATTTTTTCATGATGGCTTATCCTCCCTTTTTACACTCGTATTCTCCCAAATAAAAACAAGAGGCTTTATGATTGACACATTGGTAGTTTAATTGCTGCTTGGCGCTGATTCCAAGTCATTGGCTCCCCGTTCGGTATCTCTACCATGTCAATCGCTCCATCAACTGGACAGACGATGGAACAGAGGTTGCAGCCTACGCAATCTTCTTCACGGACTTTTAAATAAGCTTCTCCATTTTTATTGGTGAGTCGTTCAATACATTGATGTGATGTGTCCTCGCAAGCGATATGGCACTTATTACAATTGATACAGACATCATGATTGATTCGGGCCACCACTTTATAATTTAAATCTAAGTTGCCCCAATCCGAATAATTTTTCACAGCCTGACCGATGAGACCATCAAGCGTAGCAATGCCTTTACTGTCTAAGTAATTATTTAATCCATCTACCATATCCTCCACAATGCTAAAACCATGATGCATAGCGGCGGTGCAGACTTGAATGCTTCCTGCCCCCATCAGCATAAATTCAACAGCATCTCTCCAGCTAGAGACACCGCCCATCCCTGAGATCGGAACACTAATCTCACTATTGCGGGCACATTCCGCCACCATATTTAAGGCAATTGGTTTAACAGCTGGTCCACAGTACCCACCGTGAGCCCCTTTTCCAGCAACATGTGGAATCGTCTTCCACGAATCAATATCTACTCCTGCTAAACTATTAATCGTGTTAATCATACTAATCGCATCAGCTCCCCCTTGCACAGCGGCGTATGCCGTAGCCGTAATGTCCGTAATATTGGGGGTCAATTTAACAATGACGGGGGTTTTCGCTGCTTCTTTCACCCAATACGTTTGCTTTTCAACTAATTCTGGCACTTGTCCTGAAGCAGACCCCATACCGCGCTCTGCCATCCCGTGAGGACAGCCAAAGTTTAGCTCTAACCCATCGACACCAACAGCCTCGACCTTCTTAACAATTTCATGCCACTTTTCTTGTTTCGGTTCGACCATAAGCGAGACAATTAACGCATGGTTAGGAAATCGCTTTTTCGTTTCATAGATTTCTTTTAAATTTACTTCCAGTGGACGGTCTGTAATCAATTCAATATTATTGAATCCTGCCACTCGTTGACCGTTAAAATGAACACCAGCAAAGCGAGAAGAGACATTTAAAATTGGATCTCCAAGCGTTTTCCACACAGCTCCTCCCCAGCCAGCTTCAAACGCTCTTTGTACTTGATAACCGGAGTTAGTGGGCGGTGCAGACGCCAACCAAAAAGGATTAGGTGCTTTAATACCGGCAAAGTTTACTCGTAAATCTGCCATTTGAACTCCTCCTACCTTTTATTAAATGGTGTTCTAGTGTATTCATTTATACGTTTTCTAAAGATACATGATCCACAATCAATTGCTGATGAATGGCATAAGCGGTTAGTTTCCCCTGTTGGGCTGCTGTAACGACCATCGCCTCTCCTTGACCATCTCCAAAAATAACATCCCCCGCTGCAAATATTTTAGGATGAGATGTTTGGTGAGTTTTTGTATCAATTTTGACAACCCCTTTTGTATGCTCCAATCCTAATTGTTCAATTAAATCGACATAACGGGTTTGGCCGATCGCTTTCACAACAACATCGACTTCCATAATAAATTCTGATTCAGCTACTGGAATTGGACGACGGCGCCCTGACTCATCAGGTGCTCCAAGCTCCATCCGCATGCAGACTAAAGCCTTCACTTTTCCTGTCTCATCTTTCATAATTTTCACCGGCTGTGTCAGCCATCTAAATTCCACGCCATCCTGCTTCGCGAACTCATATTCAAATTCATAAGCGGTCATTTCCGCCTCTGTTCGGCGATAAATCATCTTCACATCACTAGCCCCTAATCGGACGGAACAAGTCGCTGCATCAATCGCTGTATTTCCAGCCCCAATCACAGCAACCCTCTTGCCAATGAATTGCTGCTCAAGAGGAGGCGTTTTCGTCCTTTCAACAAAATCAATCGCATCATACACACCTTCTGCTTCTTCGCCATCAATGCCTAACATCGGTACTTTTGACATCCCAACTGCTAGCACAATTGCATCAAATTGCTTTAATATTTCATCCACTGAAATATCTTTTCCGACCTTTGTATTCGTACGAATGGACACACCCAATTTCTCTACTTGTTCCACTTCCCATAACGAAATTTCTTGAGGCAATCGGAAGGAAACAATTCCGTGTGTATTGAGCCCTCCTGCTTTTTCCTTTGCTTCAAAAATCGTTACATCATAGCCTAATCGAGCTAACTCACGAGCCGCTGCTAATCCTGCTGGACCGCCGCCAATAATTGCTACACTCTTGCCGTTTTTTTCGCCAGCTTCAAACAGCTGTGCCTCATTTTTCATCGCCCAATTTGTTGCATGACGCTGTAAATTACCAATCATAATCGGTAAAGAGGCTTCATTGAGCACACAAGCTCCTTCACACAATTCTTCTGTTGGGCATACACGCGCGCAGCTTGCGCCAACAGGATTAGCTTCCATAATGACACGAGCCGAACCTTTCATATTTCCTGAGGCAATTTTTTTAATAAATGATGGAATATTAATACCAGTCGGACAAGCTTTTATACACGGAGCATCATAACAATAAAGACAACGATTCGACTCCTCAACTGCTTCATTCGTTGTTAAATCGGGCTCCATTTCATAAAAGTTGGCTTTTAAATGATTTAAGGAGATGCCTTTATTCTTCATTCGATTTAAGTGCATATTCATTCCCCCTCACTGATTTCCATGCCACTTTACCTGCACTGCCTCTCAAGTATTCGTCAAGCTCAGAAAATAATAAGGAAAGATGATCCCCATCCCTCATGTAACGTATCACAAAACGTTCTTTTTTCTAAATATTCTTGAAGTTTATAGTATGATATCATTCTGTGTTTGTCAATAAATTGATTGCTTTTTTTATTTTTATATTTTGTCGTTTTTTGCTTTTTTACCAATGTATATTTAATTAATAAATCCAATTCGAGTTTCAGCCTCAGTTCTCTATCACTCAAAAATGGTGTAAAATGAAACTATCTCTTTATACTTATCGATCAGCAAAAGGAAGGCGTGACAGTTTTTGAAAAGATCGGAATTAGAGTTACTTATCCATAAAGCAGAAACAAAGTTGCAAGAACAACAACTACTTTTGCAAGACTTGTATAAACGTTTAGAAGCTTTAACCGACCAGGAAAGAGAACGCGAAAACTATATCTCTTCCAAAGAGATTATCGATTTAATCGAAAAAAAAGTGGGTAAGAAAATAAACATGTCCACCATTAAAAGATGGGCAGATGAAGGATTTCTTGGTGAGGTTGTGGAGGAGAAAGATAAATTTTGGGCACTGCAATCCAAGCAAGGAAAGAAACGATTTCTATACCCGAAAGTTGATACATATCGATTTTTACACGAAGAAAAAGGCTATCTATTGCCGGAATATGAGGTGCTCGACCGTGTTCTCGTAACCCAATCGGAGAAAGAGCCTTTGATTGGCATGGTGATTGATTCTCACCTACATCAAGACGAATTTCACTATATCATTCAAATAGAAGGATCATTTGAAACTTTGCAGGATGTAAAGGAAAAAAATCTCCAACTGATTCAAGGAGTTGATGATTAATTGAAGGTCAAAATCGTACTAGAAAATACCGTTCCCAATCAGGAAATCGCCCGAAAAATTAAGCAGGCTAACCAACAAGCCAATCATTTTTTAACCATTTCCTTTGAACAGGATCTATCAAAAATATATTTTGAAGGCGAAGTCATTATTCTACCTGACAAATCCTGCTTTTCTGAAGAAATGATCCTAGAAGGTTTTGCAAAAAAAACCGAGCAAGGCTATGAAATCAAACCGAAAGACAAAGGTAAGACGATTAACCTACACCTTGATGCAAACTTAGTAGCTGAATTAAACGAAATTAAAAATCATGTGATCAGCAAAACACAGCATGATATCATTCTGGATTTATTCAAAAAAGGACTAGATCAATACAATAAAGAAAAAAAATAAAGAAATAAGCACTCATTCGACGTATTTTTATTTATTGATTAAAAATAAACAATAAATATTTTATAGAATTCACAGAATATTAGTGATATTATTCTTTATATAGTATTTTTTCTATAAAAATATGAAGGAGTGAGCAATTTGAAGAAGCAAAAACTGTTGATCAATGGGGAACGTTTGAAAGAAACATTGGAACGTTTTGCTGATTTCGGCCGCACACCAAACAATGGTGTCACTCGACTCGCCCTCTCAGAGGAAGATCGCTTAGCAAGAGATTATTTTTGTTCCTGTTGTAAAGATCTCGGAATGAGCATTCAAATCGATGACATGGGTAATATTTATGCCACATTAGCAGGCGTGGAAGACAACCCCCCCATTGTGATTGGCTCTCATATGGACACTGTTAAAAAAGGTGGTCGTTTTGACGGCATCCTTGGCGTTGTGGCTGGTCTAGAAATTGCTCGCACACTTGTTGATAACAATATTAAACCAAAAATACCGCTGACAATTGTTAATATTACCAATGAAGAAGGGGCTAGATTTGAACCATCTATGATGGCTTCTGGTGTACTTTCTGGTAAATTCGATAAAGCCACCATGTCGAAAAAAAAGGATGTAGAAGGTATCACTTTTAATGAAGCACTACAGACCATTGGCTATAATGGAGATATTGGGGCTAGATTAAAGGAAGCAACAGCATTTTTAGAATTGCATATTGAGCAAGGGCCTATTCTTGAAAAAGAATCATTATCTATAGGCGTCGTCGAATGTGTATTAGGAATGGTCTGTTATGAAATTACAGTGACTGGGGAATCCGATCATGCTGGCACAACGCCGATGTATATAAGAAAGGATGCTCTATTTACGGCTAATGAATTAATTACGAAAGCGCGCGAACGACTAAGCGCACTAGATTCCGACTTAGTCTTTACAATGGGGCGGATGAATGTCTTTCCTAATATCCACACCGTCATCCCTAATCAAGTCGTCTTCTCATTAGAAGCTAGACATAAAGAGGCTAACGTCATTCAGCAAGTTGAAGCGATTATTCAAGAATTAACCCACCATACTTCTGAGCAAAATTGTATTGTGCAAGTAGAAAAGCTTTGGGATCGACAAACAGTTTGGTTTAACCGTGAAATTTGTAATTTGCTTGAACAGTCCACTCAATCATTGGACTATTCTTACAAGCGAATGGTCAGTGGAGCCGGTCATGATGCTCAATTTCTCGCAAGCTATATTCCTACTGCCATGATTTTCGTGCCTAGTGTCAATGGAAAAAGCCACTGCGAAGAAGAACTAACTACTTGGGAAGACTGCGAAAAAGGGGTAAATGTTCTTTTAGAAACGGTTCTTTCTTACTTCAATGAATAACTATTGCAAAAAAGGTGCCGTCTCATAAGTAGTTGAGATGGCACCTTTTCTGCACCAAAAGCGAAGCGACAGGTGCAAAAAACCTAATTTAATGGCATTTTCAAATAAGAAGTATCGTCCCGAAAGTTTGCTACGTAGACTTTTGAGACACCCTTTTTTATTTTATATTAGCGTATGATTGAATGCTGGTGGCATGCTTCCAAATAAAACGGGTGGCATGCTCGACAATCATTTCCTTATCATTGTCCATAGATGCTACGTGATAAGAGTTTGGCAAAGTGACAAGCTGCTTATTTTTTGACGAGATGTATTTATAAATAAAGGTCGTATTCTCCGGTGGAACGACATGATCGATGAAAGATTTGATGCAAAGTGCAGGTGCCTTGACGTTGGGCAATTTGCTAGGAATCTCTACCATTAAGCTTTGTAATTCACGAATGGCTTGGACAGGTGCTTTGTCATACGTGATTTCCTCGACATTTTGTGCCTTTATATCCGGCGCTCCTTCCTTAATAAAACGGGGAGCTGGCGTCTTTTTTAAATATTCAAGCTCTGGAATGGTTAGAGCGGCATTAATCGTGATAATTCCTTCAATACCCTCATACTCCGATGCTAATTTAAGAGTTAATGTGCCACCCATCGATTGCCCCATCACAAATACACGTTTTCCATGGGCTTTTAATGCTCGATAACCTTGTTTAAAGCTTTCATACCAATCTTCATGCGTGCATTTTTCCATATCTAAATAGTGAGTCCCATGTCCTTTTAGGCGAGGAGCAAGAACAGTAAATCCTTTGGCAGCCAAGCTCTCTCCCAAAAAACGCACACTTTGCGGCGTTCCAATAAAGCCGTGAGAAAGCAAGATTCCAATTTCATTTCCTTCAAAATAAAACGCCTCAGCACCTGACATCACCTGATACCGTTCTTTCATGCTCAACCCCTCCTATTTTTAATTCCGATTATTTTTATATGTTTATTTTATATTTCTATATCCTACTTGTCAACTATGAATTAAATCTTTATATGCCAAACGGTCCCTTTTGTTTGACCAGAGTTTGATAGATTCATTGAACGCAATAAATAATAAGCTAACTGATTACACGAGATATTTAAAAAGTGGCGAAGCTGTTGATTGGTAATAGTCGGATGGAAAAGTAGGGCATAATCTTCGACGGAGGTAAGGTGGGCATCATGCGAGAATTGCAAGCAAATAGGGCATTGCCATTTGCGTAAATGTCTGATCATTGGAATCGCTGAGCACTGTGGACATTGTATTCCGGTCATTAACTCGCTTTTTTCGATTTGGAAATTTTGGAGGACGTCTATGTCTGTGGGAACGTGATTGGTTATAAAAAGTGCGGATAAATTTTGAAGGTCCTTATTGGTTAATATTTTGGGTTCGTTCATCTTCTCTAGAAAAATCGGAAATTGCTCCGCCTGTATGACCTGTTGCATGATATGAGGATTAGAAGAGGACGTCTTAATAATCGACTTATTATTAGTAAAAACAGTAACAGTATGAATAGGGATTTTTTGATATTTATTTTTGGCAAGCCATTCTTGCAATTGAAGTTTTTGACGAGCCGTTTGCAAAATTGGGTTAGGAAACCGCTCTTCTTTTCCATCTTGCACTCGTATCATTTGTCGAAAAGTCTCATCAAACCAAATCGTTCCAGCTATATTTTTCAGTTCAATGATTAAAATATAGCTGGGCGTGAGAAGAAGAGAATCTATTTGAAAGAAGCGATCGCCCATTGGCAGCCGAAGATCGTTAAAAATGAGATGATTCTCTTTCGGAACAAAACTAAAATAGTAGTCTATGGCCTGTTCCCCTCTAAAGCCCGCTTTACTAATCGCCAATTCCTCCTCAATCTGCAATCGTTTCGGATGTTCACTAGGAAGTCGCCGCAACAAAGCCTCTAACTTCAAAATCTTCATCGGAACTTTTCTTTCTTTAACAATCATTTAAACACTCCTTCCCCATTTGATACTTTCTAATTCGGCAAATCAAGTGCAAAACCTTTTGATAGGATAAGCAATTTACAATTATTTAACATCGTCGTGCTTTTTACTGAATCGTTGTGGAGATTTAATGAATCAATTATTCTTTTTCCTGAGTCCAAACCACTTTTTAAGGACTCAGGGGCCGGATTTACTGAATCGCTCTTTTTTACTGACTCACACCCACTATTTACTGAATCCTTTACTCTGTTTCCTGAGTCCAAACCACTTTTTAAGGACTCAGGGGCCGGATTTACTGAATCGCTCTTTTTTACTGACTCACACCTACTATTTGCTGAATCCTTTCCCCTTTTTCCTGAGTCCAAGCCGCTTTTTAAGGACTCAGATGACAGATTTACTGAGTCGCGCTTTTTTACTGACTCACACCTACTATTTGCTGAATCCTTTACTCTGTTTCCTGAGTCCAAACCACTTTTTGAGGACTCAGATGACAGATTTACTGAATCTCCCGACATACACAAAACCCCCAAGCATTCGCTTGGGGGCCACTAATTAGCGTTTTTTGATTTCTTCTAGTAATAGTTTGTTAAGTACAGCTGGGTTGGCTTGTCCTTTGGAAGCTTTCATGATTTGACCTACTAGGAAGCCAGTTGCTTTGCTTTTTCCATTTTTGAAGTCTTCGATGGATTGCGGGTTAGCATCTAAAGCGTCATTGATGAATTTCAATAACACACTTTCATCGGAAATTTGGACAAGGCCTTTTTCTTTCACGATGGTCTCCGCATCGCCGCCGTTTTCGATCAATTCTTTGAATACTTTTTTGGCAATTTTTGAAGAAATTGTTCCTTTTTCGATTAGACGAATCATGCCAGCTAAGCCTTCTGGTGTTAAAACACACTCAGCTAGCTCTTTGCCTTCTGCGTTTAAATAAGCAGATACTTCGCCCATTAACCAGTTGGAAGCAAGTTTGGCATCAGCATCTGCTGCCACCGTTGCTTCGAAAAAGTCGGCCATCTCTTTCGTAATCGTTAATACGTTCGCATCATGTGAAGGTAAGCCAAGTTCGTTCATATAACGCTCTTTTCGCTGATCTGGAAGCTCAGGAATCGTTGCACGTACACGTTCTTTCCACTCGTCATCGATGTGGATGTCAACTAGATCGGGCTCAGGGAAGTAACGATAATCATCGGAGCCTTCTTTCACACGCATTAATAATGTTCGACCAGTTGCTTCGTCAAAACGGCGAGTTTCTTGATCGATCACGCCGCCAGATAATAACACATCCGCTTGGCGTTTTTCTTCGTATTCTAATCCTTTACGTACAAAGTTAAAAGAGTTTAAGTTTTTCAGCTCAGTTTTTGTACCGAACTCTTCTTGACCGTATGGACGCAAGGAAATGTTGGCGTCACAACGAAGGGAGCCCTCTTCCATTTTACAATCAGATACTTCTGTATATTGGATGATTGATTTTATTTTTTCAAGATAAGCATAGGCCTCTTCTGGTGTGCGAATATCCGGCTCAGATACGATCTCAACAAGCGGCGTTCCTTGGCGGTTGTAATCACATAAAGAAACGTTACCCGCATGCGTTAATTTACCAGCATCTTCTTCCATGTGGATGCGCGTAATACCGATTTTTTTCTTTTTGCCGTCTACTTCAATTTCAATCCAGCCGTTTTCACCGATGGGTTGATCGAACTGCGAAATTTGGTAAGCTTTCGGATTATCCGGATAAAAATAGTTTTTGCGGTCAAATTTTGTGATAGGTGCGACTTCACAATTGAGTGCCATCGCCGCTTTCATCGCAAATTCGACGACGCGTTTGTTGACAACTGGAAGCACACCTGGGTAGCCTAAGTCAACGACAGTTGTATTTGTATTTGGCTCTGCCCCAAAGTGAGCAGGAGCCGATGAAAAGATTTTCGAATTCGTTTTTAACTCTACATGGACTTCTAATCCAATGACCGTTTCAAAGTTCATTTTGTTCACCCCTTACAATGTTGGTTTTTGTTTATGGAAATCTGTTGCTTGTTCAAACGCATGAGCAACACGGTACACTGTTTTCTCATCAAAATGCTTACCGATGATTTGAAGACCAAGCGGCATGCCGTTTGAGAATCCGCATGGAACAGAAATTCCTGGTACACCCGCTAAATTGACAGGAATCGTTAATAAGTCGTTCGCATACATCGTTAATGGGTCATTAATGATCTCACCGATTTTAAACGCTGGTGTTGGCGTCGTTGGGCCAATGATGACATCATATTTTTTAAATACATCTTCAAAGTCCTTTTTAATTAATGTACGGACTTGCTGTGCTTTTTTGTAATATGCATCATAGTAGCCAGAGCTTAACGCGAATGTTCCAAGCATAATACGGCGTTTTACTTCATCGCCAAAGCCTTCTGCACGCGTTTTCTTATAAAGATCGATTAAGTTTTCGGCATTTTCCGCACGGTAACCGTAGCGAATACCATCAAAGCGAGCCAAGTTAGAAGATGCCTCAGAAGACGCTAACAAGTAATAAGTAGCAACTCCATATTTAGAATGTGGAAGAGACACTTCTTCCCAAGTTGCGCCCATGCCTTCTAATACTTTTAATGCATCAAGGACTGATTGGCGTACCTCTTCCGATACCCCTTCGCCAAGGTATTCTTTCGGTACAGCAATACGCAGGCCTTTCACATCGCCTGTTAATGCTTGAGTATAAGAATCAACTGGGATATTAGCGGATGTAGAATCATGCGGATCGACACCAGAAATCGCTTCTAGTAAGTACGCATTGTCTTCTACATTGCGTGTAACCGGGCCAATTTGATCCAATGAAGAAGCAAAGGCGATCAAGCCGAAACGGGATACACGTCCGTATGTAGGCTTTAATCCTACAACACCACAGAAAGCAGCTGGTTGACGAATCGAACCGCCTGTATCAGAGCCTAGAGAAAATGGTACTTCTCCTGCCGCTACAGCAGCTGCTGAACCACCGGAAGAACCGCCTGGTACGCGATCTAAGTCCCATGGATTACGTGTTTTTTGATAGCTAGAGTTTTCTGTAGAAGACCCCATCGCAAATTCATCCATGTTTAATTTACCGATCGTAATCGTCTCTGCTTCATGAAGCTTGTTCATGACTGTTGCATCGTAGATCGGGTCGAAATTGTTTAAAATTTGGCTTCCGCTCGTTGTGCGTAATCCTTTTGTGACAATGTTATCTTTAATTCCAATCGGCATACCAAATAAAAGGCCTTTCGCCTCATCTGTTCCGATTTTCGCTTGCAATGCTTCCGCTTGCTGGCGAGCATTTTCTTCGTTTAATGTGATAAACGCTTGAACCTTGCCTTCTACTTCTTGAATTCTTTTATAAGATTCATCCACTAAATCTGGGATGGATACTTCTTTTTTATGTAAAAGATCGTGAAGCTCGGTCAGCTTATGATTAAATAATGACATCCTGTTCCCTCCTTACTCAATAATTGATGGCACGCGAATTTGCCCGTTTTCATGATCCGGGGCATTTTTCAATACTTCCTCTTGCGGAAGCCCTGGTTTCGCCTCATCTTCACGCATAATATTTTTCATATCTAAAACATGGGACGTTGGCAATACATCCGTTGTATCTAGTTCATTTAATTGCTCAGCAAAAGAGATAATGGCATCAAGATGAGATGTAAATTTCTCCACCTCTTCATCAGTCACCGCAAGGCGTGCTAAATTCGCCACATGTCTCACTTGTTCTTCTGTAATACGTGTCAATTCCCTTCACCTCCATAAAAATTAAAGCATCTCACAATACTATTCATCTTATCAAATTTCCTGGTTTTATAGCAATTCGCACAAATTTTATTTTACCATGCCCATATCCTTTCTAGTAGCTTCATATAAAAGAAATCAAAAGAAATAACCTCCGAGCCTATTCACTCGAAGGTTATTTCTCACTTTCATTACTGCTTTTGGAATTGCTCTTCTTCTGTTGAGCCTTTAAGAGCTGTAGTAGAAGATTCTCCACCAGTGACTACCATAGATACTTGGTCGAAATAGCCCGTTCCTACTTCACGTTGATGACGCGTTGCTGTGTAGCCATCTTTTTCAGCAGCAAACTCCGCTTGTTGTAGTTCGGAGTAAGCACCCATTCCACGATCTTTGTAACCAAGAGCCAGTTGGAACATACTATGGTTAAGCGCATGGAATCCAGCCAATGTAACGAATTGGAATTTGTAACCCATTTTCCCAAGCTCGACTTGGAATTTCTCAATTGTTTCATCATCAAGTTTTGCTTTCCAGTTGAATGAAGGAGAGCAGTTATAAGCAAGCATTTTACCAGGGAACTTCTCATGAATGGCTTCAGCGAAACGACGTGCTTCCTCCAGGTTCGGTTCAGACGTTTCACACCAAATTAAATCAGCATATGGAGCATAAGCCAATCCGCGAGCAATCGCTTGATCTAAACCAGCGTTTACTCGATAGAAGCCTTCAGATGTACGCTCACCAGTGATGAATGGTGCATCGTAAGGATCGACATCACTTGTAATTAAATCAGCCGCGTTGGCATCTGTACGAGCAATTAATACAGTCGGTGTTCCCATAACATCCGCTGCTAGACGAGCGGCAATTAAGTTGCGGACAGCTGTTTGTGTTGGAAGAAGAACTTTTCCTCCTAAGTGACCACATTTTTTCTCTGAAGAAAGTTGATCTTCAAAGTGAACGCCAGCTGCGCCTGATTCAATCATACCTTTCATTAGTTCGAATACGTTCAATTGTCCACCGAAACCAGCTTCCGCATCGGCAACGATTGGAGCGAAGTAATCGATTGAATCATCACCTTCCATATGAGCAATTTGATCGGCACGTTGTAGCGCTTGGTTAATACGTTTAACAACGCTTGGTACACTGTTCGCAGGGTATAAACTTTGGTCAGGATACATATGTCCGGAAAGGTTGGCATCCGCTGCTACTTGCCAGCCGCTCAAGTAGATCGCCTTTAAACCAGCTTTCACTTGTTGAACCGCTTGGTTACCCGTTAGTGCGCCAAGTGCATTAATGAAGTTTTCTGTTTTCATATAGTTCCATAGCTTTTCAGACCCGCGGCGAGCCAGTGTATGTTCAATATCGATCGATCCACGAAGCTTAATGACTTCCTCTGCAGAATATGGACGTGTCACTCCTTGCCATCTTGCATCGTTTTCCCAGCTTTCTTGTAATTGTTGTACGCGTTCGTTTGTCATGATAATTCCTCCCCAAATTTTTTTATATTAAAGGATTTTGTAGCCTGGTAAAGTTAAAAATTCCTCAAATTCATCTTGAATAATTAATTGATCAAACAGTTCAGCCGCTTCTTCAAATCGATTGGAAGCAAAGGCTTCTTCTCCTACTTCTTGTTTCAGCTTTTGTACTTCTTCTTGCTTAAACTGTTGATAGAGTTCCATTGTCATTTTGCGGCCGTCGGTTAACAAGCCTTTTGGATGTCTAATCCACTGCCATAATTGAGCACGTGAGATTTCCGCAGTCGCCGCATCTTCCATTAAATTATGTAGCGGTGCTGCTCCACGTCCGCTTAGCCAGGAGGCAATGTATTGAATGCCTACACTAATATTGACGCGGACTCCTTGTTCAGTAATTTCACCATCTGGTACAGCAAGAAGTTCTTCAGCAGAGACTTGAACCTCTTCCCGTTTTTTCGATTTTATTTGATTAGGTCCCTTCATTTCTGCGTTGAACGCTTCTAATGCTACTGGAACAAGTCCTGGATGAGCCACCCAAGTACCATCATGTCCGTCTTTTGCTTCACGCTCTTTATCCGCTCGTACTTTCGCATAAGCTTCTTCGTTTTTCTTCTCATCATCCTTGACTGGAATTTGAGCGGCCATTCCCCCGATGGCCGGAGCTTTTCTGCGATGGCATGTTTTGATCGTGAGTTGTGAATAGGCTCTCATAAACGGAACCGTCATTGTCACCTCAGCACGGTCTGGTAAAATCACATTTTCTTGATTTCTGAACTTCTTAATATAGCTGAAAATATAATCCCATCGTCCACAGTTCAAGCCAGCAGAATGTTCACGAAGCTCATATAAAATTTCATCCATTTCAAACGCTGCTACAATGGTTTCAATTAGCACAGTGGCTTTAATCGTGCCTCTTGGAATACCGATATACCTTTGGGCAAATAGAAAGACATCATTCCAAAGTCTCGCCTCCAAATGACTTTCAAGCTTCGGTAAATAAAAGTATGGGCCGGTGCCGTTTGCTGCTTGTTTAACAGCATTATGGAAGAGAAATAAGCCAAAGTCGAAAAGGCTTCCTGAGATCGGTTTCCCATCGAGTTGTACGTTCTTTTCTTCTAAATGCCATCCTCGTGGACGAACGATGAGCACAGCTGTTTCCTCTTTTAATTCGTATTTCTTTCCGTTAGGATTTTCAAAGCTGATCGTGCGATTAACGGCATCGCGCATATTAATTTGTCCTTCGATGATGTTGTCCCATGTTGGTGAAGTTGCATCCTCAAAGCAAGCCATATAACATTTAGCGCCAGAGTTCAGTGCATTGATGACCATTTTTCGGTCAACTGGGCCGGTAATTTCTACTCGACGGTCCTGGAGGTCTTTCGGTAGTGGAGCGATTTCCCATTCGCTGTTGCGGATATGTGCTGTTTCTTCTAGGAAACTAGGTTGTTTACCTTGGTCAAATTCTTTTTGTCTTTCTTGACGTTTTTGAAGAAGTTCGAGTCTACGTTCTCCAAAGCGCCGTTCAAGCTGTTCAATAAACTGTAAAGCATCGGGTGTCAGAATTTCTTCATAACCCGGTCGCATTGCACCTGTTATGTTAATGCCAGCTGTTTGAGTGGCCATTGAATTCATCCTTTCTTTGTTATATTACAGTTATTATCTGTTAAATGTATTATATAACAGTGATTAGAAAAAGTGAATATAATTTTTCTAATAATTTTAAATTTTCATTCGACATTTTTTTTGTAAAAAAATAAAAGAGCGGGATGACCGCTCTTTTATTCGTAAATATGAACATATGGTTTATCTGCATTCGGTTCTTTAACAATTAACGCTTCTGGTTCACCTGCCGATGTGATCGTTACTTCAACTGGTGTGTAAGCAGGGAAGTGGTCCATCGTCAGTCCCGTAACAAACTGGGTAAAACCAATCACCTCTGCTTTTCCATAAAATTGAATAGGGATTTCAATGCTCAAACTCACTAATTCATCCCCGTTATATAGAGCTTTTCCGATTACACCACTATAGTTTTTAAAATACTTTTCAACATCTTGTTTGAAGTTTAAAAAGTACGTCAAGTCATCTCTTCGTTCTTTCTCTGCCTCTGGTGAAGGGAATAAATAATATTTCTCATCTACCTTTTCCCATTCGCTAATCGTATCTTCATCTTCATCTAAATGCGTGTATGCGATGAAATTCCCTGGGACAACTGAGTTTTGAGCTTGCTGTTGAAATAAAGCGATCGTCACAGGCACGTCCTTTATACCTTTGATTGTTCGAACGCGCTTAGCTACTTCTTCCGCAATTTTCTTTCCTTCTCGTTCTATTTCTTCATCTGAAATCTTATGCTCATACTGGGCACCATATTTTTCTTTTGTGTAATAATGAACAGAATTTAAGGCTAGACCAATAACTACTCCGCCAAGTTCCAGTGAATTGTCTTCCGTTTTTGTTAAATAATTGTGTTCCATGACATGCGCTAAATAGATCGGGCTTTTTTCGTTGCGCTCTTGCACCGAACCTTTGCCGTCGTCGATCGGGTTTAATCCTAAATTCTCTTCAGGCTTCATGCCTTTTTCTTTCAATTGAGCATCTGTATACTCTCGGTCTAACCAAGCCTGTATCGTCTCTTTATCAAGTGTTTGTCCTTCTTGGAACAAATATTTCTCTGGGGAAAAATTCTCCTGGGCAATTCTCATTAACCCTGTTTCAAGCTCAACAATGTCATAACGTGTATTTAAATTAGAAACGACTAACCCTCTCGCCTTTCCAGGTTTAAATGGCGTAATCGTCCGGTAAAAATCCTCAGATATTTGGTAATTCGGAATGATCGCTTTCTCCTCTTTGCCATCACCTTTAATGACTTCTTCCTCTTTTTCTAATTTCGGCGCACAACCACTAATGAGCAAAGAAGCCGTCATTACCGCCAAAAATATTTTCTTCTTCAAACGAGCCACCTCTTATTAATTAAGTTCGTCCAATAGCTTTTGTTCATCCCATACGTCAATGTCTAATTCCGTCGCTTTTGCTAATTTAGAACCCGCTTCTTCACCAGCAATGACGAGATCTGTCTTCTTACTCACACTGCCTGATACTTTCCCACCAAGAGCCTCAATTCGTTCTTTCGCTTCATTGCGCGTCAGCTGATGTAATTTTCCTGTTAAAACGACCGTTTTTCCAGCAAAAAAAGAATCCGACTGTTCCACTGCGGCAAGCTTCGGGCCTTTATATACCATGTTGACACCGGCCGCTTTTAGATTTTCTATTAGCTCTGACACTTCCGGTAAGTGAAAATAAGCAACAATCGCTTCAGCCATTTTATCCCCAATTTCATGAATGGCTGTTAATTGTTCCAGATTCGCTTCAGCCAGTGCATCCATCGTTTCAAAATGTTGCGCTAATGTTTTCGCTGCTTTTGCGCCAACGTGGCGAATGCCAAGACCAAACAATAGTTTTTCTAATGAGTTTTCCTTTGAAGCTTCAATGGCTTGGAGTAAATTATCAGCTGACTTTTCACCCATTCGTTCTAGATTGATTAGCTGTTCTTTCGTTAGCTTGTAAAGATCTGATACATCTTGAATAAGGTGTTCTCGGTACAGTTGGGCCACCACTTTTTCACCGCAGCCATCAATATTCATCGCATTACGGGAAACGAAATGAATCATTCCTTCTCGAATTTGTGCGGGACATTTCGGATTCATACAACGAAGAGCGACTTCTCCTTCTAGCCGGACGAGCTCTCCATCACATTCAGGGCAGTGCGTCGGCATATGAAACTCCTCTTCCTCCCCTGTTCGACGTTCCGCAATTACATTGACAACTTCCGGAATAATATCGCCCGCTTTTTTAATAACGACATAATCCCCAAGCTTAATATCTTTTTCTCTAATTAAATCCTCATTATGGAGAGAAGCGCGCTGCACAGTTGTTCCTGCTACTCGTACCGGCTGTAAAATCGCGGTAGGTGTCACAACGCCTGTCCGTCCGACACTTAATGTAATTCCCGTTAGTTTCGTTACAACCTCTTCAGCAGGAAATTTGTACGCTATCGCCCAGCGCGGACTTTTCGCCGTAGCCCCAAGCTCCCGTTGCTGTTCAAGTGAATTCACTTTAATGACAATCCCATCAATTTCGTAAGGTAAATCAGGGCGCTTGTCTACCCAGCTAGCGACATAGTTAATGACTTCATCGATATTATCGCATACTTTTCGTTGTTTGTTCGTTTTAAAGCCTAAATCATCAAGTAAATCGAGACCAGCACTATGAGAAGTCACCCCGGTTTCGCCTGGATTGGCTACACCATAAAGGAAAATATCGAGATTACGAGAAGCAGCAATACGAGGGTCAAGCTGGCGCAAGGAACCTGCCGCTGCATTGCGTGGATTCGCAAATGGTTCCTCGCCCTTTTCATCCTTGATCGCATTTAGCGCAATAAATGATTGCTTCGGCATAAACGCCTCACCACGCACTTCTAACGTAAACGGTTGATTGATCCGTAAAGGAATCGAGCGAATCGTTTTTAAATTCGCGGTAATATCCTCACCCGTCGTTCCGTCACCGCGAGTCGCCCCTTGAACAAATAATCCTTGTTCATATTTTAACGACACAGCAAGTCCATCAATTTTAAGTTCACAGACGTAGGAATAACTTTCCTCATCGAGAGCTTGCTTCACTTTCCGGTCAAAATCGCGTAAATCCGTCTCATCAAAGGCATTGCCGAGGCTTAACATTGCTGTATCATGACGGACTTTATTAAACATATCAAGCACCTCGCCCCCCACGCGTTGAGTAGGGGAATCTGGTGTTTGTAAATCTGTAAATTCATTCTCTATCTTAATTAATTCTTGCATTAAACGATCATATTCAGCGTCAGATACAGACGGTTGATCTAGTACATAGTACTCATAATTGTATTGGTTCAATACATTATGTAGCTCTTGTACTCGTTGTGCTGCTTTATTTCTGTCCATCAAGACACCCTTTCTCTTTAAACTTTTTCAATCGGAGCAAATTTAGCAAGTAGACGCTTAATGCCTGTTGGACTTGGAAAAGCAATATCTAATTCGACGCTATCCCCACTGCCTTTTACGCTAACGACCGTACCTGTACCCCATTTTTTATGGCCCGCTTTATCGCCTACTTTCCAATCTGCACCGCTACTAGCTGTATTTATTTGCGGACGTACCATCGG
The DNA here is from genome assembly GCF_037201805.1 of Bacillus sp. FJAT-52991. Lineage (GTDB taxonomy): Bacteria > Bacillota > Bacilli > Bacillales > Domibacillaceae > Bacillus_CE > Bacillus_CE kandeliae. The sequence continues at coordinate 495,526 of NZ_CP147404.1, read as the reverse complement.
ACGGCGAGGTGCTTTTGATTGACCTCGCAACCCAAATGGTGTGCTAACTTTTTCAGCAACTGCGAGATGGTCGATTAAATCAGCAGGAATTTCACTAATAAAGCGTGAGACTGGGTTCATATTCGTACGGCCGTATAAAGTACGCATTTGAGCATTCGTTAAATATAGCTCTTCTTCCGCTCTAGTAATTCCAACATAAGCCAAACGTCTTTCTTCCTCCATCTCTGCCTCTTCCATTAACGAGCGGCTATGCGGGAATACACCTTCCTCCATTCCCATTAAAAAGACGACTGGGAATTCAAGACCTTTCGCTGAGTGGAGCGTCATTAACACGACAGCATCTTGCTCTTCCTCTTCTTTTCCGAGCTGATCGATGTCCGCTACAAGAGCCAAATCCGTTAAAAAGGCGATTAAGCTTTTATCATCATTCGCCTCTTCAAAGTTTTTCGTTACGGATAAAAACTCGTCAATATTTTCAAGTCTGCTTTGGGATTCAATCGTTTTTTCCGCTTTTAGCATATCGCGATAACCTGTGCGCTCCAACACTTCTTCTACTAATTCAGACACAGACAAATATTCTTGCTGTTGCGTATATGTTTCAATTAATCGACGAAATTCAATCGCTGTTTTCGCCGCTTTCCCGCTCAGACCGATAAAATCTGCTTCCGCTAATGCTTGATAAATCGTCAAATCATTTTCTTGGGCATAGCGAGAAATTTTGTCGAGTGAAGTGGAACCGAGACCACGCTTTGGCACATTGATAATCCGCTGCAAGCTAATGTCATCATCCGGATTGGCGATTAAACGCAAGTAAGCTAGCAAGTCCTTAATCTCTTTGCGATCATAGAACTTAATTCCGCCAACAATTGTATACTCAATGTTCGACTTCATCAATACTTCCTCAATCACACGAGACTGAGCATTCGTGCGATATAAAATCGCAATATCCGACCGTTTCCGCTTTCCGCTATCTGTCATTTCTTTAATTTTCCCAACAACAAACTGCGCTTCTGTTTGCTGATTATCTCCTCGATAATAAGACAGTTTACGCCCCTCTTGATTTTCCGTCCACAATTTCTTCGGTTTGCGGTTAGAGTTATTTTTAATTACTTCATTTGCTGCTTGTAAAATCAATTTTGTCGAACGGTAATTTTGCTCAAGAAAAATCGCTCTTGATTGCGGATAATCCTTTTCAAATGAAAGGATATTAGCAATATCTGCTCCCCGCCAGCGATAGATGGATTGATCTGAGTCCCCAACTACACATAAATTATGGAAGCGGCTCGCTAATAATTTAACTAACATATATTGGGCTCTGTTTGATATGGATAGGTAAACCTTTGAAGTCATCTCCAGCTTTTCCCCCCATTCACACCGTACGTGCGAGTTTCCCCGCATACGGCGTTCCATCAATTCGTTATCATCCAGCTACTATTTTATCGTTTCCAACCAATTTGCGGAGTTTATTGATTTTGTCTAAGGCTTTACTATCTAAGTTCAGTTTTTGAAGGTATTTCTGAATTGTTTCTTCCTCTGTTGAATGAATTAACTTGTGAACATCCTTCTTTAAGAATATCAGGTTTTTATACTCATCACTTCCACCTTTGCTTCTTGGTGTCTTATGATGAACTTCCATATCCCCAATCTCTAAAGGTACTTTCGTTACTCCACATTGTCCAAGCTGACCTACGTAAAGGGAAATTCGGTTATCATTGTATTCTACACTTTGATCAGGTACTGGATTTTTCATAAGATGATAAATAATTACTTGATTATATCCCTTAAGCTGATCATGTACTTTCTGCCTTCCTAAAGCCGTATAAGAGCAAATATCCTGACTAAAATTAGTTGGATGTTTCGTTTTTATATGGTCAATAGGAAAAACATTAATGCCATGTATGAATACCACTTTTCCTTTGAATTTAGGATATAGCCTTTTAAATGTGTTGGACTTTGCACCTTTATAACTTAGAATAGTTTTCGTTCGGTTGTATAAGGTCTTTCTGACTGAGAAACCAATTTTACTAAAATCAACAGTGATATGTGTCGCATATCGATAATAATTTTGAATACCAACAATCATCGCATTGAGTTTAGATACTTCTTTTTGACCGTTTTCTACTTGTTTGATTTGCTCTCGTAGTTTGGAAACAGCCTTCTTTTTCGCTTTATCGCTCATATTTGTTTTGGCTACGAACTTTTGCTTCTTCGGTACAACTTTCATTTTAAATCCTAGAAATTCGGAATGTTTCTTCCGTAAATTAATCACCTTAGATTTCTCAGGACTCGCTTCAAGCCCCAATCTTTCCTTTAGCCATTTCTTTACGGCTTCAAAAATAATGAAAGCGTCTTTATGATTTCGACAAAAGATCTTAAAATCGTCTGCATAACGAACGATAAACATTTCCTTTAATCTGGTCTGTTTTATTGCTCGATATTTAGCGCTCTGATCAAAGACTAATCTTTTGCCAATCATTCGTTCCCGATTGTAGTTCTTTCCTGTTTCGAAGGTTTCCCATTGACTGCTGATCCACCAATCCAATTCATTTAATACAATGTTGGACAATAATGGTGAAAGAATTCCGCCTTGTGGAGTCCCTTTGTTTGGTACCCCGATCCCTTTAACTTCTGTTTTAAGCATTTTTGATAAGATACTGATAACCTTCTTGTCTTGAATACCTAATGACCATATCTGCTTTAATAATTTCCCTTGATTGACATTATCAAAGAATCCTTTGATGTCTACATCAACCACATAATGAAGTTTATTTTTATTCACCAAACTAATGGCTCTTGATAATGCGTGATTTGCACTTCTATTTGGTCGAAACCCATAGCTATGATGATGAAATTTTGCTTCACAGATAGGTTCAAGAATTTGTTTCACACATTGTTGAATAACGCGGTCTTCTATAGTCGGTATTCCTAAAGGTCTCATTGTACCATCTTGTTTTGGGATCTCTACTCGCCGAACAGAACGTGGTTTAAAATCGGCCATCCTATTCCTTACATAGTGAATAAGGCGATTAGGGACTTTTTCACCTATATCAAGAATGGTGCTTCCATTCGTTCCACTTGTTTTACTTCCGTGGTTCTTTTTGATATTGCGATAAGCCAATTTAATATTTCTTTCATCAATGATGAGATCATATAATTTTCGAAACGTATAGCCATTTTTGCTTTGAGCGTACAGCTTATCCAACTCTTTTTGAAAATCGTAGTATTCATTATTACGTAATTTTTGCTTCTTCTTTAGTTTTTGGTTGTTATCAGTCAACTAATCACCACCTAAAAATGGTAGGCTTTCGTTTCTCTTAGTCATACTCGAACCTGATAGACGATAAATGTAGTTGCTTTAACAAATTGACTAGTGGCTATCCCTCCATGATGTTTCCATCACTTCAATGGTACTGTGCCACCACTATCACTGACATAAAGATAAGTTATGGAACTTGCCTTTCCCTATCACCGTTTCACTGGTAAATAAGACCTCCACGTTGTCAGCTTCCCACGTTCCAATGATTTGATCTGTACATACACTTTTAGGTGAATCCTCTAGCCCTGCTAGCTTGGACATGCCTGTAACACGACAAGGTGTTTCATAAAGACAACTCTTACTCCACCTCACTAGCACCACGAACCGTGGTAATACCATTTCTAGTATCTATACCTCTAGAGCCGTACATTCGGATTTTCGTCAGTTGGTTTTTTCGCGCCAACATTCTCACCATGAGTGCTTTATAGACCCCCGGCTTATTTGTTGCACCTTCTACCTCTAGAAAGCTTTCGTCAACTTTGCTTGTTACGGCAACATTCAGCCGACTTCACCGAGCTTATAACCCCAAGATACTTACTTATCTTGACGCTATTCGGAGGATTAGGGAGAGCCTTTCAGGGCGTTACTCCATCATTCGACTCTTCAAATCATCAGTTCTCCTAGCAAATTGCTAGTGGCTAATCTTTTCAATTAGCAACGTGTCGCACTGTCCTGATATTCATCCACATGAATGTATTGAAATTTCCGCTGATAAAACTCTAGCACTTCCGGAACACGCTGGAATAATTGAATCGTGACCATGATTAAATCATCAAAGTCTAGCGCTTGATTTTTTTTCAGTCGTTTTTGATATTCCGTGTACACTTCACTGACAATTTGGTCCATGTAGCTACCTTGGCTCTTGCTGAACGTTTCAGGATCGATTAGCTCATTCTTAGCGGAACTAATGGAAGCCAATAAGCCACGAGGGTCAAATTTCTTCGGATCAAGATTCTTCTCCTTTAAGATACCTTTAATCACAGATTGCTGATCGGTAGTATCTAAAATGGTAAAGTTACGGCTGTAGCCGATACGGTCGATGTCTCTGCGTAAAATCCGCACGCACATCGAGTGGAAAGTTGAAATCCAAATGTCCTCTGCGGCACCACCAAGCAATCGTCCAATCCGTTCTTTCATTTCGCGCGCCGCCTTATTAGTGAAGGTAATCGCGAGAATATTATACGGATTCACCCCTTTTTCCACCATCAAATAAGCAATTCGATGAGTCAGGACCCTCGTTTTACCAGAACCAGCTCCAGCCATAATCAAAAGTGGTCCTTCTGTTGCTTTCACTGCTTCCTGCTGTTCAGGATTTAATCCTGTTAATAATTTTTCAGTTAAAAAATTCATTCTTTCACCACCTACAAACATATGTTCTTATTATACATCATTTTTAACTGCTGTAACGGTTTTTATTGCTTCTGCTAACTGTTCATATATGACATTACCGACCACAACGATATCAGCATATTGAGCCATTTCTTTTGCCTGATCTGCCGTCTGAATACCTCCACCATAAATAAACGTCGTATTCTCTAAGGTATCCCCCACCGCTTTGACGGCTTCTACATCTCCATATGTTCCACTGTATTCTAAATAAAACAACGGCAGATGCATCATATTCTCTGCCATCATGGCGTAGGCAACAATATCCTCTTTAGATAATGGAGCTTTAGCTTCTGTTAATGCAGCCGCCTTACAATCAGGATTGGCTATACAATATCCTTCTGCATAGACCTCTTCCCAGTCCATCAGTTCACCGAATTCTTTGATCGCCTTATGATGTAGACCCGTAATCCATGCTGTATTCTGACTATTGAGCACCGTCGGGATAAAATACAAATCAAATCCTGGCGTAATGGATTCTATATTGGAAACTTCTAGTACACACGGCACTGTATATCGACGAACTCGGGCCATTAAATCAAGGACATTTTCAAGTGTAACGCCATCACTTCCTCCAATTAAAATCGCATCCGTACCCGATTCACACAATTTTTCTAATGCCTGATCATCTATCTCTTTATTTGGATCTAACTTAAACACATGACGCCATTCGCGCACATCATACATCTAATTTCCTCCCACATTCTATATTCAAAAGTAGCCAAACATTTGGCACCCTTCATTATATCATTAAAACAAGGGCCTGACCCCACCGCATCACGTATATATGCAGTGAAGATCAGACCCTTTATTTATTCGCACGGTTCTTTAATTCGGTCAAGAACGAGCTGGTACGCATCATTTCCGTAGTTTAAGCAACGCTTTACACGAGAAATGGTAGCAGTAGATGCACCCGTGCCCGATTCAATCTTATGGTATGTTTTTCCTTCTTTGAGCATACGCGCAACTTCAAGGCGCTGAGCGAGTGACTGAATTTCATTGACTGTACAAAGGTCATCGAAAAATAAATAACATTCTTCTAAATCACGAAGAGACAGAATTGCCTCAAATAGCTGATCTAACTCTCTTCCACGTAATTTTTCAATTTGCATACTATGCTTCAAACCCCTTCGCTAATTATTTTGCAAATTCAACTATTTGATTGAGCCCTTTTGAGGCAGGAATGACTTGAATCCATGTGTTACCAGGTATAAAGTCAACCATCGCCCCTTTTTTAAAAGGAATAATTCGCCCATTGACATTAGACCAATCGACTTGTTGTACAATCCCATGCTGAATCAGATAAGCCGAACCACCTGATGATAGATCAATATCTAATCGACCTTCCGAATCAACCACGCGATGACCCGCTTCGATGATAAAAATATTATCCGCTAATACAGGCTCTTGCGATTCCCGATCTAGTTCTTTTTCTCCACCAGTCCATCGCTCATAGCTCTGTTGTTTCGGGTCATACTTGTACTCTACTTGAAAAGCAGCTTGATTAGAGTAGCGAATCTGAACGTTTTCCGCTTTTGGGCCAGCAAGCTCTTTCACTTCAGCTCGCTTCATAAAATTCAGACTGTCGGGAGCCGTCTGCAAATCATATCCTTTGTCCTTTGCTGTTTCAGTCATTTCATCAAACATCATATAAGAATTATGAGGAGCCACTCTTGAAGGATCTCTTTGAAAAATAGTTCCGTCATATTGAATACCATTGATCTGGTCAATCGCTCCACTTTGAAGCATCTCTTTCGCATCTGGACTATAGCCATGGGCGATAAATAAACTGTCATATCCATTGGCTAAATCAATAAAATAATCTCTTGCACTTCGCACAGGCCCCACTTTCTCCGGCTGCTTGCTTTGATAAATGGCTAAAAATCGCGTCATATTCCCTTCAACCATTACCTCATACACAAGATCTGCCTGCACCAATCCAGTATGTGGACGTGCTTTTGGATGATTATTAATGACAACAGCTGTAGCTCGTTGGTTTGGTTCTACCTTTGTTTTCTCACCTGTTAGTGGAAAAACATAGTGACCTTCTTTATCTGGAGAAACCATGCTACCTTCTTTCTGAGCTTCACTGTTTTCTTTCTCTCCCCAACAACCGCTTAACATGATAGCGTTTGTTAATAAGATCATGATGGTTAAAGTTCTCATACAAAACTCCCATATAGATTCTCTTTACTTTACTATTTTAACGCATTATAGTCGGAAAGAGTACCGTTTTCTTCATCACATCATACATTCCATGTGAAGTGATGCGAATGTATGGCAAATGTGTAGATGATAAAAAGAGCAGTGTATATATCGGGTCATCAAATTGATACCCTCGATCAACTAGCAATTTTTTCAACTCGACTTCTTCTTTAATTAATTCCTCTACTGGCTTAGTAGACATCATACCTGAAAGCTCTAAAGGAATTTCATGAATGATTTGTTCATTTTCAGAAAGCACTAGCCCTCCGCCCATTTCTTTCATACGATAAAAGGCTCGTTCCATCTCACGTTTACACTTTCCAATAAGAAGAATACCACCTGTATTAGAAAAAGAGGAGGCAAACCCTTGAATATTCGTCGCAAAGCCTTTGATCATCGTATTCACTCGCCATTTTCCATGACGATCTAATAACACTAAAAAGTTTTCATCATCCGCTTGATAAAGCTCTTCACCCGAAACATCTTTTTCAAGAGAGTAAGGTTTGGTAATTACATTATTAACCATTTCAATTCCAAATGGCATAGAGAATTGTAAATCTTCCTCTTGTAGATCCCAGTCTAGCTGCAATGGACCAAATCCATACTTCGCCCAATCGATTGAAGGGAAATTAGATACTGACCCTTCTGGATTTTTCACCCATTCTCCTTTTGACAACACAGCCATTGGAGTGGGATGATACTCATCTTCTAATATATTAATGTTAGCAACTCTTCCAGGTGCAATCACGCCATGTAAATGATCCACTCTATAATATTTCGCCACATTATAACTCGCCATATGATAGGCATCAATTGGTGGAACCCCGTGTTCAATCGCCTTAGCAATCATCCAGTCCAAAATCCCTTTTTCATAAAAAGCAGGAGCTGCACCGTCTGTTGTAAACATCATCATATCGTATTGATTCAAATTCATTTCTTTCATTTCCTGAAGCAAAAGTTCAAGATCTGGTCGAATCGACGAATGACGTAAGGAGACCATATATCCAGCCATTAAGCGCTTCTTAATATCCTGTCCACTCATCGATTCATGGTCGCTATCCGCACCAAGCAACGCCATCTTTGTGAGCGTTTTTTCAGAGGCGCCCGGGAAATGACCTTCAATTCTTTTGCGCATGCGCTTTGTTTCTTGAATCCAATGAAGCATCATATCATCGCCGTCTAAAAGCTTGGGCCATCCAGTCAGTTCTCCCCCTTGGATAACTGCCTCATGCTCTATCCATGACTTCACTGCTGTATTTGAAAAAATTTCTTCCTCATTCGCCAATTCTGTCTGTGCATCATAGCGGCACCACCAATACATGCTAACTGGCAATGTCCGTAATTCTTCAAGTAAAGAAAACGCTTTCTTTTCTTCTAACATCAAAAATAACATTAAGTTGTCATTGATGAAAGTAGTCGTTCCTGTCTTCACTGCATATTCAGCAAAAGTTTGGGGATTATAAAGCAGAAACGGATGAACATGCGGTTCGATATAACCTGGGACTAACGTTTTGCCATGACAGTCATATATCTCATAGGAACCTTTACTTTCTGGTAGCTCTTCACCAACATACACAATACGATCTTCATAAATCCAAATATTAGCTGTCACCCATTGTTTAAGAATAGAGTGCAAAAAACGGGCATTGGTCAGAACTAACGTAGGAGAAATCTCTCCATTAACCACCGACACATGTGCTCTGAGCTGCCTGTTCTTCCAGCGATATCTTTGTTCCAGCATTATACAAGCCTCCTAAAAGGAAGTTATCATTCCATTTATTAAATTATTGACTATCGTAACATATTTTACGATTTAACGCTCTAAAGAACCAAAATTTTTTTGAACAAAATGTGAATTTGAAAAGCGGAAGGCGCTCGTTCATCGGCGACAAGCAAAAGACGAGCTGGCTGAAAGGTTGTTCTTTAACCTTTTAGACAGATTGACTTTTGACCTCGAGCCGATAGCGCCTGCAGCTAGACAATCGAAAAGCGGAAGCAGCCGTTTGAAAAAATAGTACATCCAACTAAAAAGAGGCTGTCTAGAGACAGCCTCACGAAAAAAGGAGTTGAAGACCATGTTTATGGAATATGTGACCGATGTATCTTTTGTCATGGCCATGATTATTGGCAGTGTGATTGCCATCCTTTTTGTTTATGTTAGACGTTCGAAGAAGAAGCGCGCGCAATAGCACGATTACCAATGTCGTTACGATAGAAAAAGTGATCTTTTTCTATCGCGCTTATTCGATCATACGCTTTTTGCTGGGCTTGTTGAATCGTCGGTGCTTTTCCTGTTACAAGGAGAACTCGACCGCCATTGGCACAAATGACACCAGCTTCATTTTTGAACGTGCCAGCATGTAACACGGCAGAAGCATCCACTTTGTCCATCCCTTTAATCGGATGGCCTTTTTCATAGCTTTCTGGATAACCGTTGGCTGCCAATACAACACCAAGAACTGATTCATCATTCCATTGAAGCTCAGGATTTTTTCCATCTAACACATCAAGGAAGACTTGAGCAAGGTCCGATTGTAAACGTGGAAGTACGACTTGTGTTTCTGGGTCGCCGAATCGAGCATTAAACTCAATCGTTTTCGGTCCCTCTTCGGTTAGCATGAGACCAGCAAAAATGATTCCCGTAAATGAACGACCTTCTGCCACCATTCCTTTAGCAATCGGTATAAGAATTTCCTCGACCGACTGTTCAATGATTTCTTTAGAAATATGAGGGATTGGAGAATAGGCACCCATACCACCAGTGTTCGGGCCTTCATCATTGTCAAACGCCCGCTTATGATCTTGTGCCGCTTCCATTGGGTAAACATTTTCTCCATTCACAAAAGCCATTAAAGAATACTCTTCCCCTTGAAGGAATTGCTCGATGACCACTTTAGCAGATGCCTCGCCAAACTTTTTATCTAGCATCATTTCTTCAAGAGAAGCAAGTGCTTCTTCCATTGTCATTGCGACTGTTACGCCTTTACCAGCGGCAAGGCCATCCGCTTTTAAAACGATGGGAGCTCCTTGTTCTTCAATATATGCTTTTGCTTCATCATAAGAATGAAAGGCTTTGTAACGGGCTGTTGGAATATTGTATTTTTCCATCATCATTTTCGCAAAAGATTTACTGCCTTCAAGTACAGCAGCTGCTTGATTAGGACCGTAAACTTTTAGCCCTTTTGTTTGAAGATGATCGACGATTCCGGCATGCAATGGATTTTCAGGTCCTACTACGGTTAAATCAATATGGTTTTCTAATGCAAATGTGGCTAGCTCCTCAAAGCTCATCTCGTCAATCGCGACAAGCTCTGCATCATAAGCTATCCCTGCATTGCCTGGTGCACAAAATACTTTTTCTACTTGAGGGCTTTCTGCGAGCTTTTTACAAATAGCATGTTCTCTGCCGCCTCGTCCAATTACAAGTACCTTCATTTCCATTCACCCCGCTTAAAAATTAATGTTTGAAATGTCTAATTCCAGTAAAGACCATAGCAATGCCATATTCATCCGCTTTTTTGATAGAATCTTCATCGCGGATCGAGCCTCCAGGCTGGATGATTGCTGTAATGCCTGCTTTTGCTGCCGCTTCAACCGTATCATTCATCGGGAAAAACGCATCTGAAGCAAGTGCAGCACCTTTCGCTTTTTCTCCTGCTTGTTCAAGAGCAATTTTGGCCGCGCCCACGCGATTCATTTGACCTGCACCTACACCTAGTGTCATCTCGTTATTGGTTACAACGATCGCATTTGATTTCACATGCTTCACGACTTTCCAGCCAAGCTTCATTGCTGCCCACTCTTCTTCTGTTGGCTCACGTTTAGTGGCAACGCGAATATCTGCATCTTCCAGTGAATGATTGTCTAAATCTTGCAGTAATAATCCGCCTTCAACGGATGTTAATACTTTTTCTTTTGATTTTTCTCCATCAAATGGAAGAGTTAATAAACGGATATTTTTCTTTGCTGTTAATACCTCTAGTGCTTCCTCCGTAAATTCAGGAGCGACAATAATCTCAAGGAAAATTTCATGAAGCTTCTCAGCCAATGCTTTGTCCACTGGGCGGTTTAAAGCGACAATGCCACCAAAAATGGATGTTGGATCTGCTGCGTACGCACGATCATAAGCCTCTTCGATCGTTGTACCAACTCCTACACCGCATGGATTCATATGTTTCACTGCAACAGCTGCTGGTTCGCTAAACTCTTTTACAATTTGCAATGCTGCATCTGTATCGCGAATATTATTGTAAGATAGTTCTTTCCCATGAAGCTGTGTCGAACGAGCAACGGAAAAAGCAGATCCAAGCGGCTCTTCATAAAAAGAAGCCTGTTGGTGTGGATTCTCTCCATAACGAAGAGATTGTTTCACTTCATATGTAAATGTCATCGTTTCAGGTTGCTCTTCACCTGTTAACTCTGTCATGTATTTCGCAATCATCGCATCATAAGAAGCAGTATGGCGGAATACTTTTGCCGCAAGCTTTCTTCTTGTTTCTTTTGTTGTTTGACCGTCTGCTTTTAACTCAGCTAGCACTTGATCATAATCAGCCGCATCCACAACAACTGTTACGTAGTCATGGTTTTTAGCTGCTGCGCGTAACATTGTCGGACCGCCGATATCAATGTTTTCAATAGCATCCTCTACCGTTACATCTGGCTTGGCAATTGTTTGTTGGAAAGGATACAAGTTGACACAAACAATATCAATTGGCACAATATTTTGCTCTTCCATTTGCTTCACATGGTCCGCTTGATCACGTTTGGCAAGGAGTCCCCCATGAATGAATGGATGCAATGTTTTCACGCGTCCTTCTAAGATTTCAGGAAATCCCGTTACGTCGCTCACACTCATTACTGGCACATTTGCTTCTTCCAGCATTTTCTTTGTTCCACCTGTTGAAATGATTTCGATATCTAGAGCAGCTAGCTCTTTCGCAAAATCAACAATGCCATTTTTATCTGATACACTGATTAACGCACGTTTTTTCATTTTTTTCCTTCCCCTCTTGAAGCTTCTGTTACAAGCTGTCTGATCACTTTCGGATATAATTGATGTTCAACTTGCTGAATTTTCACTTGCAAAGATTCTCTCGTATCCTCATTCGCTATTCGTACCATCTCTTGATCGATAATAGGTCCTGTGTCCATACCTTCATCAACAAAATGCACCGTAACCCCTGTAATTTTGACACGAGCGGTAAAAGCCTGCCCAATGGCATCCTTACCTGGAAAAGCGGGAAGCAAGGATGGATGAATATTCACAATTTTTCCCCCATAGGCATTGAGCAGTGTCTCGCCAATTAAACGCATATAACCTGCTAGAAAAATATAGTCCACTTCTGCTTCTTGAAGCTTCTGCACAATTTCACGTTCAAATTCCGCTTTTGACGAATAATCCTTTGCTCGAAAAGCAAACACTGGAATTTGAAGTTTTTCCGCCCGCTTGATCACATATGCATCCGGCTGATCACAAACGAGTATTGTAATTTCAGCCGGAATCTCCCCTTTTTGTACCGAATCAGCAATCGCTTGAACATTGCTCCCACTTCCAGAAGCGAACAAAGCAATTTTTTTCATTTCTCCCGTACTCATGACTTGAATTGAACTCCTTCACCAGTCACAATTCGACCAATCGTGTAAGCTTTCTCCCCCGCTTGCTCGATTAGCTGTTTTGCTTTTTCTTCTTCATCACCCGATACAATCATGACTAAGCCGATTCCCATGTTAAAAATATTGTACATTTCGCTATATTCCAGCTCACCATACTTTTTCAACACGTGAAAGATCTCAGGAATCTCCCATGTTCCCTCAGTAATTTCCGCACCAAGACCTGCTGGTAAAACACGCGGTATATTTTCAATGAAACCGCCACCCGTAATATGAGCCATCCCTTTTACTTCCAGATTCTTCAATACTTCAAGTGCCGGTTTCACATAGATCTTTGTTGGTGTTAACAGCACTTCCCCTAATGGCGCTGTTAAACCTTCTATTTCATCTGTCAATTGAAAATCATGTGTATCAAAAAAGATTTTACGCACTAACGAGAAGCCATTGCTGTGCAATCCGCTTGACGGAAGCCCGATGATGACATCTCCTTCTTGAATATCCTCACCTGTAATGACCTTGCTTTTTTCAACAACGCCTGTCGTATAACCGGCAATGTCATACTCGCCATCGCTGTACATACCTGGCATTTCCGCTGTTTCTCCGCCGATCAACGCACAACCTGCTTGCTCACACCCATCAGCTACCCCTTTAACAATCTGCTCAATTTTCTCAGGAACAGCTTCTCCACAAGCGATATAATCTAGAAAATAAAGCGGCTCTGCTCCTTGAACAATCACATCGTTCACACACATCGCGACACAATCAATTCCGATCGTATCATGACGGTCCATACCGAAAGCGAGCTTTAATTTCGTGCCGACTCCATCTGTACCGGAAACTAACACAGGCTCCTTAATATTTAAAGCAGACAGATCAAACATGCCGCCAAAGCTTCCAAGCGCTCCCATGACTCCTGAACGGTTCGTCCGCTTCACATGCTTTTTCATCCGTTCTACTGCTTCATAGCCCGCTTCAATATTGACTCCTGCTGCTTCATACGCCTTTGCCATTCGTTGCTCCCCCTTAAAATAGTGCATAGAGAAACTGCCTCTACCGACAGCCCCTCCTGCTTAACACATTATTTCTTTATCACGCGGATGCATTGTATCCGGATAGATTTCTGTCGGGTATTGACCCGTAAAACAAGCTAGACATTGTCCACATTGACCATTTTGCTTTTCGTGGTCAATCGCCTCCACCATTCCATCCAAACTTAGAAACGTTAATGAATCGGCTCCAATTTCATCTCTAAGCTCTTCTTCTGTATAGCGAGACATAATTAATTCTTCTTGTGTCGATGTATCAATGCCGTAATAACAAGGATTTTTAATTGGTGGCGAACTGATGCACACATGTACTTCTTTCGCTCCAGCGTCTTTTAGCATCTTCACAATTCGCTTACTCGTTGTCCCACGAACAATGGAATCATCAACCATCACCACTCGTTTTCCTTCAATCACACCACGAACAGGCGACAGCTTCATTTTCACCCCTTGTTCGCGCAACGCTTGTGAAGGTTGAATAAATGTCCGACCGACATAGCGGTTTTTAATTAATCCCATCTCATATGGAATACCAGATTCTTCTGCATAACCGATCGCAGCCGAAATACTCGAATCAGGAACACCTGTGACAACATCCGCTTCAATTTTTGCCTCTTTCGCCAATTGAATGCCCATACGTTTTCTGGCGCTATGCACATTAATTTTATGAATATCGCTATCTGGACGAGAAAAATACACGTACTCCATCGTGCAAATTGCTTGGTTTGTCGCTAATGAGAAGCGTTCTGAATGTAATCCGTCTTTATTGATAATAACGAGCTCTCCTGGCTCAATATCACGTAAAAATTGCGCTCCTACAATGTCAAATGCACAAGTTTCTGAAGCAACAACATAAGCATCGCCTAATTGGCCAATTGACAATGGACGCATACCATTTGGATCTAACGCTACCATTAATTCATTCTCTGTCATAACAAGGAAAGCGTAGGCTCCTTTTAACATAGAAAGTGCATTTTTTACACGATCTTTCATTTCACCAAACCCGCTGCGGCGAATTAAGTGAGCAAGTACTTCAGTATCAGAAGTTGTTTGGAAAATACTTCCTTGAGCTTCTAATTGGTGTTTTAGTGCTGTCGCATTGATTAAGTTACCATTATGAGCAAGGGCCAAACTACCTGTTTGGGAGTGGAAGAGTAAAGGCTGAACATTTTCATAGCCTCCTCCTCCTGCTGTTGTATATCGAACGTGACCAATAGCTCCAAAACCGGACAGTTCACGAATTTTCTCTTGAGTGAAAATTTCTGTGACTAAGCCTTCACCTTTTAATCCGCGAATTTGCTTACCATCAGTTACGACTACACCTGCTCCTTCTTGACCACGATGCTGTAAGCTCTGCAAGCCGTAATATGTGATTTGGGAGGCATCTTCATGCCCCCAAACCCCAAACACACCACATTCTTCATTTAAGCCTCTGATTTCAGTAAGCATGGGATTGCTCCTCTCCAAGCGTCTTCAAGCTCACCAACCTTCGCTTGAATGATCGCTTCATTGTTATGCTTAATCGTCAAGTTTGCTTCTTTTGTTACTTCTCCAATCAACTTAGCTTCTGGAATAATCGCTTCAAATTCTTCACGCTTCTCCTTAGAAACTGTCACAATAAAACGTGATTGCGTTTCACTAAATAGAGCAGCTGTTTCATTTCCTTCAATAGCTACTTCTACACCAAGATCTGTACGGAAAGCTTTTTCTGCTAAAGCAACGGCAAAGCCGCCTTCTGCCACATCATGTGCAGATTGAACAGTTCCTCGCTGGATCGCTTGAAGCAGAGCTTTTTGACGCATTTCTTCTACTTCTAGATCTAGCTTCGGTGCTTTTCCAAAAATATTTCCATTGTTATGCAATTTTTGAAGTTCACTTCCACCAAATTCTGCTGCTGCTTCTCCAATCACATAAACCAAGTCGCCAGCTTGTTTAAAGCTTTGTGTTGTAATATGGGATAAATCTTTAATTAAACCAACCATTCCAACGACCGGTGTTGGATAAACAGCGACTCCATTTGTTTCATTGTAAAGGGAAACGTTTCCGCCAATAACTGGTGTGTGTAACACGCGGCATGCTTCACTCATTCCATCTGTTGCTTTTTCTAGCTGCCAGAAAATTTCTGGTTTTTCTGGATTTCCAAAGTTTAAGCAGTCCGTGATTGCTAACGGCTCACCACCAGAACAAACGATATTACGTGCTGCTTCTGCTACCGCAATTTTTCCACCTGTCTCTGGATCCAGATAGATATAACGTGAGTTACAGTCTGTCGTCATCGCTAATGCTTTTTCTGTGTCACGAACACGAATCACTGCTGCGTCTGAACCAGGTGATACAACGGTATTGGTACGCACTTGGTAATCGTATTGTCCATAGACCCATTCTTTGCTCGCAATTGTCGGTTGAGAAAGAAGTTGCATCAATGTCTCTTTATAGTTTGTCACTTCAGGAGTTACCTCATCCATTTCCTGAAACTCGCGATAATACGCTGGTTCAGAAGAAGGCTTGTAGTATACAGGTGCATCTTCTGCTAACGCATCGGCAGATACTTCTGCAACTACTTCTCCTTTATGAAGCAAACGAAGCATACCGTCATCTGTTACTCGACCAATAGATGCTGCTTCAAGACCATATTTCGCAAATAGATCTTCAATTTCTTTCTCTCTACCTTTTTTAATAACGATCAGCATGCGCTCTTGAGATTCAGATAACATCATTTCATAAGGTGTCATGCCTGTTTCACGCTGAGGAACAAGATCCATGTTCATTTCAATTCCTGAACCTGCTTTACTTGCCATTTCAGCAGAAGAACTTGTTAATCCGGCTGCACCCATGTCTTGAATACCAACTAGGGCATCATTTTGAATCAGCTCTAAGCAAGCTTCAAGCAAAAGCTTTTCCATGAATGGATCGCCAACTTGCACGGCTGGACGTTTTTCGTCAGATGCTTCACTCAACTCTTCCGAAGCAAATGTCGCTCCATGGATGCCATCTCGACCAGTTTTGGCACCAACATACATCACTGTGTTGCCAACACCTTTTGCCTGGCCTTTTTTAATATCTTTATGATCAATTAAACCGACACACATTGCATTTACTAGTGGGTTACCTTCGTAGGAATTATCAAATTGTATTTCGCCACCTACTGTTGGAATACCGATACAGTTTCCGTAACCTGCAATTCCCGCTACCACTTCTTCAAATAAGTATTTCACACGGCTCGTTTGCAATTCACCGAAACGAAGGGAATTTAACAATGCTACTGGGCGAGCTCCCATAGAGAACACATCACGGATGATTCCACCGACACCTGTTGCCGCTCCTTGATAAGGCTCAATCGCAGATGGGTGATTATGACTTTCAATTTTGAAAACAACCGCTTGTTCATCACCAATATCGACAATTCCTGCTCCCTCACCAGGTCCTTGAAGAACTTTCTCACCTGAAATTGGGAATTTACGAAGCACAGGCTTAGAGTTTTTATAACTGCAGTGTTCTGACCACATAACAGAGAATAAACCTGTTTCTGTGTAATTAGGTGTACGTCCTAAAATTTGTTCCACCTTAGTAAACTCTTCATCCGTCAAACCCATTTCACGATAGATTTTCTCTTCTTTAATTTGGGCTGCATTTGGCTCAAGCATTAACGACATGGGATTCCCTCCAATGTTTCACAATTGATTGAAATAATTTTAAACCGTCCGCGCTGCCTAGTAATTCGTCCACAGCACGCTCTGGATGCGGCATCATACCAAGAACATTTCCTTGCTCATTCACAATACCTGCAATATTTTCTAAACTGCCATTCACATTTTCTTTGTAAGTGAACACAATTTGATTGTTTGCTTGTAACTTTTCTAATGTTTGCTCGTCACAGTAGTAGTTTCCTTCTCCATGAGCAATAGGGATTGTAATTTCTTCGCCCTTTTCATATGCGGAAGAAAACATCGTTTCATTGTTTTCTACTTGTAGAGTAATCGGTCCACAAATAAATTTTAAATCTTTGTTGCGAAGCATCGCACCTGGTAATAATCCAGATTCTAATAAAATTTGGAAGCCATTACATACACCCAAAATCGGCTTTCCTGCTTCTGCAGCTTTCTTAACTTCGTTCATGACCTTTGACAGGTGAGCAATCGCTCCTGAACGAAGATAATCTCCATATGAAAAGCCACCAGGCAATAAAATACCATCATAGGCGCTCAGATCATCAGCATCATGCCAAATATAGTCCACTTCTTCCCCTAGCTCATCTTTAATTGCATGGAACATGTCAATATCACAGTTAGAACCTGGGAATACAATCACCGCGAATTTCACTGACCAACACACTCCTCAATCTCATATCGATAATCTTCGATGACAGGGTTCGATAGAAGTTTTTCACACACTTCCTTAACCGTTCCTTCTACATCAGAATTGGAGCCATCAATTGTTAATTCCATATACTTTCCGATGCGAACATCTTCTACACCTTGGTAACCAAGACTCGTTAATGATTGTTGTACCGCTTTTCCTTGTGGATCTAATACACTTTCTCTTAACGTTACGTATACTTTTACTTTGAACATGTTGAATTTCCTCCTAATCTCTCGAATACCTCGGTATAAGCTTCAATTAAATTTCCTAAATCGCGGCGGAATATATCCTTATCTAATTTGCGATTTGTGTTCTTTTCCCATAGACGACAAGTGTCTGGTGAAATTTCATCAGCTAGCATAATGTGTCCATCATTGTCTTTCCCAAATTCGATTTTAAAATCGATTAATTCAATGTCCATTTCAGCAAATAAAGGAATAAGCGCTTCATTGATCTTTAGTGCTTGTTCTTTCATCGCTGTCACTTCTGCTTCTGTCGCAATCTCTAATAACTCAATATGATCATCAGTTAATAGTGGATCGCCCAGTTCGTCTTTTTTATAGTAAAACTCAACAAGCGGTTTGGAGAATGATACTCCTTCTTCAAACCCAAGACGTTTCGCCAAGCTTCCAGCTGCCTTGTTGCGAACGACAACCTCAAGCGGAATAATTTGAACATGTTTGACAAGCTGCTCATGGTCTGAAAGCTGCTCTATAAAATGAGAAGGAATTCCTAGCTCTTTAAGCTTTAAAAAGATTAAGCTGCTGATTTCATTGTTCAGTCTGCCTTTCCCGGAAATTTCAGCTTTCTTTTCCCCATTAAAAGCAGTTGCTGAGTCCTTGTATTCAATCAATACAATATCTTCATTCTTCGTTGCATAAATTCGTTTCGCTTTTCCTTCGTAAAGCATTGAGCCTTTTTCCATTATTACTCCCCCCATTAAGGAAAATTAGCAATCTTCAGTCATTACACAATAGAGAAGGTGCGGCTTCCCCGCACACCTCCGTTATTTACTTATCAAGTCCAAGACGAGTGAAAATCGTATCGACATGTTTTAAATGATAGTTGTAATCAAAACAGTCGGCGATCTCTTCTTGAGATAGCTTAGATGCGATCTTCTCATCCGCTTCCACTAAGCTGCGGAATGGTACTTGCATTTCCCAAGCTTCCATCGCTTTTGGCTGCACCGTGTCATAAGCCTCTTCGCGGACCATGCCTTTATCAATAAGAGCTAACAACACTCGTTGAGAATAGATAAGACCTAATGTACGATCCATGTTGCGCTTCATATTTTCTGGGAACACCGTCAAGTTTTTCACGATATTTCCGAAGCGATTCAACATATAATTTAAAGCGATCGTCGCGTCTGGAAGAATGATGCGCTCTGCTGAAGAGTGCGAAATATCGCGTTCATGCCAAAGCGGTACATTTTCATAAGCTGTTAACATATGTCCGCGAATCACTCGAGCAAGGCCCGTCATATTTTCTGAACCGATTGGATTACGTTTATGCGGCATCGCTGATGAACCCTTTTGTCCTTTCGCAAAGAACTCTTCCACTTCACGCGTTTCACTTTTTTGTAATCCGCGAATTTCCACCGCAAATTTTTCAATTGAAGTCGCGATTAAAGCAATTGTTCCCATGTAGTGCGCATGACGATCACGCTGCAATGTTTGTGTTGAAATCGGCGCTGGCTTCGTACCAAGCTTTTTGCACACATACTCCTCAACAAACGGATTGATATTAGCGTACGTACCAACCGCACCAGAAATTTTCCCGTACTCTACACCCTCTGCTGCTTGGTTGAAACGCTCTAAGTTACGCTTCATTTCCTCATACCAAAGTGCAAGCTTCAAACCAAAAGTCGTTGGTTCCGCGTGAACGCCATGTGTACGCCCCATCATTACTGTATGTTTATGCTCTTGCGCTTTATTGCGAAGAATTTCAACAAATTTTTCCAAGTCTTTTCGTAAAATGTCATTCGCTTGCTTTAGCAAATAAGATAACGCTGTATCAACCACATCAGTGGAAGTCAGACCGTAATGCACCCATTTGCGCTCTTCTCCAAGCGTTTCAGATACAGCACGAGTAAAAGCTACCACATCATGACGCGTTTCTGCTTCAATCTCTTGAATACGCTCAATATCAAAGCTCGCATTTTCACGAATCTTTTGCACATCTTCCTTCGGGATATCGCCAAGCTCAGCCCAAGCCTCACAAGCTAAAATTTCTACTTCAAGCCATGCTTTAAAGCGATTTTCCTCCGTCCAAATAGCGCCCATTTCAGGTCGAGTATAACGTTCGATCATTTCTTTTGTCCTCCGATCATTTCTTCGCTGCTACTCCAGATCCCGCTTGTATCTAACTGATTCAGCACTTCATTTGGTTCATTGGTCAGGACCGTGATATGCCCCATCTTTCTTTTAACCTTTGCTTCTGCTTTTCCGTATAAGTGAGTAGACCATTCTGGGTGATCCACTAAGCTATTTAACACCCCATCGAGATGCTCACCTAACACATTGACCATAACAGCAGGCTTTAGCAATGTTGGTTTCTTTAATGGCCAGTTACAAATGGCACGGATGTGTTGACCAAATTGCGAAATATCACACGCTTCAATCGTATAATGTCCGGAATTGTGTGGTCTTGGTGCTAACTCGTTAATGTAGATCTCTCCATTTTGGCCAACAAACATTTCAACAGCTAGTGTACCCACTAAGGAAACCGCTTCTGCAATTTTCTCTGCCGCTTGAATAGCTGCTTGTTCCACTTCTTCAGAAATTCTAGCAGGCACAATTGTTTCATGCAGAATATTATCTTTATGAATATTTTCTCCAACTGGAAAATAACTAGTCTCCCCAGCCGTATTCCGATTGATAATCACAGAAACTTCTTTGTCAAAAGGAACCCACTGTTCAAGGACGCATTCACCATGTTCTAAAAGCTTAGCAGCCTCTTCAATTTGAGCTAATTCTTTTATGACAAATTGCCCTTTCCCATCATAACCGCCGCGTGCTGTTTTCAATACAGCAGGATACCCGAGCTTACTTATATTATCATAAATATCGTTCGTTTCATTGATTACCGCATAAGGAGCAACAGGAACTCCGGCTTTTGTAATAGCTGCCTTTTCCGCTACCCGGTTTTGCGTAATTTTAATCAATTCTGCCCCTTGCGGAAGAAAAGCTTTTTCTTGAAGTCTCTTTAATCCATCATAATCTATATTTTCAAACTCGTACGTAATCACATCACTCACTTCAGCTAAGCGATCAAGTGCCTCTTGATCATCGTAAGAAGCGTTTATCTCAATGTCAGCCACTTGTCCACAAGGAGAATTCTCTCCTGGTTCAAGCACAGCAATCTTAAAACCTGCCTCTTTCGCAGCCAAAGCCATCATTCTTCCTAACTGCCCTCCGCCAATGATGCCTATCGTCTGACTGGGCTTTATCATCGGTCTAGCCAAGTTGATCACTACTTTCCATCACAGTTTCTCTTAAAGCGTCACGTCTTTTCTCTAAACGATCAGCTAACTCATCATTAGTAACAGATAAAATTTGGGCAGCTAGCAAGCCTGCATTCGTTGCTCCCGCCTTGCCAATAGCGACTGTCGCTACAGGAACTCCTCCTGGCATTTGCACAATCGATAATAAAGAATCTAATCCGTTCAAGGCTCTCGATTGGACCGGTACTCCGATCACAGGAAGCGTCGTCTTGGCAGCAACCATCCCTGGAAGATGAGCGGCTCCGCCTGCCCCTGCAATAATAACCTTAATCCCTCTCTCTCTCGCCTTCTCCGCATATTCAAACATGAGATCTGGTGTGCGGTGAGCAGATACTACCTTTTTCTCATAAGAAACTTGCAATTCATCCAACATGTCGCATGCATGCTTCATTGTGTCCCAATCTGAGGTACTCCCCATAATAACGCCAACGTCAACTGACATGATTTTACCTCCACGTTCCATTCAATTTTAAAAATGAAAAAAACCAGATGGTTGCCTTTTCTTTTTCAAGAGAAAGCAACTCATCTGGTTAAATAAAGACTCATTAAACATGAAAATGATCCAGATAAATTTATGCTTTCCCCATAGTCCAATCATTTACGGTAATCGGGTAGAAACTTGTAGGCCATATTCCCACTATTATATGAGGTTTCGTTTTCTTCATCTTCATCTTAACAAGTCAAAAAGCATATTGTCAACAAAAAATCGAACAATTGATTTATTTCATTTTATAATGTTCGTATTTACGTTAATAACATCCCCTCAAACACGATTTCTCTGCCTACGGGAATGTATTTTTTTTCACCATTGACAACTTCTTCTTTAAATACTGGCTGTTCCATTCTTCTTACTGGAACATAACCTTCCTTTTTCATCCTCTCTAAGCACTGATCAATTGTTTCATTCTTTTCAACATAAAACTTTTTCTTTTTACTCATTCTGACAACTTCCCTTTTTTTACATTTTTAACCCAAAATCCTCCATGGATCGTTTTTGGTTCGTAAGCGATGATAAAAGCCTTTGGGTCTAGTTCTTTAATTTTCGTATACAATTTTAATTCGTATTTTCTCGGTGTTAATATTTGCAAAGACATGCGCTCACCTTCTAAACCATTTGAAGCCCAGCTCGTTACGCCATACCCTTCCGCCCGAAGAGTTTTAGGCAAATCTTTATCATATTCTTTCGTAATGACATTCACCGTAATATAACCAAGTGCTAGCTTCTCCTCTAGCTTCATACCAACAATAACCCCTAGACCATAGCCAACTGCATAAGCGATGACATTTTGAATCTCATTCAAATTATCTAGAACTAGTCCTAATCCAGTAATATAAATGATAACCTCAATCATGCTGACGAATGCAGCAAAATAGCGATATCCTTTTAACGTCAAAATCATACGAATCGTAAAAAAGGATACATATACGACATTAATAATTAAAATAATGGCTACCATAAACAAGCTATTTTCTAACATATTGACCGCCCTTTCATTGTAGGGTAAAAATCATTTCCCTAACGTTGTTACTTTAAGCGTAACATAATTTAATTTTAGAAAAAAGAAGATACATTTAACAAAACTTTTCATACTTAACTTAAAAAAA